>NZ_JASFYE010000001.1:348952-434582 GCF_030055425.1 Methanothermobacter sp.
AGGCACTAGATAATCCATATGCACAGCAGAGATCATAATCAGATGAAATGATTAAGTGACCCGAGGCACTAGATAATCCATATGCATGGAAGAAAAATCATAATATTTACAGGGCCATCACTTTCCCACAGTGAGGCATCGGATATCCTCAGGGCAGATTACAGACCCCCTGTAAGGCGGGGTGACGTCCATGAGGCCCTCTCTGAGAAGCCAGACATAATAGGAATAATTGACGGTGTATTCCATCAGAGTCCGGCGGTGGGGCACCGTGAGATCATTGAAGCACTCAGGGCGGGTGTTACCGTTGTTGGGGGCGCCAGTATGGGTGCCCTAAGGGCTTCTGAACTCCATGACCTGGGGATGGTGGGAGTCGGCCGTATATTCAGGGCCTACCTGAATGGTGATCTGGAATCTGATGATGATGTTGCAGTTGCCTTCAACCCTGAAAACCTTGAGGCCCTCTCTGATTCCCTTGTGAGCATTCATTTTAACTTTAAAAGGGCCCTTGAAAGGGGCATCATCGGTGAAGATGACTTCATAGAACTCATGAAAATCGCTAAGAACCTATTTTATCCCCTCAGGAACTACCAGAGGATTCTGAATGATGCAGAGATACCTGAAAACAGGAAGGCATCCCTCATGTCATTCCTTGAATCTGAAGGGAGGGATATAAAAAGGGAAGATGCCCTTGAGGTTATAAAATACATTAAAAGACTTTTAAGCTCTGATGATCACGATCATGGATGTGAAACTCATGGATCTTGAATCAAAGATAAAAAAGGTGAAGGATGCCCTTAAGGGCCGAAGGGTTGCTGTCGGATTCTCAGGTGGGGCTGATAGCACAGCACTGCTTGATATTGCAGGGGATTCTGCTGATGAGGTTGCTGCATTCACAGTTGACACAGGTGTTATGCCCCGTGGCTTCATAGAAAATGCATCATCAATTGCCAGATCCCTTGGGGTGGAGCACTTTATAATAAACAGGCCGCTCCTTGAAAATCAGGAGTTTGTGAGTAACAAACCAGAGAGGTGCCTTGTATGCAAGAACATCATATACAGTTCAATACTCCATGAGGCCAGAGAGAGGGGTTTTGAGGCGGTCCTTGATGGTACAACCGCAAGTGACATGTTTGAGGACCGTCCTGGCACCCTGGTTAACCATCTGCTGGGTATAGAGACCCCTCTACTCGATGCGGGGATTACACGGAGTGACGTCCTTGAATATCTCAAAAAAAGGAACCTTGAATACTCAGAGAATACCACATGCCTTGCAACAAGGATAAAGGATCAGGAGATAACGCCTGAACGGATAAACAGGGTATCATATGCTGAAACCCTCATCAGGGGACTCTACGGTGAGGGCACCGTGAGGGTCAGGCATGAGGGGGGCTCTGCAATAATAGAGGTTGATGAACCTGAGAGGCTCCTCAATGCAGCAAATCTGCGGCATATAGAGAATGAGTTGAGGGCCGTCGGGTTTAAGAGGGTGCTCCTGGACCTCACAGGCTACAGAAGAGGTAAAGATGACATTGTACTCTACAGGCCCTGCAGGGATGCTGAATCAAGGATAATGTTCGAGGTTAAGCTACCCTACCACATCGATATAAAAGAAACCTGTGAAAAGCTGGAGGAGAGAAACCCCCGATGCTCAGAGAAGATGGGTGTTGTCATGGTTGAGGTGGGTGACAGTAACGTGACCATCTTCAGGAACGGAAAGATAGTGGCAAGAAAGGTGAGGGACAGGGAAGATGCTGAGGAGGTGCTCCTTGAAGTGCTGCCACACATCATAAGGGCGCATGAGGACATGCAGTCACAGAATCACTCTCAATCAGAAGCATGATTGTCCAGTCATAATTCATCCAATATCCTGTGAATATGTGGCTGACTGGATCAGATATGATAGTCCAGCCATAAGGTAATGTGGGGCCATACAGGTGCATTGGATTGCCCAGTCATAGAACCCTCTGGACATTCTCATTAACCCTCCTTCTGAAGGAGGTGATCTTCTGAAGAAGGCCCCTTGAATCATCACCCCTTAAAACAAGTCCAGAGGGGGTGCTGAACTCAATCCCATCGGCACTTATCCCATTGAAAATTATCTCAACCTCACTGGAGTCATCAGGGAGGTCATTTGTCCTCACCGTGTAATCAACCAGAAGCTCATCATGGGGGAGTACCTCAGAGATGGACCCCTTCAGTGCCATCTCAAGTACATCCAGCAGTGTCTCAATAACCGGCAGGTCATACCACCAGCAGTAGCCTAGTAGCATCTTGATCTCTATATCCCTTATTGAGACCTCACCATGGTTCTTAGCCGCCATCCTCAGAAGACCCTTTGAGGCCTTCAGTGTTATCCTCTGGTCACTCATTTGAATCAATCAGAGCATTTATAAGGTCATTGGCCCTTGCAAGCCCGGTGAGGTTTCCCTCATAATCTATGATGGGTATCTGTTCAATGTTCCTCCTCTTCATCTTCCTTGCGCAGGAGGTGACCGTGGTTGAGGTGGTTGCGGTGACTATATCTGTGGTTGCAACTTCCCTGACCTCCTTGTCAGGGAATTTGAGCTGGTTTTTTATGACATAGAGCACATTTTTGCTGTCCCAGGACCACCTGTCCCCCTCTGTACCCACGGATGTATTATGAACCGTGCTTTCAGAGACAACCTCGCTTTCATTTATGAAGTCTGTCTCTGTGAGGACCCCTGAGAGTTCACCGCTGTTGTTGAGGGTCAGAAGGACCTTCAGCCCGAAGTACCTCATTATCTCAAATGCCACACTGAGGGGTGTTCTATCCCATGTTGTGGGGATGTTCCTTGTCATGTAGTTCTCCACTGGTTCATCGATTTCCATCTCTGCAATTGCACCTGCGACCAGATCATAGCTTGTCACTATACCCACAAGCCTGTCCTGGTCCACAACAGGGACCCTCCGGATGTTTCGCTCAAGCATCCTCTCTGCAGCCACCCTGACGTCATCGTCTGGGGCTACTGTGACGGGATTCCTGGTCATTATCAGCGCTATCTGCTCCTCATCCGGATTCTCAACAAGGTCTGATCTTGTTATTATCCCCACAAGTTCCTCTGTCCCCTTCTTAACTACTGGAAGCCCTGATACATTCTCCTTTCTCATGAGTTCAAGGGCTGTTGACCTGTTTCCTGGAACAGTTACATAGTGTATTTTCTCTGACATTATCTCCTTTACAAGCATGACCAACACCAGAAGAGAGTCGGTTAAAAAAAAATGGATTTCAGTGAACAACAAGGACCGGGCAGCCTGCGGACCTTACCACCTTCTCTGCCACGCTGCCCAGCAGGAACCTGTCAAGGCCGTGCTTGCCTGAGGTTCCCATGACCACGAGATCCACGCCCTCCTTCTCCACTGTCCTCAGTATGGCCTCTGCAGGTGAACCCTCATCGGTCCTGAGTGTCAGTTTAACACCTGCCCCTGATTCCTCAACAAGCTTCTTAACGGCTTCAAGGGACCTTGATGCCTCCTCCTCAAGCATTTCCCTCAGCCTTATTATAAGGTCGTCTGCCGGGAGACCCACGAGGGATGATGTCTCCATAACTGTTAAAGCAATTATCTCGGCTCCGCTTTCCCTGGCAATCCATATAGCATGTTCAGCTGCCTTGTTGGCATGTTTTGAGCCGTCGGTTGGGAGCAGGATTTTACTGTACATAGCCTCACCTCTTAACTAGTTTACCTTTTATTATTAAATATATTATATTTTTCGATTCAGTACGGTTTATGATGGAGAGGTGGGGGTCAGCGGATAGTTTCTCGGTGATCATGAGGTCCGCCGGAAATCCCTCCTCAATAACACCCCCACCTGTTATCTCCGATGCGTTAACGGTTGCCATCCTCAGCACCTCAAGTGGTGGGAAGTAATCACCTGTGGATCCCCTTGTAACCTTCAGGGTGTACTCCATCTCCCTGAGGAGATCCGGTGAGTTGAACATGACGTTGTCTGTGCCGAGAAGGAGATTTATGCCCATCTCATGCATCCTCTTAACTGGGGGTATACCTGCTGAGAGCGCCCCGTTGGATCTGGGGCACAGCACAACCGAGGCCCCGCTTTCCCTTACAATTTCAAGGTCATCCTTGACTGGGTTTGTGAGGTGCACCAGAAGCTTAAATCCAGCATCCACAGCCCTTTCAACCTCAGTCCTCCCTGTCTCCTCAAGTGACCTCCTCTGGGATTCCGGGTGCTCTGCAACGTGAATCGATGCAACCTTACCCATCCTTTCACATTCATCAACGATTATGCGGGCTGCCTCATCGGTTATCTCGCCCATGCCGCTTGGTGCAAACCCATCAGATACTTGCAAGATCCTCCTCACAGCACGCCTGACCTCAGAATCTGATGCTTCAGGGTCAAAGACGGCAGGGTCCCTTCCAAGTATCATCCCCCTCAGTGGGAGATCAGCCATTGCCTCAGTGAGGAGTTCAGCACCCTCAACACCACCCTCCCTGTAGTCAATGAATGATCCTGTGCCATGTGCCATCATGTCAGCCATTGCATCCTTCATGGACATCTTAAGTTTCCACTGTGGTGATGATTCAAGTATCCTGTGTTTCAGGCCATTTGGGGGTCTCACTATATCCTCAAGTGGCCTCCCATCACCAACATCCATTGCAACTGAATCTCCAAGGTGCACGTGGGAGTTCACAAGGGCCGGTGCAACCATGAGGCCTGATGCATCAATCCTGTTGCTTCCCGGGATCCTATCAGGGGTTATCTCGGTTATGGTGTCGTCCTCAATGAGGAGGTTTGTCCTTTCGGGTCTCAGACTTGCACCGCGGAGGACAGTCCCGTTTTCAACAACAAGCATATTTGATTATTGGTTTTTGCCCTATTTTATTATTTGTGAGTAAGGATAAGAATAAAAAAATGAAGTTTAAATTCAGACGTCTGCTGTGAGTTAATGAAGAAAGAATTAATGGAATAATTGTTCAGAATTTCCTGATGTTGTTTGTTTCTGATTTCTCAGAGACCTTGCCGTAGTAGTCGACCTTAACAGTGCCACGTGAGTATTTGTAGTAGGTCTTTAGTGTGACCGTCGCGCCCGGGTTCAGTGTGCCTGTGTACACCTGTTTATAGTTCCTTGTTGAGTATCTGCCATACCACACCCTTGTATAGAAGTTTCTGGCTGCAGCTGTCCCCTGGTTCTTAACGTATATGTAGAGTGTGCTTCCAGATTTTCTTGTCCCCGTTACCACAAGGTCGGGTTTTGGGTTTCCAACCGTGATTGTCTTCTTCTTAACTGAGATTAATCCATTGCTATCCGTTGCTGTCAGTGAAACTGTGTAGTAGCCCTCCCTTGCATAGGTGTGGGTTACCTCTTCACATGTTGCTGTTGAGCCGTCACCGAAGTTCCATTTGAGTGTTAATGTGTCGTTATCAGGGTCATATGCCGTTGACCTGAAGGTGAATGTTCGAAGTGATGTTGAACCGCTGTAGGTGTATGTGAAGTCCGCCACAGGTTTGCTTCCTGTGAAGTTGGGTTTGACCTTGGTTCTGTACCACTCCTCTGCGGCGGCATCATCATATGGTGTTGTATTGCTGGCCCCTGGGAAGGTGCCGTTCCAGTCCCCCACAAAGGCCGCATATCCATGGTCGTTGCGCCAGATGGTTGTGCCATTGTAAACTGTGCTCTTATTTATAACCTCAAAGTTCTTCTGGTTGGCCTCATAGAAGTTCCTGGAGCCGTTCAGGAAGTCGTAGATTATCTCCGCACCATCCCATGCTGTTGCATAGTAATTGGCGCCTGAACCTGTGAACATCCTTGAGAAGTGGTAGATGGTCTCTATGGGGTTTTTAACCTCGTATTGATCGACCCATCCAGTTGAGAAGCATGCGTGGAGTAATATTACAGGTATTCCTTCCTTGAAGGGCAGGTAAAATGTCTGTCCATTGACCTGCACCATATCCCCTGCACCCCATATGTAGCCGTCACTTGCAACCAGTGAGAATGGGGGGCTGGCATAACCCCCACGGCAGTCATAGTTCCCTGACATGTATCCTCCGTGGCCCGCATATATCACAGCATCTGCACCGTACATACCCTTGAGTATATTCTTAACGGTTGCATTTCCCTTGTAGAGCTCAACTACCTGGTAGCCCCTGTTCTTGAGGGTTGTTGCAACCTTCTTTGCCTCATCATACATGCAGCTGCTATCTGAGAGGCTGTCTGCAACTATGAGTATGTGGGCCTCTGATAGGGGTAATGCAGTGAGTGATAATATTATGAATGCAGCGAGCATGAGTTTTCCATATCTCATGTCCTTCACCGCTACATTCTATAATATCACAATAGTTTAAAATTTAAAAGAAAATTGGTGCCATGGGTCACATCCCATGGTATTCGTCAAGGGACTTCACAGTTATCCTCCCAAGTCGAACAGCCTCAATGGCATTGAGGGCCGCCCTTGCCCCAGCCAGTGTCGTAACATAGGGTATTCCAAGTTCAACCGCCATTCTCCTTATTAGATAGCCATCGTCGGCTGACTGCTTCCCTGATGGTGTGTTGATTATGAGACCAACTTCACCATTGAGTATGGAGTCCCTTATGTTTGGTGACCCCTGGCTCACCTTCCTCACAACCTCTATATCGGCTATGTCACTGACCGCCCTTGCTGTCCCACGGGTTGCCATGATCCTGAAGCCCAGGTCACTGGCCTTCTTAACGATGTCTGCTATCTTGTCCTTATCCTGGTCCCTGACGCTTATGAATACCTTGCCCTCTGTGAGGAGGTCCATGCTGGCAGATAGCTGGGACTTGTAGTAGGCTATCCCAAAGTTCTCATCGATACCCATTGCCTCGCCGGTGGATTTCATCTCAGGACCCAGCACAGAGTCTGCCCCTGGCAGTTTTATGAATGGGAACACTGACTCCTTCACCGCCACATGGTCTATCTCCTTCTCCTCTGTTAATCCAAGGTCACTGAGCTTTGCCCCCATCATCAGCCTGGCAGCAATCTTGGCAAGTGGAACACCGGTGGCCTTGCTGACGAATGGAACGGTACGGCTGGCCCGGGGGTTTGCCTCGAGTATGTAAACTGCCGGGTCAGAGTCGGGTTTCACAGCGTACTGAATGTTTATTAAGCCCACAACATCAAGTTCAAGGGCCAGTTTCCTTGTGTACTCCTTTATGGTTTCAATTATCTCCTGTGGGATGCTCTGGGGTGGTATCACACATGCCGAGTCCCCTGAGTGGACACCTGCCTCCTCTATGTGCTCCATTATCCCCCCAATGTATACGTCGGTTCCATCGGAGAGTGCGTCCACGTCAACCTCTATTGCATCCTCGAGGAACTTATCCACCAGGATGGGATGTTCGGGGGATACCCTCACAGCCTCCTTCATGTACTCCTCAAGCTCCCTCTCATCGTAGACTATCTCCATTGCCCTTCCCCCGAGGACATATGATGGCCGTACAAGTACAGGGTACCCTATGCGTTCAGCCACCCCCCTTGCATCCTCAAAGGATTTGGCAATCCCATAGGGTGCCTGGGGTATCCCCAGCTTATCAAGGACGCGGGTGAACCTTTCACGGTCCTCAACCCTGTCTATGCTCTCATGTGGTGTCCCCAGTATCCTGACACCCTCCTCTGCCAGGGGTACGGCAAGGTTTATGGATGTCTGGCCACCGAACTGTACCACGACGCCCTCAGGTTTCTCCTTATCTATCACAGCAAGGACGTCCTCCAGTGTGAGGGGTTCAAAGTAGAGCTTATCAGATATGTCATAATCTGTACTCACGGTTTCAGGGTTGTTGTTAACCATTATGGTCTCGTAGCCCTCTTCACTTAGTGCCATTGCTGCATGTACACAGCAGTAATCGAATTCTATGCCCTGACCTATCCTTATTGGACCTGAACCTATGATGAGGACCTTCTTCCTGTCTGAAACCTCAGCCTCATCTTCAAGGTCATAGCAGCCATAGTAGTAGGGTGTTTTAGCCTCAAATTCAGCTGCACATGTGTCAACCATCTTGTAGACAGGTTTTATATTATTCTTGAGCCTCAGGGACCTTATTTCGGATTCTGTGAGCCCTGTTATTGATGCCAGCCTTGAATCTGAAAAGCCCATCCTCTTTGCTTTGAGGAGGACCCTGGGATCCCTCAGGGATTCTCTGTTGAGGGATGACTCAAAGTTCACTATGTTCCAGATCTTCTCCAGGAAAAAAGGGTCTATACTCGTAAGTTCATGTATCTCGTCTATACCCATACCTTCCTTAAGGGCTGTGTAGATCTGGAACAGCCTGAGGTCGGTGGGGTTCTCAAGGTCCTTCCTTGTGTAGGGTATCTCCATGAAGCCCTCAGCGCCTATATCAAGGGATCTTATGGCTTTGTTAAGGGACTCCTCAAGGGTTCTTCCTATGGCCATGACCTCCCCTGTGGATTTCATCTGAACCCCTATCTCCCGGCTTATCCCCCTGAACTTATCAAAGGGCCACCGTGGAATCTTTGTCACAATGTAATCAATGGATGGCTCAAAGGATGCCGGTGTCTCCTTTGTTATGTCATTCTCTATCTCATCGAGGGTCATGCCCACGGCGATCTTGGCGGCAATCTTGGCTATGGGGTAACCTGTGGCCTTTGATGCCAGTGCACTGCTCCTGCTCACCCTCGGGTTCACCTCTATGACCTTGTACTCCCCGGTCTCCGGGTGGACTGCGAACTGTATGTTGCAGCCCCCCTCAATCTTGAGGGCCCTTATGATCTTTATTGCCGCGTCCCTCAGTCTCTGGTTGTCCTCGTCACTGAGGGTCTGGGCCGGTGCAACCACCACGCTCTCCCCTGTGTGTATGCCCATGGGGTCGATGTTCTCCATGTTACAGACGATTATGCAGGTGTCGTTGCGGTCCCTCATGACCTCATACTCGAATTCCTTCCAGCCCATGACAGACTGGTCTATGAGGACCTGGTTGATGAAGCTCATCTCAAGGCCCCTGGTGGCTATCTCAATGAGCTCATCACGGTTGTGGGCCACCCCGCCACCGGTACCTCCCAGGGTGAATGCGGGCCTCACTATAACAGGATAACCTATCTCCTCAACAGCTTCAAGGGCCTCTTCAACTGAATTTACCGCTCTTGCTGAGGGTACTGGCTCGTTGAGTTTCTTCATGAAACTGTCAAAGAGGTCACGGTCCTCAACGTTTCTTATGGTCTCAATGGAGGACCCTATAACCCTCACTCCCTCGAGGGCCCCCATCTCTGCAAGGCCCGTTGCAACGTTGAGGCCTGTCTGTCCACCCATGGTTGGGAGTACCGCGTCGGGTTTCTCCTTCTCGATTATCTTTGCAACTATCTCAGGTGTGAGGGGCTCCACATAGACCCTGTCAGCCATTTCCATGTCAGTCTGGATGGTGGCAGGGTTTGAGTTCACGAGTACTGTCTCAATCCCCTCCTCCCTCAGTGATTTGCATGCCTGAGAACCTGAATAATCAAATTCAGCAGCCTGCCCTATCTGTATAGGGCCGGATCCTATGATAAGTACCTTGTTGATGCTTTCATCCCGCGGCATTTTATCCCCATCTTCCTCTTATCCTAGTATTCTTTCATAACACTTACAAGACGATCAAAGATGTTCATGGTATCATGTGGCCCTGGTCCTGCCTCAGGGTGGTACTGGACACTGAAAACCGGGAGTTCCCTGTGCTCTATTGCCTCGGGTGTCCCGTCGTTGAGGTTCAGCTGTGTGATCTCAATATCCGTCCCCCTGACTGAGTCCGGGTCGATGGTGAACCCGTGGTTCTGGGATGTTATTGAGACCGTACCTGTCCTGAGGTCCTTCACCGGCTGGTTTATACCCCTGTGCCCGAATTTCATCTTATATATGCTGGCCCCGAATGCAAGGCCGATTATCTGCTGTCCTAGACATATCCCGAATATGGGAAGCTGTTCTGATAGTGTTCTGACCGTGCTTATGGCCTTCTTCACCCTTGTGGGGTCACCAGGTCCGCTTGATATCAGGAGTGCGTCAGGGTCATATTCCATTATTTCCTCTGGATCCATCCTGTAGGGTACAACAGCAACACCAACATCCCTTTCAAGGAGGGCCTTTATGCTGTTTCTCTTGATTCCGCAGTCAACTATAACAACCCTCCTCTCTGCGTCCTCATTCATGGTGACCGGTTCGGTGACACATACCTGGTCCACAAGGTCAATCTCGGTTATGTCTGGCTGGTTCACTGCCAGTTCAAGGAGTTCATCATCATCAATCTCCTCTGTTGCAAGGGCACCCTTCATGGTACCCCTCTCCCTTATCTTTATGGTGAGGGCCCTTGTGTCAACACCCGCTATGCCAGGGATTTCATATTCCTCCAGAAACTCTGAGAGTGTCTTTTCTGATAGCTGGTGTGAGGGTTTCTGGCATTCCTCCCTCACTATCAGGCCCTCGGCCTTTATACCATCTGACTGGTACCATTTCTCAGATATTCCATAGTTACCCTGCAGGGGGTAGGTTGGCATGAGTATCTGGCCCTTGTATGAGGGGTCTGTGAGCGATTCAACATAACCCGTCATCCCGGTTGCAAATACAACTTCCCCCGTCTTCACTGTTTCAAATCCAAATGCCTCTCCTTTTATTATTGTACCGTCTTCCAAGGCTAATTTTGCTTCCCTAAACATTTCACCACCGTGATCATGACTTCTGACTGGTTAGAGTTAATTTAATATTCATGACCATAAGGAGAATCCCCTCCAGAGTGGAGATCCATCCTCATCACCACAGCGTCCTCTCCATCCTCATAGTAGTTGGCTATAACATTCTCCTCACTGAAGCCAAGGGCCCTGTAGAAATTTATGGCCCCACTATTCTTTGCCCTTACCTCCAGTTTAATATTTTTAATATGAAATTTTTCAAATATACCTATGGCTGTCCTCACAAGTTCCGCCCCGACACCCTGGCGGCGGTAATCTTTATCAACTGCAAGTGAGATAATATGACCTTCATCCTCAAATCGGATCCAGAATATTATGAATCCAACGACCCTGCCATCCTCCTGGGCCACGAGGAAACCCGCTCCAAGGTTGTATATATCCCTCAGGAGGTGTGCCGGGTAGGGATCAGCAAATGATTCCCTCTCAATCTTCAGAACCGTTTTAAGGTCCTGCGGTCTGAATTCCCTTACTATCATCTCTATCTCCGTGGTACAATGTGGAAAGATCTTGCACTTTACATAATCAGGAGTTCGCAGCCATCCGACCGTGTTGTTGAGGTTGGTGCCGGTAGATTCCTGTATGTTTCAGATTATATCATGAAACATTCAAAAGTTGATTTGGTTCTAACAGATATTAAACCTTCCCGTGGAGACATAATTTACGATGACATCACATCACCGGACATGGATATCTACAGGGATGCCGTCATCATATACTCCATAAGACCCCCATCTGAACTCCACAACCCCCTTATGATGGTGGCAGAGGCAGCTGGTGCCCGGCTGATCATAAAACCACTCACCGGGGAAAATATTGCCACAGAAAAGCCCATGAAACTTGTAAATTACAGAAAAACCTTTTTCTACGAGTACAGTCCATAAAACATTCCAATTCTATGATGTCTCAAGTGGCTTAACCTGAGATAATTTTGATTCAGAGGTGATCCCACCACAATCACACCAGTCTACTAAACCAGTCTACTAATGTGATCCCACCACAATCACACCAGTCTACTAAACCAGTCTACTAAATATATACTTTATAAACTGGATAGAATGTCACTGGGTAATCCAATTCAAAAATATCATGATCTAGAGCTTAAGAAAGAATTACCAAAATAAATTGAAAAGTGTTAAAAATGAAATGGGGCAGGATGAGTGTAAAGGAAGTCTTGAAGGAACTTAAAACGTCAGAAAATGGTTTAAATTCAGATGAAGCAGCCCGAAGACTTGAAGCTTATGGGAAGAACGAACTGGTTGAGGAGAAAAAGGCAGGTCCCCTCAGAATGTTCCTTGCCCAGTTCATGGATATACTCATCATACTACTCATACTTGCGGCTGTGGCATCCTACTTTGTTGGTGATGTGCTCGATTCTGCAGTAATACTCTTCGTGGTGGTTGTGAATGCCACAGTTGGATTCATACAGGAATACAGGGCCGAGCAAGCAATGGAGAAACTCAAGGGCCTGGTATCAACTGAGGCCACGGTTATAAGGGACGGCATGACCCAGAAAATACCCGCCTCTGAGCTCACAATAGGAGATATTGTAATCATAGAGGAGGGGGACAATGTACCTGCGGACATCAGACTCATAGAATCCTATGACCTCCGCATAGACGAATCCACCCTTACAGGAGAATCCATACCCGTCCAGAAGACACATGAGAACCCTGAGGATGAAAGGGATGTTATCGCATTCATGGACTCTGACGTTGTATCAGGTCGCGGTAAGGGCGCCGTCATAGCCGTGGGCATGGATACATCGATAGGCAGGATAGCCGAGATGATACAGGAGGATGATGGTAAGACCCCCCTGCAGGAGAAGATAGCCTCCCTTGGAAAAAGTCTTGGGCTCATAGCGGTGGTTGTATGTGCCATGGTATTCGCCATACAGTTCCTCCGCGGACTTCCACTGGTTGACACCTTCATGACCGCTGTTTCACTTGCAGTTGCCTCTGTACCTGAGGGCCTTCCCGCCATACTTACACTGACCCTTGCACTTGGTATGCAGAGGATGGCCAGGAGCAATGCCATTGTAAGGAGGCTCCTTGCAGTTGAAACCCTGGGTTCATGTTCGGTGATCTGCACCGACAAGACAGGTACACTCACCCATAACCGGATGACCGTGAGGGAATCAGAGCTCACCTCACCAGAGATGGCACTCCTTGTATCAGCACTCTGCAACAACGCCACAATCTCAGATGATAGGGTCATAGGTGACCCAACCGATGCAGCCATACTGAGCTTCGCAGAAGAAAATGGATACAGTAGAAAGGAGCTTGAGGAGAAATACCCCCGTCTCATGGAGATACCCCTTGACAGTAAAAGGAAGAGGATGACCACCATAAACCAGCTGGCTGACGGGCGATACCTTCTCATCAAGGGGGCCCCTGAGATAATACTCGGCAGATGCAGTTACGTGAATTATAACGGATCCCTGAAGGCAATGGATGATGATGAAGTGGCTAAATGGATGTCCAGGCTCAACGATATGACATCAAGGGCCCTCCGTGTCCTCGCCCTTGCATACCGGAAACTGCCCGATGGCGATGAGGAGGAGAGGGACCTTGTGTTTGCTGGCCTCGTCGGTATGATGGACCCTCCACGAAAGGAGGCTGCCGAGGCCATAGAGACCTGCAGGAAAGCAGGTATAAAGGTTGTTATGATCACAGGCGACCACAGGGACACCGCGGTTGCCATAGCACGCGAACTGGGACTCATGGATGATGGTCTAGCCCTCACCGGAAGGGAACTCGATGAACTCTCTGATGATGAATTCGAGGAGATGGTGGAGGACGTGAGGGTCTATGCCCGTGTCTTCCCTGAACAGAAGGTCAGGATAGTTGAGGCCCTCCAGAGGAGGGGCCATGTGGTTGCCATGACAGGTGATGGTGTCAACGACGCCCCCGCCCTCAAGAAGGCCGCTATAGGTGTTGCCATGGGTAGCGGGACGGACGTTGCAAGGGAATCCTCTGACATGGTGCTCCAGGATGATAACTTCGCAACGATAGTTAAAGCTGTGAGGGAGGGGCGGACCATCTTCGATAACATAAGGCGCTTCGTTAAGTTCCAGCTTTCAACAAACGTCGGGGCCATCCTCACAATCGTATCGGCATCACTCATCAACCTCCCTGTGCCCTTCAACCCGATACAGATACTCTGGATAAACATAATAATGGACGGTCCCCCTGCACAGTCCCTGGGGGTTGAGCCCCCTGAATCCGATATAATGCTCAGAAAACCCGAGAGGGAGGATATAATGCCAAGACGGAACCTGCTGCGTATAGTAATTGCAGGTGCTGTCATGGCAGGGGGGACACTTGGGCTCTACATGTACATGCTCTCCTCAGGAAACGGTGTTGAGCGGGCGATGACAGTTGCATTCACGGTCTTTGTGATGTTCCAGATATTCAACGTATTCAACTGCAAGTCAAGGACCGGGCTTTCCAACAGGACCCTCATTGTTGCTGTTGCAGCCTCACTCCTTCTGCAGATCCTTGTGGTCTACCTTGCACCCCTGGAGGGCGTGTTCAGGACCGTACCCCTCACGGTTACAGACTGGGTCCTAATAGTCGCAGTGGCTTCCCTCATACTGATTGCAGAGGCCCTCATGAGGTTTGCTGACGGGCGGGAATGACCTATGAATGTTATTGTGATGGCGGGAACCAGGGATGCGAGGAGGATCATAGAAGAACTCTCAAGGGATCCGCGAATTGATATAACCGCCACAGCAACCACCGAATACGGTGCTGAGCTTGCTGAAAGTTCAGGGGCATTAAGAACCGTCAGAGGTCCCCTTGACAGACTTGGACTGGGCGAACTGATAGATGAAATCGGCGCTGAACTCCTCATAGACGCCACCCACCCCTTCGCGGCAAGGGCCACCGAAAACGCACTCCTTGCATGCCGGGATACAGGCATAACCTACCTGAGGTTCCAAAGGCCACGGCTGGATGTTGAGGGTGCCATAAGGGTTGACTCATTCAGGGAGGCCGGGGAGGTGGCCTCATCACTCCTCAGGGAGGGTGAGGTTGCGATGCACCTTGCAGGGGTCTCAACACTACCTGAGGTTCTTGAGTCACTGGATCCAGATAGGGTTGCCGCCAGGGTCCTGCCACGGACCTCATCAATTGAGGCATGCCACAGACTCGGGGTGCCCCCCGAACAGATCATCGCAATGCAGGGCACATTCTCCCCAGAGATGAACAGGGTGCTCATGAAGGAATACCATGCAGGCGCGGTTATCACAAAGGACAGTGGGGAGACAGGGGGCCTCCGTGAGAAGGTTGCCGCTGCATCAGAGCTTGGAATACCAATCATCATCGTTGAGAGGCCAAGGGTTGACATGAAAGGCGAGAAGGCATTCCATGACATTAATGAACTTGTGGAATATGTCAAAGAGATCATGAATAAAAAACACCAATAACTGCTTTTAAACCTTAAAAAATATGCTATAAAAAGATTCAGAATAAAAAAGAACCTAATAAATGCTTTTAAATCTTAAGAATGAGTTCACCGGTTCTCAAAGAGGACAACCTCAACCTTCTCTCCCTCATTGATTATCTCAACGTTCTTAGGCACCTCAATGTATCCATCGGCCCCTGCAAGGGCTGCTATTGCACCGGAATCCCTGAATATTGGCCTTGCATACTGGCCATCAACCCTCACAAGGGCATACTGGACCCTGCCCCTTGATGAGTGGAATCTCTCGGCAAGTTTAAGTGTCTTCACAGAACCCTCAGGGGCTTTTATTCCCGAAAGTTCCCTGAGGAATGGTTCTACAAGTGACCTGAAAACCAGAAGGGCTGCAACCGGAAAACCAGGGAGCCCAACCACCATCTTACCGTCAACCACCCCCACTATGGTGGGCTTACCCGGCTTCATGGAGATGCCGTGAATGACCACCTCACCAAGATCCTCAAGCACATCCGCCAGGACATCGCCCGCCCCTGCAGAGGTGCCACCTGAGGTTATAACGAGGTCCGCTTTACCCAGCCCCTCAATGAGGGCACTTCTGAGTTCATCGTAATCATCCCTAACTATACCCCCACGGCTGACACTGCAGCCGGCATCCCTGAGGGCCGCCGATATTCCCAGAGAATTTGAATCAAATATCTTTGCAGGTTCAAGTCTCCCTGAGGGCTCAGTGAGTTCATTACCCGTTGATATGACATGTACCAGAGGTCTCGATACAACCTCCACCGAGGTGACCCCTGCAGCTGAAAGCGCCGCGATCTTGTCGGGTGAGAGTACCTTCCCGCCCCCCACAAGTACACTGCCCGCATCAATATCAGATCCCGCCGCCGCGATATGCTGCGAGGGGTATGCCGGCCTATGGATGTAGACGTCCTCACCACTAACCTCGGTGTACTCAACCATGACAACTGCATCGGCACCCTCTGGCACCGGGGCCCCGGTGCTTATCCGGGTGCATGAACCGCTTTCAACTCTCCCTGAGGGCAAAGAGCCTGCCTCAACCGTCTCGATACACCTGAGCCTCACAGGTTTCTCATCGCTTGCCCCGAATGTATCTGAGGCCACCACCGCATACCCATCCCTGGAGGCCCTGTCAAATGGTGGCAGGTCAATGGGGCTTTCAACATCCTCTGCAAGTAACCTCCCGAGGGCATCATCAATATTAACGGTTTCAGAACCTCTACTGTAAAGTTCCCTGAAGAGATCAGCCATTATCCTCCTTGCATCGTCCAGATCGATTATATCAAGAAATTCGACTCCCATTGGATCACCATGAAAAGCAGTCTAAGCAATTTATTTATATCTGCACCGGTAATAAATTATACTGTCTATTTCTTTGATTGCTGAATGTGTAATCGCATTAGAATCAAAGTTAATCAACGAAAAAAAGAGGAGGAGAGTATTTGAGTAGAGGACATCAGACACAGGAAGTTAGACGTGTGAGGACGCCCAGGAAGGGCGAGATACCTGGAGTTGTTGAGCAGATAATGGGGCACGGGAAGCTCAAGGTGAGGTGTGCCGATGGCCATATAAGGCTCGGCAGGATCCCGGGCAAGATGAAGAAGAGGATATGGATCCGTGAGGGTGACGTTGTACTAGTGAAGCCATGGGAGTTCCAGAGCGATGAGAAGGCCGATATAGTGTGGAGGTACACCCGTACAGAGTCCAACTGGCTTGAGAGGAAGGGCTACCTCAAACTCTGATTGTCCCGAGAGAAGTTGATTTTAATGGATCCTGAAGAAACAGGGCAGGCCCCTGAACTCAGGGCACTTAAATCAGGGGCTGTGGATAGGGTAGACTCTGATCTTGGACGGATGGAGGCCGTCAAGAGGTTGAAGGGTGTTGAGGACCGAAGGGTGGGAAGTGAGGTCTTTGATGAGCTTACCCTCAAAACACTCTACAAGCTTGCCAACTCAGGTTACCTTGCGGTGCTCAATGGTGCTGTGAGCACAGGTAAGGAGGCGAATGTCTTCAAGGGCATAACAGATAAAGACGAATTTGTTGCTGTCAAGATCTACCGTGTCGCCACATCTGACTTCAAGAAGATGCAGTACTACATACAGGGCGACCCGAGATTCAGGGTGAGGACAACCAACAGACGCCAGCTTGTCCAGGCCTGGGTTAACAAGGAGTTTCGGAACCTTAAAAGGGCCCTTGAAGCAGGTGTCCGTGTGCCAGAACCCGTGGTTGCAAGGGACAACATACTCATAATGGAGTTCATCGGGAATGACGGTGAACCGGCTCCCACCATGAGGGAGGTTCCACCTGATGACCCTGAGAGGGTCCTTGAGTTGATAGTTGAGTACATGCACCGCCTCTACACTGATGCAAGGCTTGTGCACGGTGATCTATCCTTCTTCAACATACTGAACCATTCAGGAGAACCAGTTATAATCGACGTATCCCAGGCAATGGTCCTTGACCACCCACTGGCCATGGAACTCCTTGAAAGGGATATAAAAAACGTGGTCCGTGACTTTAAAAGGCTGGGGGTCAGTGTAAGTGAGGATGATATAAGGAAAAAAATTAAAAAAGAACCGGAGCCCCCTACAAAAACCAGCACCAAGGAAAAGAATTAAAGAACCACGGAAACCAAAACCTTACAGAAAGAATTAAAAAATAAAACCTTAAAACATTATCTGGAACCTGAAGAGAAGGATCCATCCCAGATAACAGAGCAGAAATAGAAACTCCACTGGATACTTTACAGAAAGTTATTGTAGGTTTTATAAACGTTTATCCTTATTTATTCATTGAGGTGAATCAGATGCCCGCCGAGGAATATCTCAAAATACCCCGAGAAAGGGTTGGAGTTCTGATAGGTAAGAACGGTGAGGTCAAGGCACAGATTGAGCGTCTAACGCAGACAGACCTTGAAATTGACAGCGAAACAGGTGCAGTTACACTCATACCCCATGATGAACTCGACGACCCCCTGTCACCATGGAAGGCAAGGAACATAGTTAGGGCCATAGGACGTGGCTTCAACCCGGAGGTTGCCCTAAGGCTCCTGGATGACGATGTTGCCCTTGACATCATCAAGATAACCGACTATGTCGGTAAATCCAAAAAGGCCATAGCAAGGCAGAAGGGCCGTGTAATAGGTAGGGGTGGTATAACCAGACGCATAATTCATGATATGACCGGGGTGGATATATCGGTCTATGGAAAAACCGTTGCACTGATAGGTGAATTTGAAAAACTCTCTGTTGCAAGGGAAGCCGTTGAAATGATACTTAATGGCGCCAGACACAAGTCTGTGTACGCATTTCTTGAAAAGAAGAAACAGGAAATGAAAATGAAGGAGTTTCAGGAAGGCGTTAAATTCATGTAAACTCCGCCATAAACCTGTTTTTTGTGAGGGCGAATTTCAATTATTTCACATCTATCGCCCAACCTATGCTTTCTGTAATAGTTACATCTAGGGGTATAAGTTTATATGCTATAAGTTACACATATGTGTATATGAGCATGGTATCCCATGTGTATTATCCTGTGAAAAATTATTTAAGGAGGCGAACTTTTGGCTAGGCAAGCTTTGGATCTATTTGACGAAGGATTCCAGGAACTCACTCCCTCAGAATTCTTCAGAAAAAACAAGCAGATGCTGGGTTTTACAGGGAAAATAAGGTCACTGACGATAGTTTTTCATGAACTCATAACAAACAGTTTTGACGCCGCAGAAGAGGCAGGCATACTCCCTGAGATCAAAATAGATCTCAAAAGGATTGGTAAGGACCACTACATCCTCAGACACCAGGACAACGGCCCTGGGATACCTGAAAAGTACATCCCGAAAGTATTCTGTACCATGTTCGCCGGGTCCAAATTCAGGAACATCCAGTCCAGGGGGCAGCAGGGACTTGGATGCAGTGGTTGCGTGCTATTATCACAGATGACCACAGGTAAACCCATAAAGGTCATATCAGGGACCAGGGAAAACGGTGAACTCAAGGGGGTCAAGATGACCCTCAAGATGGACGTTAAGAAGAACCAGGGCCTCATACTCGAAAAGGAGGATGTGGCGGTTGAGGACACAGGGGTCTGCATAGAACTCCACTTCAAGGACGTCTCCTACTCACTATCAGAGCAGGGGGCCTACGAGTACATAAGGAGGACAATGATAGCCAACCCCCATGCAAAGATAATATTCAATGACCCCACAGGGAACCGCTACGTCTTCAACAGAGCATCAGACGTCATCCCCCCAATGCCAAAGGAGGTCCTCCCGCACCCATGGGGTGTCACAGCCGATGACCTCATATTCATGGCAAAGCACACCGACAAGAGACGCTTCAGAAGTATGCTCACAAGTAATCTCTCAAGGATGTCCTCCAAGAAGATAAAGGAACTCGAGGAGCTCACAGGCATAGACCTCAACAAGCGCCCCAAGGACATGAAGTGGGAGGAGGCCGAGAAGATAGTTGAGGCCTTCAAGAAGATGAAGTTCATGTCACCACCAACCTCAGGCCTCATACCCATCGGGGAGGAGCAGATTGAGAAGGGTATGAGGGAGATACTCCAGCCAGAATTCACCGCCACCGTGACAAGGAAACCCAAAACCTACCGTGGGGGTATAGCCTTTGTGGTTGAGGCAGGTATAGCCTACGGCGGAAACTCAGGTAGAATGGTCGGTGACCAGAGGAAGGCCGAGATAATGAGGTTCGCCAACAGGGTCCCCCTCACCTTTGACGCAGGTAGCTGCGCAATAACCGAGGGTGTTAAGAGCCTTGACTGGAGGCGTTACGGCATAAGGGACCTTGAAAATACACCGCTCACCATATTCGTGAATATCGTATCAACCAACGTCCCGTACCTCTCAACAGGTAAGCAGAGCGTGGCACCCGAACCTGAAATACTCCATGAGATCAGGCAGGCCACCATGATAGCTGCAAGGAAACTATACAAGTACCTCAGGAAGAAGAAGGCCGCCAAGGAGGAGGCCGAGAGGGCCAAGGTATTTGAAACATACGTTCCGGTGATCATAAAGCAGGCGGCTCTCCTGGCAGAGAGGGAGGCACCTGATTACAGGAAACTCCTGGACACAGTTACAAGAAGGGCAAAACTTGAAATTCTGGGGGAATCACTAGATGAATAGAAGGGAAATAGCCATTAACAAACTTAAAAGTCTTGGAGACGTCATACTCGACGATGTGAGCCGTGGGAAGATCCCCAGGATAAAGGTTCCATCAAGGGGTACATCCAACATAATCTACGATGAAGAAAAGAGGCACTACATCCTGGGTGACCGCTACGGTACACGTTCAATGGGTAATGTGAAGCAGATAAAGAAGATAGGTCAGATGCTATACACCGCCAACTTCTGCAAGGACCTGGTGGCCAGGGAGAAAACCGCGACCCTCAGGGAACTCTACTACATCTCAGAGGGATGGGAGGTGGACTTTGCAGACCAGCAGGAATCCAACATCGTTGGAGAGGACCTGGAGGTTACCCTGGGAATGACCAGGGAGGAGCTGGGCCTCATGCCAGAGGAAGACGGCGCATCTGTCTACGGTGCCCTGACGGTCCGTGAGGGTGATATAGAGATAAACGCCCTCAGATCTGGCAAATCAGGTTATAACATATCACCCACCATAGATGAGGTTGAATTTGTGGATCACGATGTTGAACGTGTAATTGCGGTGGAGACAATGGGTATGTTCCACCGTCTCGTGCAGGAGAAGGCCTACAAGAAGTTCGACGCCCTCATCGTTGGGCTTAAGGGTCAGGCCGCAAGGGCAACCAGGAGGTTCATAAAGAGGGTCAACGAGGAACTGGACCTTCCAGTGTACATCTGTAACGACGGAGACCCATGGGGATTCCATATCGCCATGGTCATAATCTCAGGGAGTGCGAAGCTCGCCCATGTGAACCACCAGCTTGCAACCCCGGATGCAAAGTTCCTGGGGGTTACGGCAAGTGACATCATAAACTATGACCTCCCCACAGATCCCCTCAAGGACATCGATGTAGTGAGGCTCAAGGAACTCCTGAACGATCCAAGGTACAGGGATGAGTTCTGGAAGACCGAAATAAAGAAGATGCTGAAGATCGGTAAGAAGGCAGAACAGCAGTCCTTCTCGAAGTATGGTCTTGAGTACGTGGTTGACACGTATCTTCCAGAGAAACTTGAAGCCGTGGAGAACCAGTAGAAATGTTCTCCATTATGTTTTTTATTTATTTTTCTTATTTAGGATAACAGAATTCCTCATGTCTTAAACTCAACTGGTTTTTAATTGTTATCCACCCAGTCACTCCTTCTTCAGAGATAACTATAAACCCAAAGTCCCCACTCCCCTCAGAGATAACTATATAAAATAATCAATGAGAAATAATATCAGATCACACCTTTAAACTTAAGAGGTTCCTCTGGAAACAAAAGTTTTTCAGGGGATAGGAGGTTTCTTTAATGATATCTGTAGCCATTAACGGGTATGGGACAATAGGAAAGAGAGTCGCCGACGCTGTGGCTGCCCAGGACGACATGAAGGTCGTTGGTGTCAGCAAAACAAAACCTGATTTTGAGGCGAGGGTTGCAATTGAAAAGGGCTATGACCTCTATGTAAGCATCCCTGAACGTGAAAAGCTCTTTGATGATGCTGGAATCCCTGTGAGCGGTACCGTGGAGGACATGCTGGAGGAAGCAGACATCGTGGTTGATGCAACACCCGAGGGCATCGGTGCGAAGAATCTTGAACTGTACCGTGAAAAGGGGATAAAGGCCATATTCCAGGGTGGTGAAAAGCACGACGCCATTGGACTCTCATTCAACTCCTTCACAAACTACGAAGAGTCACTGGGGGCCGACTACACAAGGGTTGTTTCCTGCAACACCACTGGCCTCTGCAGGACCCTCAAACCAATAGATGACCTCTGCGGAATAAAGAAGGTGAGGGCAGTGATGGTCAGAAGGGGTGCTGACCCTGTACAGGTGAAAAAGGGTCCAATAAACGCCATTGTACCAAACCCCCCAACGGTCCCCTCACACCACGGACCCGACCTCAAAACCGTCATGAAGGGTGTCAACATCCACACAGTTGCACTCCTTGTCCCCACAACACTGATGCACCAGCACAACATAATGGTGGAACTGGAGAACCCTGTGGACGCCGATGAGATAAAAGCGAAGCTGGACGAGACAACCAGGGTCATGCTTGTAAGGGCCTCAGAGGGCCTTGCATCAACCGCAGAGATAATGGAGTACGCCAAGGAACTTGGAAGGTCAAGGAATGACCTCTTCGAGATACCTGTCTGGGAGGAATCCATAAATGTTGTCGAAGGGG
Source organism: Methanothermobacter sp. (assembly GCF_030055425.1). Lineage (NCBI taxonomy): Archaea > Methanobacteriati > Methanobacteriota > Methanobacteria > Methanobacteriales > Methanobacteriaceae > Methanothermobacter > Methanothermobacter sp. The sequence continues at coordinate 371,380 of NZ_JASFYE010000001.1, forward strand.
AACTATTCTACATGCAGGCGGTCCACCAGGAATCCGATGCCGTCCCAGAGAGTGTGGATGCAGTAAGGGCCCTCCTTGAACTTGAAGAGGACAACATGAAGTCCATAATGAAGACCAACAGGGCCATGGGCATACTCTAAAAACCAATTTTTTTCTATTTAACCCTTTAACCGGGTGTTTTTTTGATAAGGGTTGGTCCTGCAGGGAACCCCGTGGGTTACCGTGGCAGTACAGTCAGTGTTTTCAGAAAGATCAGGGCCATGGGACTTGACGCCTATGAGTACCAGGCAACCTATGGTCTCAGGTTGAAAAAGGAAAACGCCCTTAAGATTGGTGAAAATTCAAGGAAGAATGATATACTCGTCTCAATGCACGGCCCATACTATATAAACCTTTCATCATCCAACGAGGAAACCATAAAGAAGTCAATTGACCGGCTCTTTGACTGTGCAGTTGCAGGGGAGTGGATGGGTGCCTACCGTATTGTATTCCACCCCGGCTTTTACGGTGCCCTGGGGAGGAGAAGGGCATTTGAGCTCTGCAGGAAGTCACTTGAAGAACTCATCTCAAGACTTGAAAGTGCCGGTATCAGGGACTTCACACTTGCACCTGAGACCACCGGTAAGAGGTCACAGGTGGGAAGTCTGGAGGAGATTATAAGATTCTCAGAGGAATTTGATAACGTCATGCCCACCGTGGACTTTGCACACATACATGCAAGGGGTGGTGGGTGCATAGGGGGCGCCAGTGATTACAGGAGAATACTTGAGGAAATTGAGGGAAGAGTAGGAGTAGAGCACCTCCACTGCCACTTCACAGGGATAGAGTACACAGATGAGGGAGAGAGAAAGCACCACACCCTATCCGAAGGCTTTGGCCCTCCTGTTGAGCCCCTCCTTGAGGTGCTGGTTGATGGTGGATGGGATGCCACCATAATCTCCGAGACACCCAGAAAGGATGATGATGCAAGGAGGATAAAGGCCCTCCTTGAGGAGTACCTCAGCAGGTGATGCTGGTCCAGAGAAATAAGTGTTCCGACTGTGTCAAAATCCACAACCCAAGTTTTTATATGGCTGCATGAAGTTTACCAGGGACCTAACGGAGGTTCCAGGGTTTCTTGAATTAACTGCATGGAGTGTACCGAAAGTATAGATCCGCGGAGTGTACCTAAAACTTTATACACCCCCATGCACAATTTACCTATGATGAGTTTATTTCTTGAGTATATCACAGTATCAGAACTTGTTTCTGAAGAACAGGTGATGTGGTGAAATTCAATAACATAGTCTATGACCCCCAGCTATCCGATAAAAAGTTTCCTGTGAAGGCCTCTGATCCTGAAAGGGAGGCGAAACTTGTTGTTCTCCAGCCGGTTGGATACCCCTTCGTATGCAACCTGATGGAGTCCCCAAGGATAGATGCCGTTAACAAGGAACTCTTTGAGATCTATGCAAGGGACCAGTGGGAGGGTTTCAGTGCAACTGAGGGTTCCTATCTATTTGACCAGAAACTGCTCCCTGACTATGCATTCAAGATAATAAGGGCCCACCCTGACGGTTCAAAGATAACCAGGAACACCTCCATTATACTGCTGGAGAACGAGAGGGAGGAGTTCCATGAGGTGAAAAGTGATATAACCATGGACGATGTTATCGGTCAGGAGGACGCCAAGATAAAGTGCAGGATAATCATGAGGTACCTTGAGGACCCGGACAGATTCATGGACTGGGCGCCCAGGAACGTCCTCTTCCATGGAAGCCCCGGTACAGGTAAGACAATGCTTGCAAAGTCCCTTGCAAATGAACTCAGGGTACCCCTCTACCTTATAAAGGCCACAAGCCTCATAGGTGAGCATGTGGGTGACGGTGCAAGGCAGATACATGAACTCTATGAACTGGCATCAAAAACTGCCCCATCCGTTATATTCATAGATGAGATGGACGCAATTGGCCTAGACCGGAGATTCCAGTCCCTCCGTGGGGACGTCTCAGAGGTGGTTAACGCACTCCTAACCGAGATGGATGGTATAAATCAGAACTGGGGTGTTGTAACCATAGGCGCGACCAATAACCCTGAACTTCTTGATAATGCCATAAGAAGCCGTTTTGAGGAGGAAATAGAGTTCAGGTTACCCGGAGATGATGAGAGGCGGATGATGCTTGAGAAATACATTGAGACCATGCCCCTGGATGTGGATTTCTCTGTGGACAAACTTGTTAAACTGACAAAGGGAATGTCCGGAAGGGACATAAAGGAGAGGGTGCTTAAAACAGCCCTCCACAGGGCACTGGCAGATGAAAGTCCAAGGGTGGAGCGTGAACACATAGAATATGCTCTTAAGGAGCGTGATCTGAAGGGCGAACCCAGGCACATGTTCGCCTGAATCCATTTTTTATTTATAGAATCCGTTTAAGCTTTGATTTTTCTGGTTAAAGAACTCTGTGAATACAAAAACCAGATTCTCTACAGTTGGAGATATCAGAACACATCCCAAAAACCTAAAGTTCCTCACAATCAAAGAGCTCAGAACACATCCTCAAGAACTCTTTATCATCCCTCTCTGCGGCATCCCTGATTTTGAGTGCGATATCATGGAATATCTTATCAACTATTGACCTTGTGAGACCCTCAACAACCCTCTCAGGGTCCTTGCTGTTTTCAATTTTCTTAATTGCCTTACCTGCCTCCCTCTGTCGGAGGGACTCCATGCGCCCCCTTATTTCAGCAAGAAGTGGCTCCACCTCCCTGTGCTTCATTGCCCTCAGGAGGAGTTCAAGTTCAGCCCTTACTATCCCCTCTGCCTCCCTTGCCTCGGCCTCCCTCCTCTTCCGGTTCTCCTCGGCCACGCCCCTGAGGTCATCGATTGTGAATAGCCTGACTCCAAGTTCCCTCACGGATTCCTCTATATCCCTTGGGTTGGCTATGTCCACCATCACAATGCTGGACCTCCTTTCAGGGGGCACCGCCTCCATGACACGCTCACGGGTGAGTATGTAGTGTGGTGAGCCTGTGGCACTTATAACAACATCTGCATCCCTGAGGGCCCTGTTGAGCCTGTCGAAGTGTATTGCATCACCACCGAGTTCGCATGCAAGCTGGTAGGCCCTCTCATATGTTCTGTTTGCCACCATTATTGCCTTGAGGTGTTTTTCGGCGAGGGCGCGGGCAACCAGTGTCCCCATTTTACCTGCCCCTATAACAAGGACATTCTTGCATTTGAGGTCTCCGTGTATTGACTCTGCAAGATCAACGGCAGCTGATCCTATTGAGACGGAACCCCTGTTTATCTTGGTCTTCCGCCTCACGGTCTGTCCCACATGGACCGCCTTGGTGAACACCATATCAAGGAGGGGCCCACAGGTACCCTCACGTAGGGCCTGTAGCCTTGCAGCCTTTATCTGTCCAAGTATCTGGTCCTCCCCGATTATCATGGACTCAAGGCCTGAAGCCAGCCTCAGAAGGTGCAGAAGGGCATCATCATCTTTTTCAACTGTAAATCCGTTAAAATCAAATTCAGGTGGAACCCATGTGAGATGAAGGTAGTACTCAACCCTGTTGCAGGTCACGAGGGGCACCTTCTCGTTAACGGCTCCAAGGGCCTCAAGTTCACCTACAATCTCCTCTATTCTGCCTGATGCTGTCTCCATTGTCTTCACATCAGAGGTCTTGTGGTCAAGCCTTATGTTAAGAATCACCTGAAGGCCCCCTATCCATGATTATGTCCCGCGCCCTCCTTATGGCACCCTCCAGGTCGCCGGCTTCAAGTTTTTCATGTACCCTTTTATCCTCTGAGATCTCATAGAGAATTCTGCGCCTCTTTCTGTGATCCGGAACCTCTTCCATGAGCACGCGACGGGATACATCCTGAACCTCAATCATTAGTATATCCTCTGGTTTTATGGCCTCCTGGATCCTCCTGCGGAGGTATTTTGCCATCAGTGGACTCTTTTTTCCTGTGAATACTGAGATTGAAACATCCGCTATTTTGAATGTCGATGGAACAACCACGTTACCCCTTGATGGGTCATCTGCCCGGTTAAGGAGTTTACCCCCTGCAAGTTCAGTTACCCTTTCATTGAGGCTTCTATCGGGACTTGCGGCAACTATGAGGTCTGCCTTCTTAACCCACTCCCCGAGTTTTTCCTCGGCTATTGAAACAGCGCCTTCAACTTCCTGTCCAAGAACCGCAACCTCTGCACCGGCCTCGATGAACCTCATCGCCCTTCTTCTTCCAACTTCACCTGAACCCACCACCAGTACCCTCTTACCTTGCATGTCAATGTAGAGGGGTGTGAGGGACATTTTACCATCCGTCAGAGGGATTTCATTCTGAGTATCTTCATGGCTGTTCTGAGGTCATTATCTGCCTCGACAAGGGCCTCCCTGGCCTCCTCAATGGATACCTCAAAGGCTTCTGCCAGGGCCTTCACACTGTCGGTGTCAGGTTTAGAGGTACCCACAAGTTCCTCTGAGAGCCTCTTTTTGAGTTCCATGTACTCCTCGGTTGTCATGTTGATCCTCTTCATGGCCATGTCCCTGAGTGGACAGGGCTTTGAGGGCTTGCAGCACCAGACAAGTGAACCGAAGCATGTCCCCTGGCCCTCGCCGAGCCTCGTATTTCTTGCGAATGACTCCTTGATTTCAATGTAATCCTGTGGTGTCAGTCCCGCCTCCTCGAGTGCTATCATTATTGGGCAGGGCTTCACCGGTGGGCAGCAGAATGTAAGCGCCCTTTTATCACCACCCCTGCAGACATGGGATGGTGCGTCGCTCCATACCAAACACAGTCCTCCTTTATTAATTATGTTTATTCTGTTAATAATAATTCGTTACATTGTGGCTGAAATATACCACTTAATGCCTTTAACAGCTTTTTTGATAAATAAATTGTGGTTTTGCAGATAATAAAGGGGGTTATTCCCTGAGCATCCCCCTCTTCTCATCGGGTGTGAGGTCCCCGACGATTGACTCAGGTTCACCTGTCTTGAGGATCCTGCCCCCCCTCATGAGGGATGCCCTGTCACAGACATCAAGCACGAAGTCCATGTCATGTGAAATTATCAGGAAGGTCTGATTCAGCTCCTCCCTTGCCTTAAGTATTGAATCTGTAACCTGCACCCTGGTTATGGGGTCCATGGTACCTGTGGGCTCATCAAGAATTATTATCCTTGGCTCCCTGATGAGGACCTGGGCAAGGGCAACCCTGTGTCTCTCACCACCTGAGAGCTCATCGGGGTACTTGCCAAGGAGGTTCTCTGCGTACTCCTCATCAAAGCCCACGGCCTTGAGGACATAGATTGCCTTCATCCTGGCAAATTCAGCCGGGAGTTCAAGGCTGATTGCCTCTGTGAGGTTACCCAGCACATCCCTGTGGGGGTATAGGCTGTACTCCTGGTGGAGTATCCCAAGGTAGGGTGTTACACGGCCACGGCCAAGGGGTCCCTTCTCGGTCATGTCTATCCATTCATCACCCAGCCTCACGCAGACCTTCCCGCTGCTTGGCTCGGTTATTCCAATTATTATCCTTGAGAGAGTCGTCTTACCGGCCCCGCTGAGCCCCACTACACCAAAGATTTCCCCCTCATAGACTGTGAGGTCAACACCGTCAACAGCCTTTACAACACCCCTGTCAATGGAGTAGTAGTGCTTCTTAACATCAACCATCTTTATGATGGGGGTTTCCCTTTCAAACTCCTTCACCTTCTCAGGTGCGGGCACCTGATCCATGAAACTGGCAACAACGTCATCAGGGTCTCCCTCCTCAATTATTTCACCCTTCTCAATCCATATGGCATAATCAGAGAGGTCCCTCATGACCTCAGGCCAGTGGGAGGTTATGATCATGGTTATTCCCTTATCCTTGACACCTTCAAGGAGGGCGTCGTGTATGAGCTCCGCTGTCTGGGGGTCGAGGGTACCGGTTGGCTCATCAGCCAGGAAAACCATTGGCTCCTTGGCCAGTTGCCTTGCAAGGACAACCCTCTGCTTTTCACCACCACTGAGATCCCTTGCAATGTGGGTTATCCTGTGGCTCATCTGAACCATTTCAAGGAGGTCAAGGGCATGGTAGAGGGCCGTTTCATATTCAACATCAGGCATTGACTTTATGACGTTATCGATTACCGTGTCGTCCTCATAGAGGGCGAATGTCCTCTGGAGCATTATGGCTATTCTTCTCCTGACGGCGGCGAAGGTCTTCTTGTCACAGTTCCAGAAGTCCACCTCCCTGAGTGAAAATTTTGAGCCGCACCCGCATAACTTACCCTCAAAGGAGGGGGGTTCAACCCTGAGGCATTCAGGGCAGATTGCCACGTTGTAGATGACACGGCCAGAGTCTGGCCTGTATTCCTTCATACCCCTCAGCATGTTTATGAGAACAGATTTTCCTGCCCCACTTCTTCCCAGTATCCCCAGGACCTTGCCCTCATCGATTTCAACGCTGATGTTTTTTAGAACCTCAACACCCTTAAACTTCTTTGTGACATTTTCCAGCTTTATGAAAGACATGTGCTCACCCTCAGTTGCTAAAATTAACGTTACCAGTGAAAGATGAATCTGTATTATTCTTTTGATAAAGGGACTATTAAAATTTTCTAAATTTTTAGTCCAGATTAAATCTGATTTCCCTGAGATTGAAGTCTATCCTGCCAGGCATTGCAGCTCTTGCAATTGATACCGCATCTGCACCTGCAGCAAGCATTGCATCGGCGGATTCAAGGTCTCTCACAGAATTGTTACCTATTAGGACCGCATTCTTTAAGCTCTGTGAAACTTCACCCACAAGTTCAAGGTCGGCCCTATCCTCACCGGGCTTCATGGCGTCCAGGTGAATGTAGCCTACCCCAAGGTCATCAAGCATTTCTGTAATTGCAACCGTATCAACTCCAGGCACATTTCCCCGTATCTTGACAGAGACCTCTGCATTGGCACCCTTCACGACCTCAGATGTGAAGTCCTCAAGAAACTCAGGGTAATGGAGCATCGCCTGTCCGGCACCCAGGGATGTTATCTCTGGCTGTCTGCAGTGTGCATTTATCTCAACAATATCCACTTCCCTGATGGATGATATCTGCATGATGGGTTCAGGGTAAAGGGCCCTGAGGTTCACAGAGACCAGCACCTCAAAACTGTCCTTTATCCTTGATGCCTCAGATTCTACTATGGATTTAAGTTCAGAAGAGTCAAAATCAAATTCAGGTCTGCCCCTCCCGGCTATTAGCCTTCCAGCCCTGGATGTTTCCTCATCTGCATTGTAGCCGCCCAGTGTAACAGCATCGAAACCATAGGGGATAAGTTTCAGGCAGAATTCTGCATCGGTTATACCTGCCATTGGGGCCAGGACAATTATGCTATCAGCAACCATGGGTTTTTGGTTAGAAAATCTTGATAATGCAGGACCTCATCCAGCTATTCCTTCATCACATGGACCAGGTCATATGTGAAGCCGCCCCTTATCTCCTCGAGGGCCAGGTCTGCCAGGTTAGCGGCCTTCTCAGCTGTTGGTGCCTTTCCGATACCCGCCTTGAGTGCAACGTTTATCTCGTCATCTATCTCATTGAGTATGCGAAGCAGACCCTGCGGTTCAAGGCCATTGCAGGGTGACATGAAGTTATCCCCGCCTATGAAGAATAGAAGGGCGCCCTCCTTTATGAGTTTCTTCATCAGGAAGTGCTGGACCCTGTTAACAATGAATGATGTGTCATAGGCCGGCACAATGTCGGTCATGGTCTCTGTGATGCCATTTATATCAATATGCGCAATCTGCACATGGCCCTCTTCCACAAGACCATCTATGGCAAGGACCTCCTTTCTTTCCTCTGACTGGGCTCCCCCATGGCTCTGAAGAGCCCTTGAAGCATTTCTCTGGGCATCATAGGGTGTCTCAGCGGCCCCCACGCCCATGCTCACGGTTATGGGGTAACGGTTACCTATGGACCTCTGTATCCTTCTGTGGTCCTCCACCCCTATACCATTGGTGATGGCGAGCATATTATCGAATCTTGTGAAAAAAACAAGTCCCTGACGGGCAGCAAACTGGCGCTGAAGGTCAGCGTAAAGTTCTGCCTGGAGTATCTGAAGATCAGCCTCATTACGTGGGGCTGGTGTCACTGTCCATGGCCCATAATTGTCTATCTGAATTAAGGTCATCTGTATCATAATATTTCACCCAAAAGTATTCTGGCCAACATTATTTTATCCCCTGTGTTTTCCATGATGGTCTTTGTTATCGTTACCTCTTTTATTAGTTTTTCTATTTCCGTCTTGAGGTTTGAGTCGGCCTCATCAATCACCAGCATGTCAAGAAAATCACTGTACATCTCTGCAAGGCCGAGACTTGAGGCCTCATAGCCTTTAGCTTCCATGAATTTCCCGGCGGGCCCGCTGAATGGTCTCCTGCCTATAAATGGTGATACTGCAGATACCTCTGCATCTCTGAGGGCATCCCTAACACCCTCTGTTTTGAGGATGGGCCCTACGGATGTCACAGGATTGGATGGTCCCACTATGACCCTTTCGGCAGATTCAATCGCCTCTAAAACCCCAGGTGCCGGTTTAACCCTGCTGAACTGAACATCCAGGACCTCGGGCTCTGACCTCCTCTCCACAAGAAACTCGTGGAATCCCATCTCACCCTCATCTGTAATTATCCTGATATCGGATTCCTGGTTGCTCATGGGGATAACCCTTGATTCCACACCAAGGGCCCTGCACTGGTGTTCCACAACCCTGTGGAGTGGCATGTCCCTTAAAAGGAGGGTTTTCTGTATCTTGAATGCCCGGTCAAGGTCGCCTATCCTCAGGAGCTCCGGGCATCCAAGTTCACCAAGCCTCTCATGGGTTATGAATGTGTCATCCCGGACCCCATACCAGGTCTCCTCGTTTATTATCCCTGCAAGGGTGTAAATAACTGTGTCGATGTCAGGTGCGACATATACTCCAGAAAAATAGTCATTCTCAACCGTATTAACTATCACCGTAACCTCAGAGGGGTCCACAACCCTCACAATGCCCTGCAGGAGTTTCGGTGTGCCTGTACCCCCAGAGAGGACTGTTATCATTGAACCACCTAATCCCTGAAGACGTCAAGTTCCCGGGGCCTTAAGAGTTCCCTTGCGCTGCCAGTGGCGCGGAGGTGCCCCCATGGGTAACCCCTTACTATGACGGCGGGTACGCCCTCATCTGCCTGTCCCATCACAAGGGAGGCTGCGGCTGCCAGTTCATCTGCAACCGCCACCCTGGTTGTCTGGAGGCTCCTGCCATAAAGGTCCAGTTCACCCTTCCGATCCCACACCGGTGAAATACCGGCAACTCCAACTGCAACACCGACAGCCCCCTCCCTGAAGGGCCTTCCCTGTGTATCGGAGATTATGACAGCTATTTCCCTCCCTGTGAGTTCATGAAGACCCTCAAGTATCCTTCTGGCGCTTCTGTCAGGGTCCTCTGGGAGTGGGGTTGCCAGTCCATCCTCAACATTTGACTCGTCAATACCTGCATTGGCGCATACAAAGCCGTGCCGGGTTTCGGATACTATGAAGTCATGGCCAACCTTCAGTATCTCACTGGACTCCTCAAGGATTGCCTCAACTAGTCTGGGGTCCTTACCTGTCCTTGATGCTATTTCAAGTGCCTTTCTGGATGGTTCAATCCTCCTGAGGTCAACGGTGTTTCCTTCTGCCTTTGCCACCAGTGTTTCAGCGATTACCAGTATGTCACCATCAAGGAGTTCCATGTTTGAGGACTTCACTGCGTCCACTATGAGGGCTGCTATGTCATCACCCTCTGAGACAAGTGGTAGGCCCTCCACTCCAGTTAGGGTTATCTGCATTTAAGCACCGGACTTCATTTTTCTCCCGTAGCCAGCTTCCAGCCGTCTCCTCTGTTGAATGCTGCTGCCGAGGTAACAGGGTGTGTGAATGTTGCAAAATCTCCTCCACCCAGTATGAACTCTGCCGCCTCCTCTGCATTTCCGGCTTCAAAGGTGGTTTCTGCTGGTTCTGTCTGCTCATAGGTTGAGATGTACATTGAAACGCCTTCAGGGACCCTTCTGATGTTTATCCCATCCTCTGTAACTATTCCTATGAATGCATCCGAGTCATTGATTGCCGCTGCGATTCGTGGGGTGTTTAGTTCATCCTTCTCATAGTCCATTGTAAGGAGGGAGAAGCCCAGGGCGTCCTTCAGGTTCATCCCGAGGGATATCTTATCTGCAATGGTATCGGTATGGGAACCGTTGGATACAACCGCAGTCCCATCAACTATCCTTATACAGTTGTATGCTATGTAGGGGTTTTTGAATACGTCACCCTCACAGCCCTCAACTGGTACAATCGCAACCCTTTCCTCAAGGAGCCTTGCAGTCCTGTTTGGGAAGGATCTGCTGGAGACCCTGTACGCCACGAAGGATCCGCTGCTGTTTCTCCCAACTGCCAGTATTCTTCCAAGATACATCAAATCACCTGCACAAATTATGACGGTGTTTTAACCGCCCTATCGACCGGGAGGTCTGGTGGTGCTGTTATGATTATTGCCCCCTCCCTGGGCCTTATTATTATTTCACCCTCATCTATGACCCGGGTGTGGACTGCCACCGCACTGTTCTTTATGTGGCTGGACATGTCAATGCCATTAACCGTTACCCGCCTCAGGCCTGCGACAGGTATTAGGTAGTACTCTGATGGCCCGGTGTTTTCACTTATCTGGGGCTTTCCTGATGCCTCACCTGCCCCCCCTGAAAAGGTGGTTGTCACCACAAGGAAAATCAGTATTGTGAACAGTATATCAATGAATGGGACCATGTTGAACCTTGGCCTCCCATGAACCTTGTTCCTGTACCTCTCTGTATCCAGGACCATTTTATCACTGCCGCAGCTTACTTTCAATTATCTCGGCGCTCTTACCGCACCTTTCAAGTATTATGTTGTTTATGCTCTTCTCAAGCATGCTGGGCTTGAATGCCACCACAAGGTTTGCCTCAGGGTCATCAACCGTCCTCACGCTGACAACACCATCTGACTCCATGAGGGCCTCGACCACATCATCAACATCTCCATCGACCCTTATCCTCATGATGGCGTACCCCCAGTTTGTCATCTTCTTTATGAGTTCAATCTTGTCTATCTCATCGTCTATCCTGCCTGTTATGTAGGAGTAGAGGGGCATGAGGATTATGGCAACTGCCAGTCCAAGTATTGTGGTTATCAGTGCAACATAGATTCCCTCAGCCATTGCAGCGGGGTCAGCGTTAACACCGAGGGCCCTGAATGTGTACCATATCCCTATGACGGTCCCTATAAGACCCAGCATGGGGGCGACCTCTATTATTGTCCTTAGCGTCCCAAGACCCTTGGTCATGTTGCTCATCTCAACAATGAAAACACGCTCCATTGCATCCTCAACCTCTGAACGGTTCCTGTAGCCTATCTTGAGGGCCTCTGATATTATCTTTGATACTGGATTCTGGTACTGCCCTATCTCCCTGAGTGCCTCAAGTGCTCCGCCCTTCTCCATGGATTCATTGACCTTACCTATTATCTGGGGTGTGCTAACACGTGAAATCTTTCTTAGGTAGTGTATCTTCTCAATGGACGTGATAAAACCATAGACACCTGTGATTGCTATTATGTATGTTATTACACCGCCGCTGCGGAACATTTCAAGTACTGTGCCAAAGAAGTTGAAAACTGGTTCGAGAAACATTTTTCTGCCTCACCTGATGGGTATTTACCGGAGAGGATATATTTAAAAATAGTGGTCTGGCTGTATTAAATGATTAAATCAGTTTTTCCTCCTCTTCTGGACAGTGGCCCATGACTTCCTCACAAAGTCCGGGAGTTCATCGTAACGGAATGATTCCAGAAAAGCCCTGGTGCGTGGGTCGCTGGGATAACCGGAACCCATGTCCCCCAGTTTTCTGTTCAGCTTCTGTATCCTCTCTATTTCAAGGTCCCTTTCAACCTTGGCGATTATTGAAGCCGCTGCAACTGGGTAATACTTTGCATCTGCACCGTGCTCCGCCTTCACCTCGATGTCCCCGAAGTGGGACCTTATCTCCTCCGCCAGCCTCTCCGGTTTAACGTCCACAGAATCTATGATGACAGATTCCGGCTGTGCTTCGGCTATTATCCTCTTTATTGCTATCTTCTCTATCTCATTGAGGTTAAAGCCCTTCTCACGCATCCTGTCAATATCCGATGCAGATATCTTAACCGTGAACACCCTTGAGATCCTTCTTATCTTTCGGGCGAGAAATTTTCTCCTCTCGGGTGTGAGCTTCTTTGAGTCCCTTATACCCATTTTCCTGAGTATCGAGAACTTCCTCTCAGGGATCATGACACCCGCCACGACAAGGGGACCTATTACAGGACCCCTTCCCGCCTCATCAATTCCAAGAACCTTCATCAGATCAGAAAAAATAATTATTTCATTGCCTTGAGCCTTACCTCAGGTTCAAGTGCCCTCGGCTCTGCAGCAACTATTGCGGCTCCCTTGGCAACCACTGTCATGGGGTCATCTGATATCTCGGCAGGAATGCCAACCTCGTCCAGTATCCTCTCCCTGAGACCCCTGAGCTGTGAGGTTCCACCCACAACAACCGTCTTGTTGTAGACCCCTGAGATGAGTTCAGGTGAGAGCCTTTCAAGTACCGCTGCTATGGAGTCCACTATACCCTTTACAACGGGCTCAGCAGCCTCTGCAACCATTTCAGAGTCAATTTCAACCTTTTTAGGTTTGTTTGTCTCCATGCATTTACCTATAACCACCGTTTTTAGGTTTTCAAGATCCTCCTTACACTTGACCATCCCAACCTCTATCTTTGCCTTCTCTGCCTCATGGATGCCTATCTCAACATTGTACTTCTCCTTCACCAGTTCAACAAGGTTGGTGTCAATATCATCCCCGCCGACCCGGATTGTCTCAATGTCGGTTATGCCTCCAAGGGATATCACGACAATGTCACTTGAACCGGCCCCTATGTCAACAACCATGGTCCCTGATGCCTCTGCTATGGGCAGCCCGGCCCCTATGGCGGCTGCAAGGCCCTCACTTATAACCAGGACATAATTTGCCCCGGCCTTCCTTCCTATTTCCTCAACAGCGTTTCTTTCAACCTCTGAGGCATCCCCGGGTATACCTATAACTATCCTGTCAATGGACTCAGAATCTCCCGCCCCCATCTCCATTGCATATACAAGGAGGGCCTCTGCCTGTGCAACGCTCTCAATAACACCCTTCCTCAGTGGTCTCACAGCGATTATGTCCTCAGGTGTTCTTCCCAGCATCATCTTTGCCTCTTCACCCACTGCAAGGACATATGATGGGTCCTCCTTCTTGACGGCCACCACAGAGGGAATCTTGTAGATATCAAATTTATCCCCTGCTGGTTTGGCAACCACGGTGTTGAGGGTACCCAGGTCTATTCCGAGTGTATTGGTGATTGCACTCTTCCTTTCCGGTTTCTCTTCAGATTTTTTCTTTCCAAATGAAAACATGCTACTCCTCCTTAAATATGTCTCTAAAGTCAACTGCAAATATGTTGTTGCGGGATGCTATCTCATTTATCCTCTCAACATCCCCTGCTTCATGAACAGATATCAGCAGTGTTACCAGGACAACGTCTGTAACCTTGAAGAGGGGATCGATTATATTCCTTATAAATGCCGGGAGCCTCTCTGTAAGGTAGACGTCTGTTTCTATAAATCCGCTTGTTCTGTCCTCAAGGATGAATGAAAAACCTATTTTATTCTTCTCGGCCTCCCCTGCAAATCTTTTCATGTAGTTTTCAGGGGCCACCAGAAGCACAAGGTTGGGTTCGTTCTCAACGTAATATGGGGCTATTTTTATATAGGCCCCTCCCTTTTCCTTGCAGATAAGTGAAAGATCTCTTATTTTGTTGCTTTCGCCATAAAGCATTATTAAATCAAAGCGTTTTCTTAAAAAGGAATCCTTGATGGTAACGTGTTCCCTGAAGAGTATCTTTACAAGATCCCTGGATGTGATTGCCTCATATGCCACAGAGTTGACCATCTCCTCATTACCTGCAATCACACACCACAGCCTATCTGAACTCTGGGCCGTTGAAACCTGCGCTGCCTTTCTGAGAACCTTTATTTTACTCTCTATCATCACCATCACATCTACTCTAAAAGGAACTTAAAAGAAAGTTCCCCCGCTCCAGAGGAAAACACATGCATATCAATCACAGATTACATTTAATCTTCAGCACATGACTATATATATGTTTCACTAATATTATTCAACATTCAGTGAGGTGCTGATTTCCTGAAAGACTGCAGTCACAGGAGGTCCATTAAAGGCGCTGATGAGTGAAAACCAGAGTGTTACTCTCTAGGTTCTTCATGTGCCTCTACAACATTATACTAGGTGAATCGTGTGTTTGTGAAGGGAGTTGCAAAAAGGGCCAGTTTCCTCATAAGTGTGGCCACCATACCATTTCTTCTGGGCTACCACGCTGTCAGTATACTCATGTTCACCCTCATAGCCTTCATGATGCAGTTCTTCAGGGACCCTGAAAGGAATATCCCCTCTGAAGATAACCTCATCGTCGCCCCCGCAGATGGAAGGCGCTTATCTGGTGGTATAGACCGCATAAAGAGGGTTGGGTCAGATTACCCCCTTATTGACAGGATATTCCCCGATAGTGAGGCGGGTATTCTCATAAGCACCTTCATGTCGCCATTTGATGTCCATGTTAACCGGTCACCAGTATCAGGGAGGGTGATATACACGGAGCACCTTGACGGCAAATTCAGGATTGCACGTTCACGTGTCCTCACCGAAAATGAAAGGAACCTGATCGTGATAGAAACAGAGCATGGTAATGTTGGGGTGGTGCAGATAGCAGGGTTCATTGCAAGGAGGATCGTTCAGTACGTCAATGAGGGGGACCATGTTGAGAGGGGGGGCCGTATAGGTATGATAAGGTTCGGCTCAAGGGTCGACCTCATACTGCCAGAAAACTGTGAGGTGCTTGTGAAGACAGGTTCAAAACCAGTTGCCGGGGAGACCGTGCTCGCAAGGTTCATAGAAAATGAGGCTGACCACAATTAATACTTAATTAGTCAGACACAATATACATACTGCAGGTGGCGCTGATGAATAACAAGAAAATAACATCCTTCATATCATTACCTGATCTTTTATCGATTTTAAATGCCTCATCAGGCTATTTTTCCATTTTAATGTCCATTCAGGGGGCATTTAGTGCTGCATCTATTCTTATGCTCTTGGCTGTCATTTTCGATTCGCTTGATGGGTGGGTCGCACGTCAAACTGGTAGAGTTGATATTCATGGATTTGGCAAAAACATGGACTCCCTTTCGGATGTAATCTCATTTGGTGTTGCCCCAGCCATCCTTATCTACCTAACAAGTGCCGATTTTCGATATATTAATATATTAGTAGGTCTCTTAATAGTAATATGTGGCATACTGAGACTCTCAAGGTTCAATGTTCTCACAGGGGGTGGGAAGAACTTCACGGGACTTCCAATACCCGTGGCGGCGGTTGTTGTATCATCATTTTATCTCACAGGATTCTACAGTGAGAAGGTTGTAGGGGCCCTGATGCTAGCTGTCAGTATCCTCATGGTCAGCAGCATCGAATACTCGCGTGTGGGGAATAGAATGGCCCCTGTTGCCTTCATGCTCATAATGGCAACAATTTTAACAGGCATAATTGGAATGGCCGCTGCTCCAGCAGCTATCATGCTTTTCATGGCCACTGTGGCATACATTGCAGTGCCTATAACACCAATGAGACGTGATCTGAATGCTTGATAAGATTAAAGGTAATGACAGGGAGAAAAAGAATAATCCTCCTGATCTCCGGAAGAACAACAGAAAAGATGACTCGAAAATTGGGGATAAACTCAAGGGACTTGTGGGTAAATTCAGTGGCGGTGAGGGCTCAGATAAGAAAAAACCCAGGCCCATGCCAAAACCCAAGCCCCGGCTGAAATCCCCTGAAAAGCCAAAGGCCAGGAAAACCCCTGAAAAACCTCTCAAGGGTGGTGAAAAGCCTAAACCCAGACTTACACCACCACCCAAGCGACCTGGAGGTCCATCGGGAGGTATAGGTCGAAAAATCCCGGACGAAGATCAGAAAACCCTTGTTGGCGCCCTCGTATTTGGTGTTATTCTCATGGTCCTAGCTGGTGCAGGCTATTACTTCCTGGTCTACCAGCCATACCAGGAGGTGCTGCAGAACGCCAAGGCCACAAAGATCGCTGAGGTGGACGCACTCTTCAAGGGTCCCCTTGCAACCGATCCCCAGAAGCAGGCCATCCTTGCACAGATAGATGCCGCTGTTACACCAGAGGAGGCCCTGGCGGTTGACGTTGTGGGTCCCGCAACACAGTCATGGCGTACCTATCAGAACCAGCAGATAAATATAAAGAAGGACCGTGTCGGCAGGGTTATGGTTAATTACACGGATAACGGCCAGGAGAAGCGTGTGATAATGAAGGTGGCTGATGCAAAGAAATTTGTGAGTCAGGCCGATGCGACCGTGCTTGCAAATACGCAGATCCAGACCCCTGATACCGTTGCTGTGCCAATAATGATCACAAGACTGCAGGCTGCAGGCGGCCTTATAAGTGTCGGTAACATGGTCGACGTCTACCTCAACCAGAACGCCACCGAGAACAATACATCATCTGCAGCATCAACTCCAAGGATAAGCGGGGCGACTGTACTTGCGATTCTCAGATCCAGGGACAGTGGAACAGTTGACGCACGCATACTAAACACTCAGAGGTTAACACTAAACACAATAACCTCTCAGAGTGAGAATGAGAGGACATCATCAACAGATGTGGAGCAACTCCTGCGGGCGGCTGCCTCAGGTGGTCTGAATGAAGCCGAGATCAATGCTATACTCCAGAACTACGGTATAAGACTATCCAACTATGAGAGGTCAACAAATCTGGGGGAGCTTGATGCCAACTACCTCATAATACTCGAGGTCCCAAGGGAGGATGTCCTCTTCCTGATACAGAACATGAACAGCATCGTTCTGACCGTGCCAACACAGAACGCCCCTGACTGGATGATAAGGGAGCTGCAGAGCATATACGGCTGACTAAGCCGAAAAATTTATTAAATTTTTATTTAATATTTTAGGTGGGGATGTTTATGAAAAAATGGGTGTATGTTGTTATAGCTGCTGTGTTCATGCTTTCCATTATGGGAGTCTCTGATACAGGGTCAGCCGCCAAGGAGACATGGGTTTCTGAAAAACCATCTGCAACCAGTTTCAGGTTGAAGGACCTGACCGCTGTTATAACCGTGAAGATAAAGAACAACGACAACAACGTCCAGTACTTCAAGATAGGGCAGGTATACCAGGGAAGCCTTTCAGAGAACAGTACAATCAAATGGCTCATCCAGTGGACGGATCCAGCGGCAGTTAAAATGGTCAAGTCAAGGACACCTGAACTCGGAGGTGACTACGGCTGGAAGGTGAAACCTGGGGAAACAAAAACAGTGTCATTTGGCCTCATGGCCACGGGGGATATGGGTGAAATACCCCGTTACATCGTTAACGTTGAGTCAGATGACAGCAATTACTGGCCACTTATAAATGAGCCTGGCCTCATGTCCTCATGGTTCATGCCCAATGAGATAGAGGTCCTAAACCCATCACTGGACCTCAAATACTGGAAGGGGACCTTTGGGTTCACTCTGATCAACATCGATGAAGAGAAGGTTTCAGGTATCGTGAGGGCCCCCATTGCCCCTGCAAACTCAAAACTTATATACAGTTCACCAAAGGCCTTTGTGGATGATGACCTCTTTGTGAGCACACAGGTTGCTGCATGGGATGTCACAATGGACCCCGAGACCTCACAGAGGTTTGTATACACCTATGAATGGCCTGCTAAGGTAAGCGGGGGTAACGGTTCAACCAGTGGTGGGGGGTATTACCCGCCAGGCACTCTTCAGGGGACAACCGGTTCATCATCTGTTCCAGGTGCTAAAACGGGTGCCCCCTACGGTCCACTGGTGATAGGTGTGCTTGTGACTGCAGCCGCAGTTGCCTACACAAGGATCATACGTTAATCATCCACCTTAATTTTTTATGGGGACATTCATGAGGCTGGCAACTTTTCTTATAATTGCAGGCATGTTCATAGTGTCACTCTACGCCCTTCTTGAGGTGAGTTTCTACTCCTCACAGGTAATTGTTCAGAACCCTGATATCAGGGCTCCGTTCATTGAGATACCATCCATTAACCTTCAGGAGACCATCAACAACCGATCCGTTTTCTATGGAGTCTACCATGAACCCATGTCCTATCCCCCTGGTAACAGAACCGTCATACTCTTCGGGCACAGGACACTCTACGGCTCACCCTTCCTGAACCTCGATAAGTTGAAGCCAGGGGATGAGGTCAACCTTAACTGGCCTGGTGTTGGCCTTGCGACTTACAGGGTTAATCGATCATTCATCGTGCCAGCATCCTACCAGATCTCAGTGAATCAGGGAGCGAGGCTATTTCTCATCACATGCCACCCCCTCGGGTCGACGAGGGAGAGGCTGATAGTGGAGTGTCAGCTTGAGGACATTAAGGCCTACCAGAGAAACATCAAGGTGGAAAACCCCAAGAGGTACTATGCGATCCTCATAATACTTGGATTCCTTGGGGGTGGCCTTCTGATCACCAGACTCTGTCATGTTTATGAAGATAGGAGGATTCTCCTTGCAGCGGTAATAAGCCTCACAATCTTCCTGCTGCTGGGGTACATCTTCCCGATCCCCCCAGAATTCATATCAGAGAAGCTCATTGAATTCAACAGTATATTTGGACTTTAGTAAAATTTCAGGTGTTTAAAATGAGAGAACCAGGAGAAGAGTACTTTTCAAATCTATCAGATAGGGAAAGGGCCATATTTGAGGGCGGCATAAGTATGGGTGCCCTCTTCCACCAGTTCGTTGGAACCCCTGTTAACCTTGAAACCGTTGAGGTCCTTGAGGGTGCAATTGCGGAATCCATAAAGCTCCAGCCGGCAATCAGGGATGCTGAGGTCAATATAGACAGGGACATGGTAAGGGATGCTGCTGGAGAATTCGGTTATGTCTCCCTCACCGGCGAGATGCTAAGGGTGAGGTTAACAGTGGAATATGGTTCATCAAGGATAACTGTCTGCCTCGAGTACCTTGATGAACTGAGATATCCGCTCATGTATGTGAAGGATTGATTGTAAGGTCTGAGAATCTGCATCCAGCTGCATGGGATATCCCCTCATGTATATGAAGGATTGGCATGGAACCTCAGATCCACTGATGAAACAAAAATCTATCTTGATTAATTATTTAAATTCTGAAAGCAAAGCTATGATAAGAACCTTGATGGAAGATTACCATGATAAAGATAGATTCAGATCTCTGTAAGGGATGCGACATATGCAGGGAGTTCTGCCCTGAAGGGGTTTATGTCAGGTCAGAGGAACTCAACAGAAAGGGCGTACATGAACCCATCCCTAAAAATCTGGATAAATGTACGGGATGCAAGCTATGCATGCTAATGTGTCCTGATCAGGCAATAGTGGTGTATGACGATGACTGAGGAGTACTTTATTCAGGGAAACGATGCCTGCGCCCGTGGTGCCATAAGTGCCGGATGCAGGTTCTTTGCAGGTTACCCCATCACACCATCAACAGAGATTGCTGAGGAAATGGCTGTTCTCCTTCCAAGGGAAGGTGGCGTCTTTGTTCAGATGGAGGATGAGATAGGTGCTCTCGGGGCAGTTATAGGCGCCGTTTGGGGTGGTGTTAAAGGAATGACCGCCACTTCAGGGCCTGGTTTTTCCCTCATGCAGGAACATGTGGGATACGCTGCCATGACAGAAACCCCACTGGTGATTGTGGATGTACAGAGGGGTTCGCCCTCAACAGGACAGCCGACAATGGCATCCCAGAGTGATATGATGCAGGCAAGGTGGGGTTCACATGGGGACTATGAAATAATAGCCCTCTCACCATCCTCTGTGCAGGAGTGCTTCGATTTCACTGTGAGGGCATTCAACATTGCAGAGGAATACAGGGTGCCTGTGGTGGTCCTCAGTGACGAAATAGTGGGTCATATGAGGGAGAAGATAACCATACCCGACAAGGTGGAAATCAGAAAGAGAAAGTCACCCAAAAGTCCCCCCGGTGAGTTCATCCCATTCAAGCCCAATGGAGACTTCGTCCCTGAGATGCCGGCCTTTGGGGATGGTTACAGAGTACCTGTGACAGGACTCACCCATGATGAGAGGGGGTACCCTGATGCTTCAAACCCTGAGGGCCACGAAAAACTCGTGAAGAGACTCTGTGACAAGATACTGAATCACAGAGATAAGATAGTGGATGTTAGGGGTGAGTACACCGATGATGCAGACATAACAGTCATCTCATACGGCGCCCCCTCACGTTCAGTTGCAACCGCAGTTAAGATGGCGAGGTCCGAGGGTGTGAAGGCAGGGTACATCAAGATAAACACACCATGGCCGTTCCCTGAGAATGAAATCCGCAAAGCCGCTGAGTCATCAAGGAAGCTTCTGGTCGTTGAGATGAACCTGGGGCAGATGTTCTACGAGGTTCAGAGAGTTGTCTCAGGCATGGCCGAGGTGGAACTGCTTCCAAAGATTGGTGGTGAGATCCACCGCCCCCATGAGATCCTAAACAAGATTATGGGGATGAAATGAAGGTGCCCAGATGAATGTAAGAAACACACCCACATTATAATGATGATGAAATGAAGGAGTGTTCAGATGAATGTAAAGGAAAACCCATACCTCAAGTACCTCAGGAGGGACAGGCTCCCACATATATTCTGTGCAGGCTGCGGTAACGGGATAGTGCTCAACACCTTCTTTAAGGGCATGGAGATGGCCGGTGTTGACTTTGACACCATTGCAATGGTTTCAGGTATAGGCTGCTCATCAAGGATCCCTGGTTATGTTAAATGCGACTCGCTCCATACAACCCATGGACGGCCCATAGCCTTTGCAACCGGGCTCAAACTTGCCAACCCCTCCCTGAATGTTGTGGTGTTCACAGGTGATGGTGACGCCGCAGCCATCGGCGGAAACCATCTCATACACGGGGCAAGGAGGAACATTGACCTCACAGTTATCTGCATAAACAACAGCATATACGGGATGACCGGGGGGCAGATAAGCCCCACATCCCCGGAGGGAAGTTTCGGTACCACAGCACCATACGGTGCACTTGAGGATCCATTTGATCTCTCTGAACTCGTCAAGGCCGCAGGTGCAAGTTACGTTGCAAGGTGGACAGTCGCCCACCCCCTGCAGCTTGCAAACTCCATAAAGAAGGGACTCAGGAACAGGGGTTTCTCGTTCATAGAGGCTGTTTCACAGTGTCCAACCTACTTCGGGAGAAAGAACAGGATGCGGTCCCCGGTTGAGATGATGAAATTCATGAAGGAGAACAGTATCAACCGGCGGAAGGCCCTCAAAATGGATCCCGAAGAGGTTGAGGGGAAACTCATCATCGGTGAATTTGAAGATGCCCCACGCCCTGAACTATGTGACAGGATCTATGGGATGATTGAAGAAAAATCCGGGAAAATTGATATAACCAAATCAGCCTACAGAGATGATTGAAGTGAGGAAGGAAATCAGAATTGCTGGATTCGGTGGTCAGGGGGTTATACTTGCAGGAATCGTTCTGGGTAAAGCTGCAAGTTTATATGATGGCCTTTACGCTGTACAGACCCAGTCCTATGGACCCGAGGCAAGGGGTGGCGCCTCAAGGGCTGAGGTTGTTATAAGTGATGAGGAGATAGATTACCCCAAGGTCCAGAGCCCTGACATACTCGTTGCAATGTCACACCAGGCACTTCTTACCTACATGGACGATCTCAAAGCCGGCGGGACCCTCATCGTCGACCCTGACATGGTCATTGAGGATGAAATCCAGGACTTCCTTGAGGAAAGAAAGATCAATTACTTCCGCGCGCCTGCCACCAGGACAGCCGAGGAGAAGGTCGGTATAACCATCGTGGCCAATATGGTGATGATGGGGGCCCTGACAGAGGCCACTGGAGTTGTAAGTGTCAGGGCCGCTGAGGAGGCCATAAAGAACAGTGTACCGCCCGGGACTGAGGAAAAGAACATCATGGCATTCCAGGCAGGTCGTGAACTCATCATGGAGGGACAGAAATGAAGTTTTATGAGTACAGCGCCAAGGAATTATTTAGAGCTGAGGGCATACCCGTCCCTGAGGGATCCGTCGCCAGGACCCCCCAGGAGGCATCTGAGGTCGCTGAGAGTATGGGCTCGGAGGTGGCCATCAAGGCACAGGTCCTAACAGGTGGCCGGGGAAAGGCGGGGGGTATACGCTTTGCAACACCAGAAACTGCGTCTGATGTTGCTTCTGATCTTCTTGGATCGAGGGTTAAGGGCGAGGAGGTTAAATCTGTCCTGGTTGAAAGGAAGATCCCCATCGACAGGGAATTCTATGTGAGTGTCGTTATTGACCGCGCGGCCAGGATGCCCCTTATAATGGCAAGCAGTGAGGGTGGAGTTGATATCGAGGACCTTGCAGCCGAAGCCCCCGAGAAGATAGTGCGTTACCATGTAAACCCCCTTGATGAGTTCCTCCCCTATGAGGCAAGGGAGATAGCAAGGAAGATGGGCCTTGAAAGTGAACTCATACCAAAGGTGGGGGGTGTGATATGGAAACTCTACCATCTCTTCAGGAAGTACGATGCGAGGCTTGCCGAGATAAACCCCCTTGTACTTTCAGGTGATGATGTTATTGCGGCAGATGCAAAGCTTGAGGTGGACGATGACTCCATCCACCGTCACCGTGAATTCATGGAACTGGATGAGTATGAACCAGAGGAGTTCGCCTTTGTTAAACTTGAGGGGGACATTGCAGTTATAGGGAACGGTGCAGGTCTGACACTCACAGCCATGGACCTCATAAAACTGAAGGGGGGTGAACCCGCCACATTCCTTGATATAGGTGGTGGTGCCTCAGAGGACATCATAAGGAGGGCCATAAACCTGGTAATATCCCACCCTGATGTGAAGGTGGTGTTCCTGAATGTGCTTGGTGGTATAACAAGGGCTGATGATGTTGCAAGGGGTGTTGTGAATGCCCTGAAGGATGCCGAGAGGGATGTGCCCCTTGTAATAAGGCTCACAGGGACCAATGAGGAGGAGGGGCAGAGGATCCTAACAGATGCAGGGATCCCCTTTGAAACCTCCCTTGAGAGGGCCGCTGAGAAGGCGGTTGAAATATCAAAGGCCCTCTGAAAGAATATTTAATTTTTCATGACCCTGCTGCAATATCAGACCCTGCCATCTATTTTTCATGACCTACTGCTCTAGGGCAACTATGAGTTCATCGAGCCATCTGAGCCATTCTGTGTATTTCATGCTGGGGTATGAGATGTCTGCATTTGGATGCATGTACCTGCAGAGGGTCACTGTTTTAAGGTGGGGTGCAAAGGCCTTGAGGGTTGAGAGACCCTGTGAACCTATGTAATAGGGAACACCTATGAAGCATACAAGGTCATAATTGCCATTTCCATCGAAGCCCTCCCAGTCAGGATTTTTGAGGTTGTTTACAAGTTCGATTACCCCTATTATGTTTTTCCTTCTCAGTTCATTTATCCTGAGACTGGACCCTCCTGTTAGAGCAACCCCCATTTTCCCTTTTTTTATTATTTTAACTATCCTGTCCAGTATATCATGGGGAAGGTCATTTACCAGTGACCCCACCACCATGAGCGGTCTTTCAGACTTTTTTATTGTCAATGCAACCATTTCTGGTGGCATGACGGTTGCATTCCTTATTGATGTTAGAGCTGGGTTCCATGCGGTCATGCTTTCACAACATTTAAATACTGCCTTTACAATTATAATGATTAATAATGATATTTATAGTTGATGGTATATGGTGACAGCATGCCAAGAGCATCAAAGGATACAATAAATGTTAAGGGACTTCGCCTTGAATTCGGTGAAATTGACGAATACCTCAAAAGAAAATCATGCGAGAGTAAGAGGGCGTCTGTGGATTACAATGAGCTTAGAAAATGGGACCTCAATCTCCTATCCCATTTCAAGCCATTCTATGCACCCCTCTGTGACCTATGCTGCATGTGCACCTACGGCAAATGTGACCTTCTGGGTAAGAGGGGAGCCTGCGGTATAAACCTCGAGAAACAGCAGGCAAGGGAGACCCTATCAACTGCAGTTATAGGTGCATCAGCACATGCAGCCCACGCAAGGGACCTCGTGGACACCCTTATCGAGAAAAACCCCACATCAGAACTCCATTATGATAGTTCAATAGACATAAAGACACCAATATCCACCACAGTAACCGGTATAGATCCTGAAACACCAGAGGACCTCGACAGGATAATGACATACATAGAAAGGGAGCTCACAAATCTCATGGCCTCAGTTCATACCGGTCAGGAGGCTGATGTAACCGATTTCGAGTCAAAGGCCCTCCATGCCGGCATGTTGGATATCATGGCCCTTGAGGTGGCCGAGATAGCACAGATAAACCAGTATGGGCTCCCCACAGGCAAAGCAGATACGCACATGCTGGAAATTGGAATGGACGTTATAGACAGTAAAAAACCGGTAATACTCTGCATAGGGCACAACATAGCGCCCTCAGCTGAGATAATAGACTACGCAGAGGATATCGGTGTTGAGGAGGAAATCGAGATCTGTGGCCTCTGCTGCACAGCCATGGAGATGGGCAGGTACTCAAAATCATCGAAGATAGTTGGGCCCATATCAAGGCAGCTCACCTTCCTCAGATCAGGAATTCCAGATGTGGTTGTACTGGATGAACAGTGCATACGCTCAGATGTATATGATGTGTGCAGTGAGATGGGGATGGTTGTGGTTGCAACAAGTGACAAATGCAGTATGGGCCTTGAGGACATGACTGAAGAGAACCCCTACAGGATAATAAACAGGATACTGCAGGAGAAAATACCGGGGGTTCTTATAAAGGATGAAAAAAAGGTTGCCATGGTTGCTGTGAACCTTGCACTTCAGCTTACCCGTGGCAGGGACCCCAAAACATCAGACCGTTTCAGTGTGAACTGTGTGAGGTGCTCACCCTGTGATTCAAACTGCACTCCAGCCAGGAAACCAGAAAAACAAAAAGATCTTGAGCTAAATTCAGTGCTGGGATACTGTGAACTATGTGGGGAATGCAACCGTGTCTGCCCGGCAATGCTGCCCATCATGGAGGCAATATATGATGCAAAGAAGGGTGACTTCCGCGCCATGAGGACCCTCTATGAAAGCTGCAGTGGCTGCGGTCGGTGCATGGAGGTATGCCCTATGGGAGTGCCCATCCTGGATATCATAAGAGAATCACGCGGAGAAACCCCTGAAAGATTCCTCATAAGGGCAGGCAGGGGGCCGGTACAGGATATAGAGATAAGGAGGGTAGGTGCCCCGATAGTGTTCGGTGATATACCCGGCGTCATATCACTTGCAGGATGCTCCAACTACCCCTCAGGTGAAAGGGATGTGCAGATAATCGCTGAGGAGTTCCTCAAAAGGGGCTATATAGTACTTGCAGCAGGATGTGCGGCCATGGATATAGCCCTCACACATGATGACGAGGGCAGAACACTCTATGAAAAATACCCTGGAGACTTCGATAGGGGAGGACTTCTCAACCTCGGCCCCTGTGTCGGGAACTCCCATGCAATTGGAAGCGCCATAAAGATAGCCAACATATTCGCAGGGGTGCCCATGAATGGGAACACCGTTGAAATAGCAGATTACATAATCAACCGGATAGGTGTCTGTGTGATAGGATGGGGTGCCATGTCACAGAAGGCATTTGCAATAGTCACCGGGGCAAACAGGTGGGGTATACCTGCAGTTCTCGGGCCCCACGCATCAAAGTACCGCAGGCTTTACCTGGGTGAATCCAGCGCAAGGGTGATAAGGGATAAATCTAATGACAGCATGGTCACCTCTGAACCGGCCCCACCCCACCTGACCTACGCGGCAGAGAGTATCAACGAATGCCTGGTTATGGCTTCAAAGATGTGCATAAGACCCAACGACACACCCCGAGGGCGAATGGTGAAGCTCAGCAACTACGTTGACCTCCACCTGAAATATTACGGCGATCTACCTGCGGATATTGACCTCTTCGTAAGGAATGAGAGGGAGATCCCCTACAAGCATAAAGATGATATACTGGAGATACTGAGGGAAAAGAACTGGAAACCACGTGAGCCAGTAAAGGAGCCCACGATCATCAGGTGATCCCATGGGCGGAATAGTAATTAAAAATGAGCTGATGTGCTCAGGCTGTGGCCTCTGTGTCAGGGCTTGCCAGCAGGTTCATGGTAAGAAAAAAATGAAGTACGCAGAAAAACCTGTATTCTGCAGACAGTGTAGCAACGCCCCCTGTTTAAGTGCCTGCAGGGTTGGTGCAGTTAAGATAATAAATAATATTCCTGTCATTGACCCTGAAATGTGTGTCGGCTGCAGACTCTGCCTTGAGGCCTGTCCTGAAGGATGCATAATATTTGAAGATCTGGTGGCAGACAAGTGTGCCCTGTGCCTTGATGCTGACGTTCTGATTCCGGCATGTATTGAAGCATGCCCCAGCAGTCTTCTCAGAGTGGAAATCAGTAAACACCACTGAATGGTCCTCTTCACAGCCCCATCGGACTTGAATGATCAGGAAAAACCATGTCATCACAAACATCACTGAATGGTCCTCTTCACAGCCCCATCGGACTTGAATGATCAGGAAAAACCATGTCATCACAAACATCACTGAATGGTCCTCTTCACAGCCCCATCGGACTTGAATGATCAGGAAAAACCATGTCATCACAAACATCACTGAATGGTCCTCTTCACAGTGACTGTATGTGCCATTACAAGGGCTGATATTATTATATAGGTGAGCAGGGCCGATGAGTTAAAGGACCTGTTGAATATAAACAGGCCCACCAGGCTCTGTGAGAGGAACGCCGCCAGTGAACCTATGAGCAGGGCCTCCCTTCCCAGGTGCATTCTGCTCCCATTGAGCCTCTGCTCCTGATATTTTTTAAGAACCCTGAGGCCAGAGAAGGTGACTATCATGACCCAGGCGAGGAGGAAGAGCAGGCCAAAGAAACCTGCATCAAAGGCCACCGCAAATATACCTGGCAGCATGTAGTCTATGTAGTCCTTCTTTACAACCAGAACGCCATAGAATATGTGGTAGGGGAGGCCAAGGTTCTGTATCATGGTAACTGGAAGGGTGATGTAACCATCGGCGCCACCAAGGCAGGCTGATTTCCAGTAACATGACCCCTGGACATGCCCCCAGAATGTGGTATTCTTAAGTACCAGCGAAAGGCTTGGGATGGTGTTCTCCTCAAGCCTTGTGATCCTGAGCATGGGGCTTAGAACACTTTTATGGAGAACCTTCGATAGGAACTCCATCAGTGCAAATGCTCCTGCACCTGCAAGAACAAATGATAGAACCGATTTTCTGGTTATCCTTGTGCTTCTCCTGAAACTCTTTGACATGAGCAGGTACCCGAACGCCCAGCCAAGGAGCCATAAAACCAGGAAGGAGCGGTGCATGAGTCCCCCTGCAATTGCTATTATGAAGAATAGGAGCAGGGAGAGTTTCTTAACCGATGTAGACCTTATACCCGCCTCCGTGAGGAGATTTGATGATGCCACCATTGTAACCCAGAATAGAACCGCAAATGGGCCAAAGGGGTGTGTGAACTCGTGGTGTGAGAGGAATGGCAGGAGGAGAAAGGCGGCATCAAATGAGAATATGAGAGCCAGTATAACCGTTATTACCGTTCCAAGGAACATCACAAGACTCAGAGGTACTGCAACCACATTGAAGAGGAGTATTATGCCAACGTGGATTATCACTGCAACTTCAAGTATGAACTGAAGGTTATTCTGAGCTATAAACATGATAGGGATATTGTATTAACCTATAATATATATCATTCTCCGAGCGGCTATTTGAATTGACTGATAGTCATGACAGATAAAGTAACTGAAAGGATGCCGTCCCATTGATCACTGAACCATGAACAAAAAAAGAGTTTATGGGGACGTCATCCCCACAATGTAGTCATATATGCTCTGGAGAAATGCGTAGATCTGATCAAGGATACTTGAGCCTCCAAACTGCTGACTCACGCTTTCAAGCCTCTGTTTAAATTCCGTGAGGTTTCCCTGGACCCTCTGGGATGCTGAAACCGAATCTGCGACCTGCTGAACCTGATTTTCTGTTAGGTTGATATTCATCTGCTGTGAGACATCAACGACAATGTTCTTTATCTCATCGGGGTTCTGAAGGTTCTGATCCTGTGTCCTGTTCTTGACCTCATCAAAGAGCTGTGCCACCTCATCGCCGGTTGCATTGGTTTCGTTCACAAGCCTGCTCTGGAGGTAGATCTCCTCAACAGATGCCTTCTTGGCCTCCTCAGGTATCTTCTCACCCACAGCAACCTCATATGACTTCAGGACACCCGCAAGGGCTGCCTCTCCTGAAGCGGGTACCGGGGATGTTACAACCACGTATCCGCGGTCAATACCAGACGACCGTAGGGCACTGGCATACATCTCAGGGGTCACGACCCTTATCTTACCGGTATCCACAGAGACCTTGATTCCATCTGAGTATGAGAGGTCAACCATGGCACATGAGAGTATCTGTGATGGCGAATATACACGACCTGTAACTCCCCTGGAGACCTCATTTACCTCAGATGCTGTTACAATCTTTATATTTGCGCTATTGATATCCTTATCTGTCTTTGACTTGAAGTAATCCATCACCGCATTCCGGTATGCTGGGTTGCTGTCTGTTGCCTCCCCGAGTGTCACAGAGAATCCTGAGACTGCAAATACCGGTGCGGTTACCATGAATGCAAGCACAAGCGCAATGATAAGTCGCCTCATAACAATACCTCCATTTATTAATTAATACACGAGGAGATATATATGTACTAATCTGTGGCCACAGCAAAGCACTTACTACATGACAAGTGCCAAATAAAGCAAAAACACCAAAAATAAAAGTAAAGCCCTTATTACATGATAAGCAAAAGCCATAGCAGAAAATCTTATGCCAGGAGAACAACCCTGCTTTCCCTTGACTCGTCAACAATCTCCATTCCACAGCTGTCTGCAATGCTATCTGCAAATTCATGAACCTCATAGAATAGGGGCATGTTATCAATTTCAAGCCTTTTCCTTGAGTACCCGATGTACATGTAGGCCTTGACCTCAACAAAATCTGGCTGGGCCCTTTCTATCATCCTGGCGAACATTCCGGGTTTCTTCATGTTGATGTCCCTGACAGCTGTTATACGCAGAACCTTCCTGCAGCTAAAGGATTGCATGGCCTCAAGGGATCTGTTGAGAAGATCCCATGCGTCAGGAATCTGGGGTCTGCAGAGTTTCTCGTAGGTTTCCCGGTCAGGGGCGTCAAGGGATATGTAGAGCTGTGTTGGCTCAACAGAGAGTGCCTCAAGATTGCCGGATGCAAGGCCGTTTGTCACAAGGAACGTTGTGAAGTTTCTCTTATGGAACTCTGCAAGGAGCCCATCCATGTCTGGGTAGAGGAGGGGTTCGCCTGCAAGGGATATTGCAGCATTCGTGGGATCCTGTGCCTCCAGGACCTTTATCTTATCTGCCCTTTCATTACCGAAGTACCCGCAGAGAAGTTTCCTCTGGGCCTCAATCGCCCCCTCAATTATATCCGACGGCTCATCATGGGGGCCATTCCAGGCTGTTTCTGTTGAAGAGAGATCCCTCCAGCAGAAAAGACATTTTTGCTGGCAGAAAGGTACACTGGGGGACATCTGAAGGCATCTGTGGCTCCTGATACCATAGAACTTCTCCTTGTAACAGACGCCCTCATTGATTATGCTTTTCTTTGTCCAGAGGCAGGTTTTAACTGCTGAATGCCTGTTCTCACCTACAAAACGGTATCCCATTCTTTCCATTCTTCTATGAGATTCTTCCGCATACATTGCCAACCCATCTCAAACTATCCTTGCTGATACACTGTTAATTTTCGTTGTGATTCATGTAATATATATTATAAGATTGATCCTGAATGTGGTTCACATGAACTGATAGACAAATGCTTCATAACTTAATACCTGTGACCACACCAATATTAATATTTGTGATCTTTAACGGTCTCTTAAAATTCCATTCATGCATATACGTCTTTTTAAGTGGTTTTAAGAGCACTGGAGCGTTTAAAAGAAGCATATTTTATCCAAAATTATTGAACAGATTTAAAAGCCATTCAATCATTTTTAAGGCACCATAATTCCCTTTTAGGTGAAATAAAACATTTAAGAAAGGAATTAGGGGTCCACTGTCAATTCTTTACCAGATGCTCCCAAATCCAGAAATAAGCCATATATAAGCCTTTTTGTCTTATTCGGGAAACAAAGGTTTATATATATGCTTGATGTGATTAAGGTCCATGGTAAGGTCCGGCGGGTATAGCCTGCCATTATCGGAGGCGGTAAAATTAAGAGACACTCGCGTTATCTCGCTCTACTTGCACTTGCAGTAGCAGTGAGTACCATACCATTTGGACAGATGGAATTTCTGGAATCCGGTCTGGAATCCGGTGGCGAAAAGATAAAGACAAAATCAGCATCCACCCCAAAGGTTGATGCGGCCTCAAAGTACAGGAAATACAGTAAGGTCTACGCCAAATCAAAGGAAAAGATAAAGAAGAAGTACAGGACAAAGGCAACCTACACCACAACAACAAAGAAGAAGTACAGCACAAGGGCTACCTATAAAACCACAAGTCACAAAAGGTACCGTACAAAGGCAACCTACACAACAACCTCCAAGAGGGCATACACCAGGGCAGCGAGTTCCGAAGATCTGGATGATCTCCAGGGCGACGAGGGACTTGAAAAACTTGCATCATACATCAACAGAAACTTCAACCATCGATCAGGAGGTCCTCACACCGCTGAAGGTGTCGAAAGGACAGGATACGGAGACTGCTGGGGGCTCTCTGACTGGTCAGCAAAGAAACTTGCTGCCAACGGCTACAAAGTTAAGGTAGTCCAGGGAGCCACATCTGCATCATCAAGACACAGATGGCTGCACGTATACTCTGAGGGAAGGTGGACAAGCTTTGAACCGTCACTGGTAACCAAACGTTATGGAAGTAAACATTATACTGCAACCTGTGGGCGCGCAACGACTGTTGTGAAAACCTACAACATGTAGTATAATGTTTACCACCTTTTTTATTCCCCAGCAACAATCTTCTAACCAACATTATACAACTACATAACTCTTTTATTCTCAGCAGCAATTTCCCTGAAAACCTGAAAACATTATAAATTCACTCTGCCCTCTCATTCCATAACAGAAGTTCCCAGCAGACAATCAAGGGATGGCATATTTTTATAACACATCAACCATACCTATGAACATCAGAATCATGCCGGAGGATTTGGAGTTGATGGAAACACCTATCGTCATACTGAATTTTAAAACCTACACTGAGTCCACAGGTAAAAGAGCCCTTGAACTTGCAGGTGCCTGTCAGGAGGTTGCAGATGAAACAGGCGTTAACATCGCGGTGGCACCCCAGCACATGGACCTGCAGCGGGTGGCTGAGGCCGTGGATATACCTGTACTGGCCCAGCACATCGACCCCATAGAGGCGGGGGGGCACACAGGAGGCGTCCTTGCAGAATGTGCCAGAGATGCTGGGGCAGCTGGCACCCTCATAAACCACTCAGAGAAGAGGATGAATCTTGCAGACATTGAGGGTGTCATATCAAGGATGAGGAAACTTAAAATGACCTCAGTCGTATGCACCAACAATGTGAGCACCACAGCGGCCGCAGCAGCCCTCAAACCAGATTTCGTGGCCGTTGAACCTCCTGAACTCATAGGGTCAGGCATACCTGTTTCAAAGGCAGAACCAGAGGTTATAACAGGAAGCGTCAGTGCAGTGCAGGATATAAACCCTGATGTCAGCGTCCTCTGTGGTGCTGGAATATCCACCGGTGAGGACATGAGGGCCGCCCTCGACCTTGGGGCTGAGGGTGTTCTTCTTGCCTCGGGCATCATACTGGCAGAAAGCCCAAGGGACGCACTTCTGGACCTTGTAAGCAAAGTGTGACGGTGATCCCGTGTCCTTCAAATTCAGAACCATGGATGACCTTGAGGTTGAGGGGAAAACTGTACTTGTGCGTGTTGACATAAACTCGCCGGTGGATCCCCAGAGCGGTGCAATACTCGATGATACAAGGATGAGGCTCCATGCAGAGACCATAAGGGAGCTTTCAGATAGGGGTGCCAGGACAGTCATAATGGCCCATCAGAGCAGGCCAGGAAAGAAGGACTTCACAACCCTTGAACAGCACTCCCATAAACTCTCAGAGATACTTGGAAGGCCTGTCAGGTACGTGGAGGATATATTTGGATCCGCAGCAAGGGAGAACATCAGAGAGCTCAGGAACAGCGAGATACTCCTCCTCGAGAATGTAAGGTTCTACTCAGAGGAGGTGCTTAAGAGGGCCCCCGAGGAACAGGCAGAGACACACCTTGTGAGGAAACTCACACCCCTCATTGATTACTTCATCAACGACGCCTTTGCAGCTGCCCACAGATCCCAGCCATCACTGGTGGGCTTTGCCCTGCGGGTACCGTCAGCGGCTGGCAGGGTCATGGAGCGTGAACTCAGAACACTCAGGAGTGCCCTTGAAAATGTTGAAAGACCCTGTGTCTATGTACTGGGTGGTGTGAAGGTGGACGACTCCATCATGGTCATGAAGAACGTCCTTGAGAATGGCAGCGCAGACCTTGTACTCACAACGGGCCTTGTTGCCAACATATTCCTTGCAGGCTGTGGTGTTAAAATCGGGAAGGTGAACATGGAGTTCATCAAAAACAGGGGCTACTGTGATTTCATAAAGGTGGCGAAGAAGCTGAAAAAGAGGTTCCCTGAGAAAATACTGGTTCCCATTGATGTTGCAATCAGCAGGGATGGAAAAAGGGTGGATGTACCCGTGAAAAAGATACCCAACTACCCTATACAGGATATAGGTATGGAGACGATAAAACTTTATGCTGAGAGGATACGTGAGGCCAGGACCCTCTTTGCAAATGGACCCGCAGGTGTATTTGAGAATCCTGACTTCAGCATAGGCACCGAGGATATACTCAACGCCATCTCCTCATCTGAGGGTTTCTCAATAATAGGTGGGGGCCACCTTGCGGCTGCGGCTGCTAAAATGGGCTTTGAGGATAAGATAGGGCACATAAGCAGTGGGGGCGGTGCCAGCATAAGTCTCCTTGCAGGTGAGGAGCTGCCTGCTGTGAGGGTACTTGAGGAGTCCGCGCCCCACTAACCCCATAATTGGAGGTGCTGAACCTCCCCTCCATGGTGCCCGCAGAAATCAACCACAAACTATATAAATGAGTAGTTACTAACATTGGAAATGCCTCGGTAGCTCAGTCTGGTGGAGCGCGAGACTTGTAATCTCGTGGTCGCGGGTTCAATTCCCGTCCGGGGCTTCCTAAGGGGACCATAGGGTAGCTTGGTCGATCCTTTGGGCTTTGGGAGCCTGAGACCCCGGTTCAAATCCGGGTGGTCCCATCCAAAAAGCTTAAATATACATCACCCCCAATGATGTATATCAACCCGCCTTAGCTCAATTGGCAGAGCATCGGACTGTAGATCCGAGGGTTGCTGGTTCAAGTCCGGCAGGCGGGACTTCACCAACAGTGTGAAAGCTTTAAATACTAGAAAAATAGAACTCATAACATGTATGTCATACAGCAATAGTAAAGTATATAAGCAGGTAACGAGAGAACACAATAATGCTCTCATTCTGGAGACCTGCCCTGGTGGTGTAGGGGCTATCATGCGGGCCTGTCGAGCCCGCGACTCGGGTTCAATTCCCGGCCAGGGCGTTCCTTCAGGGCCCGTAGCTCAGTCTGGCAGAGCGCTTGGCTTTTAACCAAGTGGTCGCGGGTTCAATTCCCGTCGGGCCCGCTATCTAATTTTACGGTGACTTTTTATCTGGAGGACTAAATTGTGAAGAGGGAAATCTTGAAACACCATCTGGTTCCGGAACACGTGGTTTTAAATGATTCTGAAGCAAAAAGGGTGCTGAAAGAACTGGATGCCCATCCAGAACAGCTTCCAAAAATAAAAACAACAGACCCTGTGGTGAAGGCCATAGGGGCTAAAAGGGGGGATATCGTGAAAATAATCCGTAAGAGTCCAACTGCCGAAGAATTCATTACATATAGACTCGTGCAGGACTAATTTTTTGGGGTAAACCGTAAGCTCATAATTCAATCATCTAATTTGTTTTGGAGGAAGTCCATGAAAAAAAGTGCATGGGGATTGGTAGACGCGTTTTTTGATAAATACGACCTTGTGGACCACCACATACATTCCTACAATGACTTCGTGAGTAACCGTATACAGGAGATAATCGACACAAGCGAACCCATAGAGCTGGAACAGGGAAAGTACCGTGTGGAGACAGGGAAGGTAAGCATAGAAAAACCCTTCATCAAGGAGGCGGACGGTTCAAAGAGCAAAATATACCCGACAGAGGCAAGGCTAA
This sequence comes from Methanothermobacter sp., assembly GCF_030055425.1. Lineage (NCBI taxonomy): Archaea > Methanobacteriati > Methanobacteriota > Methanobacteria > Methanobacteriales > Methanobacteriaceae > Methanothermobacter > Methanothermobacter sp. Next base: position 406,025 of record NZ_JASFYE010000001.1, read on the forward strand.
GGAATTTAACCTACTCAGCCCACATGAGCCTGGAGATGAGACTCATAAAGGAGGGGGGTCCTGAAACAGAATTCGAAAAGGTCTACATCGGTGAACTGCCTGTTATGCTGAAATCAGAGATATGCCACCTCCATGGCCTCAGCAGAAAGGAACTCACTGAAAAGGGCGAGGACCCTGCGGACCCTGGTGGCTACTTCATTGTCAACGGTTCAGAGAGATCAATCGTCACCATGGAGGAAATAGCCCCAAACAAGATAATACTTGAGAGGATAGGGGAAGAGGATGAAAACAGGGCCAGGGCAATAGTTACCTCTATAAGAAGTGGTTTCAGGGCCAGGATATCCCTTGAATACAGGAAGCCAAGGAAGAGCGGAGTGTTCCTCAGGATATCATTCCCCTACGTGCCGGGAGAACTCCCGCTTGTGATACTGCTAAGGGCCCTTGGACTTGCAACTGACCAGGACATCATAACAAGCATATCAGATGACTTCAACTACCAGATGATCGCAGCCGACGACATACAGGTCTCACTGGACAAGCTGAACCTCAAAAAGGATGAAATGGAGAAACTGGACAAGGAGGAGAGAAGGGAGTACCTTGTAAGGAGTGCCATAAGATACATCGGTAACCGTGTCGCCAAGGGCATGACCGAGGACTACCGGATAAAAAGGGCTGAGGATGTCATAGACCGCTACCTCCTCCCCCACATAGGAACAGAACCAGATAAGAGACTGGAGAAGGCGATATACCTGGCTGAAATGACCGAGATGCTCCTCCAGGTTATATCCGGTGAGCGAAAACCCCACGATAAGGACCATTACACCAACAAGAGGCTCAGGGTTTCAGGTGACCTCATGGAGGACCTCCTGAGGGTGGCCTTCACAAGTCTAAGCAGGGACATGAGCTACCAGCTTGAGAGGAGCCTTGCAAGGGGTAAGGAGCCCTCAGTCAAGCAGGCTGTGAGGTCAGACGTCCTCACAGAGAACCTCAAACACGCCATAGCAACAGGTAACTGGGTTGGCGGAAGGGCGGGTGTGAGCCAGCTCCTGGACAGGACAAGTTACATGGGTACACTATCCCACATGAGAAGGGTTGTCTCCCCCCTCAGCAGGAGCCAGCCACACTTCGAGGCAAGGGACCTTCACCCGACACAGTTCGGTAAGATCTGCCCCAACGAGACCCCAGAGGGCCCAAACTGTGGTCTTGTTAAGAACCTCGCCCTCCTTGCAAAGATATCCGAGGGTTCAGATGCCAGGGAGGTTGAGGAGGTAATCAAAAAAATGGGGGTTCTCAACTAATTTTTCCACCGGGAGGCTGTTAAGTGAGTAAAACCAAGATTTACATTAACGGGAAGCTTATAGGGACTTGTGAAGACCCTGAAGAATTCGTAGAGGAGATGAGGGAGAAGAGGAGATCCGGAGAGGTCTCCCCTGAGATGAACATCACCCATTACCCTGAAAACCATGAGATATACATATTCACAGACCCTGGAAGAGCCAGAAGACCCCTGATCATTGTAAAGGACGGCGAACCTCTTTTAAAGGAGGAGCACCTTGAAAAGCTTGAATCCGGGGAAATGGAATGGGATGACCTCATAAAGGAGGGCATAATAGAGTATCTGGATGCTGAGGAAGAGGAAAACGCCTACATAGCAATGAGTCCAGAGGACCTCACAGATGAACACACCCACCTTGAGATAGACCCCTCCACCATGCTGGGGATATGTGCAGGTATCATTCCATTCGCAAACCACAACTCATCACCAAGGAACACCATGGAGGCAGGGATGACCAAGCAGGCCCTTGGTCTATATGCATCCAACTATGACCTCAGGACAGATACGCGTGCACACCTCCTCCACCACCCCCAGGTCTCCATAGTCAAGACAAGGATAATAGATGTGACCGGCTACGATGAGAGGCCATCAGGCCAGAACTTCGTTGTGGCCGTAATGTCCTATGAGGGCTACAACATGGAGGACGCGCTGATACTCAACAAGGCATCCCTTGAGAGGGGACTTGCAAGGTCATCATTCTTCAGATCCTACGAGGCCGCGGAGCGAAGATACCCTGGCGGTCAGGAGGACCGCTTCGAGATACCTGAGAAGGGAGTAAGGGGCTACAGGTCAGAGAGCGACTACAGGCACCTTGACGAGGACGGCATAATAAACCCTGAGGCAGTGGTATCATCAGGTGACGTCCTCATAGGTAAAACATCACCACCAAGGTTCCTGGAGGAAATCGATGAGTTCGGAACAGTGGCGGAGCGGAGAAGAGAAACCTCAGTAACCGTGCGACACGGTGAAAAGGGAATAGTTGACGCTGTACTCCTAACAGAAACCGTTGAGGGGAGCAGACTCGCCAAGATAAGGGTGCGGGAACAGAGACAGCCCGAACTCGGTGACAAATTCGCATCAAGGCACGGTCAGAAGGGTGTTGTGGGCCTCATAGTATCACAGGAGGACATGCCCTTCACAGAGGACGGTGTTGTGCCAGACCTCATAGTGAACCCCCACGCCATACCATCAAGGATGTCAGTGGGGCAGGTCCTTGAGATGCTCGCAGGTAAGGCCGCATGCATGGAGGGCCGCCGGGTGGACGGAACACCATTCACCGGAGAGGACGAAAGGGACATAAAGAAGGCCCTCAGGGCCAATGGATTTGAAAGTGCGGGTGTGGAATCACTCTACAACGGAATAACCGGTGAAAGGATAGAGGCCGAGATATTCATAGGCGTGGCCTACTACCAGAAACTCCACCACATGACAACGGATAAGGTATACGCAAGATCAAGGGGTCCCGTGCAGGTCCTCACAAGACAGCCAACCGAGGGAAGGGCCAGGGAAGGAGGTCTCAGATTCGGGGAAATGGAAAGAGACTGTCTGATTGCCCATGGAGCAGCGCTCGCCCTGAAGGAAAGGCTTCTTGATGAATCAGATAAATACGAAGCACTGGTATGTACCGAGTGCGGTATGATAGCAATCTACGACAAGATAAGGGATAAGAAGTACTGTCCAATATGTGAGGACTCAGAGTCATTCCCTGTGGAGATATCATACGCCTTCAAATTACTCCTTGATGAGCTTAAGAGTCTATGCATCTTCCCAAAACTCATACTGGAAGACAAGGCATGATTACGGATTTGAGGGAATAAATCAAAGGAGAGAATACCTTGAGAGGAATTTTAAAGAAAATTTCCCAGATAAATTTTGGTCTCATGTCCCCTGAGGATATAAGGAAGATGTCCGTTACCCAGGTTGTGACACCGGACACCTATGACGAGGACGGGTACCCCATCGAGAACGGGCTCATGGACCCGAGGCTTGGTGTCATAGACCCCAGCCTCAGGTGCAGGACATGCGGGGCCAAGGGCGGTGAGTGCCCCGGGCACTTTGGAAGCATAAACCTTGCAAGACCCGTTATACACGTGGGATTCGCGGATACAATACACAAGATACTCAGGTCAATCTGCAGGAAATGCAGCAGGGTCCTGCTCACAGAGGTGGAGATTGAAGAGTACAGACAGCGGATACTTGAGGCGATGGAGAAGGAGGAGAGCCTCACACCCATAATAAAGGAGATATACACCGAGGCCAGACGCGAGAAGTGCCCACACTGTGAGGAGGAACAGGAGGAAATAAAACTGGATAAACCCGTCTCCATCGTAGAGGGTGACTACAAGCTAACACCCAGCGAGGTGAGGGAGAGGCTTGAGAGGATAACCGACGATGATGCACTAATCCTCGGAGTCAACCCCGAGGTCGCAAGGCCCGAATGGATGGTCCTCACAGTCCTTCCGGTCCCCCCTGTAACTGTGAGACCATCAATAACCCTTGAAACCGGTGAGAGGTCCGAGGACGACCTGACCCACAAACTCGTGGATATCCTCAGGATAAACCAGCGCCTCAAGGAGAACATGGAGGCAGGAGCCCCCCAGCTGATCGTCGAGGACCTCTGGGAACTCCTACAGTACCACGTGACAACCTACTTCGACAACGAGGCCTCCGGTGTCCCCCCTGCAAGGCACCGCTCCGGCAGACCCCTCAAGACCCTCGCCCAGAGGCTCAAGGGTAAAGAAGGACGGTTCAGGAGCAACCTCTCAGGAAAGAGGGTTAACTTCTCTGCCCGTACCGTCATCTCACCGGACCCAAACATAAGCATAAACGAGGTGGGAGTCCCTGAGATCATAGCCAGGGAGGTCACAGTACCGGTCTACGTTACAGAATGGAACATAGAAAAGATGAGGGAGTACATAGAGAACGGGCCCGACGTACACCCCGGGGCCAACTACGTTATAAGGCCAGACGGCCGCAAGATAAGGATCTACAACGAGACCAAGGACGTTGTCCTTGAGAACCTCAAACCAGGGTACATCGTTGAAAGGCACCTCAAGGATGGTGACATAGTCCTGTTCAACCGTCAGCCATCACTCCACAGGATGTCCATGATGGCCCATGAGGTCCGCGTCCTGCCCTACAAGACCTTCCGCCTGAACCTCTGCGTCTGCCCCCCATACAACGCGGACTTCGACGGGGACGAGATGAACATGCACGTATTCCAGACCGAGGAGTCAAGGGCAGAGGCCAAGACACTCATGCGTGTGCAGGAACACATACTCTCCCCCAGGTTCGGCGGTCCCATCATCGGCGGAATACACGACCACATATCAGGCGCCTATCTCCTTACAAGGAAGAGGGCTGTTTTCAGTGAGGATAAGGTTTTCCAGATCCTCAAGAAGGCGGGGCTGCCCCTACCTGACAGGAGGGGTCGTGACTGGACAGGTAAGGAGATATTCAGCATGGTCCTCCCTGATGACCTCAACATGGTCTACCGGGCCGAGATATGCAGGAAATGTGAAGAATGCCTGGAGATGGACTGTGAAAACGATGCCTACGTTGTCATAGAGAACGGAGAGCTGATATCAGGCGTTATTGATGAGAAGGCCTACGGTGCATTCGCAGGTAAGATACTTGACCATATCGTCAAGGAATATGGGACAGATGAGGCCAGAAAATTCCTTGACTCCGCAACAAAGCTTGCAATTGCAGGTATAATGCATGCGGGATTCACCACAAGTACCAACGATGAGGAGATCCCTGAGGAGGCCCGTGAAAGGATAGAGGCCCACCTGAAGAACGCTGAGGCAAGGGTTGACCAGCTTATTGAGGCCTACGAGAACGGAGAACTCGAACCACTCCCCGGTAGAAGCCTTGAGGAGACCCTGGAGATGAAGATAATGCAGGTTCTGGGTGAGGCCAGGGACAAATCAGGGGAAATAGCAGAGAGTTACTTTGACATGGATGAAAACCACGCGGTAATAATGGCGCTCACTGGTGCAAGGGGGTCAATGCTCAACCTCACACAGATAACAGCCTGTGTGGGGCAGCAGTCAGTGAGGGGTGGCCGAATAAGCAGGGGATACGACAACAGGACACTTCCCCACTTCAAGAGGGGTGAACTCGGTGCCAAGTCCCGCGGATTCGTACACTCAAGTTACAAGGAGGGCCTCGACCCAATAGAATTCTTCTTCCACGCCATGGGGGGAAGAGAGGGGCTTGTGGATACAGCTATCCGTACAGCCCAGAGCGGTTACATGCAGAGACGTCTTGTAAACGCCCTCCAGGACCTCACAGTCAATGAGGACGGAAAGGTCGTTGACAACAGAGGAGTTATAATACAGACGAGATTCGGTGAGGACGGCGTTGACCCTGCCAAGAGCGACTACGGGAAGATAGTGGACCTCGACAAACTCGTAGAGGAAATAAGGCTCAAATCAAAGGGGTAAGGTGATTCTGTGCAGGAAATTATAACTAAGATAGAGGATTACTCCTCAAAGAATGGGATCCTGCTTCCAGATCCTGTGGTGGAATATGTTGCCAGGATCGCTGAGGAGGAAAAACTGAAGGAAGCAGATCTTTATGAAATGGTGAGACTCTTCAGCAGGATCTCAGAGAGAAACAGGGGTCTTGAAGGAGACGATATCCTCGACGCAGTTGAGGACGAATACCAGCGAATCCTGAAGGTCCAGGAACTTGTTAAAAGGAAGAGGACGAAGTTTCCGCCGGGTCTCATTGAAGAAATAGCCGATGCAATGAAGAAACACAACCTCAGCGACGATGAACTGGACGAACTTATAAGAAGGGTCAGAAGGGCCTATGAGAGGGCAAAGGTTGAGGCCGGTGAGGCTGTTGGGACAGTTGCGGCCCAGTCAGTCGGTGAACCAGGTACCCAGATGACAATGCGTACCTTCCACTACGCAGGGGTGGCGGAACTCAACGTTACCCTGGGTCTCCCAAGGCTCATCGAGATCGTGGATGCCAGGAAGAAGATATCCACACCAACCATGAGCATCTACTTTGAGGGTGACCTCCGGTATGATGAGGAGTTTGTGCGCAAAAAGGCCAACAAGATAGGTAAAAGCACCCTCAACGATGTCCTCAAAAACTTCAGTATCCAGTACGCAGATATGGCAGTGGTTGCAGAACTGGACGAGGAGAAGATCCTTGAAAAACACCTCGAATATGATGATATAATAGCAAAGGTGGAAAAAACTTTTAAGAAAGTAGAAATAGATAACAGCATACTGAGATTTGAACCCCAGAAACCCACCATAAGGGAGCTCAGGTTACTGGCTGATAAGGTGAGGAAACTCCAGATAAGTGGAGTTAAAAACATAGGAAAGGTGGTTATCCGTAAAGAGGATGATGAATGGGTAATCCATACAGAGGGTTCAAACCTTGGAGCTGTTCTTAAAGAAGAGGGTGTGGATAAGGTCCGGACGACAACAAACGACATACACGAAATAGAAACCGTTCTGGGCATAGAAGCAGCGAGAAACGCAATAATACACGAAGCAAAAAGAACCATGGAGGAGCAGGGTCTCACAGTGGACATACGTCACATAATGCTTGTTGCAGATATGATGACTGCTGATGGTTCTGTTAAATCCATTGGAAGGCATGGTATAAGCGGTGAAAAGGCAAGCGTTCTTGCAAGAGCTTCTTTTGAGGAAACAGGTAAGCACCTTCTGAGAGCAAGTATCAGGGGAGAGGTGGACCACCTCACTGGTATCATAGAGAACATTATTATAGGACAGCCTATACCTCTGGGTACAGGTTCCGTTAGTGTTGTGATGAAAGAAAGAAAATAGGAGGCAGTAGATGGACATAGATAGAGGAATACGAGTCGCTGTAGATACTGGTAATGTTATCCTTGGATCAAAGAGGACAATTCAGAGCCTCAAACTGGGTAAGGGTAAGCTGGTGGTAATGGCCAGTAACATTCCAGAGGACCTCAGAGAGGACATAGAATACTATGCAGAGCTATCAGATATTCCAGTTTATACCCATGATGGCACCAGCGTTGAACTGGGATCTGTCTGCGGTAAACCCTTCACGGTGGGGGCGCTCTTAATCCAGGATCCGGGTGATTCAACAATACTGGAAATGGTGGGGTAGGTTGCTGTGACCATCAAATTTACCACAAACGAGATAAGATACATTGCACTCTTTGAGAGCATGACCGGTGCAATGGTGAAGGACTGCATTGTGGATGACGAAAACGGCAAGGTAACATTCCTTGTAAAAAAGGGTGATATGGGCCTTGCCATTGGTAAAAAGGGAAGTACAGTGGCCAAGGTTCAGAAGGCGCTCGACAAGGGTGTTGAGGTAATCGAACACTCCAGTGACCCCGTGGAGTTCATAAAGAACCTCATGGCACCCGCCAAGATAAGGAGCATCAGGATACTCCAGAAGGAAAACGGTGAAAAGATAGCCACAGTGGAAACCGATCCAAAGAATAAGAGAATCGCCATTGGACGCGGCGGACAGAACATTGAAAGGGCCAGGCTACTGGCCAGAAGACAGCACAACATAAGCAATATTATAATAAAATAAATATAGGAGGAATCTTATTTGCCAGGATTATTCGCAGCAAAAAAACTCAAAAGCAAGAGGCAGAAATTCAGATGGAAGGACACCCACTACAAGAGGAGATCACTCCGCCTTGATGTTAAGGCTGACCCACTTGAAGGTGCACCCCAGGCAAGGGGTATAGTGATTGAGAAGGTGGGTATAGAGGCAAAACAGCCAAACTCAGCAATAAGGAAATGTGTGAGGGTCCAGTTAATCAAAAACGGTAAGCAGATCACAGCCTTCGCACCTGGAGACGGCGCTATTGGTTTTATTGATGAACACGATGAGGTCGTTGTTGAGGGTATTGGTGGACCATCAGGAAGGTCCATGGGTGATATTCCCGGTGTCAGGTGGAAGGTTACAAAGGTCAACAATGTTTCCCTGCAGGAAATGGTTAAAGGGAAAATAGAAAAACCTGTGAGGTAATCCTTATGAGTCTAGTTTTTGATAAATGGGAACTGGAGGAAGTCAAGGTTGAGGATATGGGCCTTGCAAAGTACATATGCCTTGACAGCATCCTGGTTCCCCACACAATGGGAAGACACGTTAAGAGGCAGTTTGCAAAGTCAAAGGTTTCAATAGTTGAGAGACTGATAAACAAGGTTATGAGGACCGAGAGGAACTCAGGTAAAAAGAACAAGGCCTACAAGATAGTTAAGGAGGCCTTTGAAATCATAAGCCGGAGGACCAAGGAGAACCCGGTCCAGATCCTTGTCAAGGCCGTTGAAAACACCTCCCCGCGGGAGGAGACCACAAGGATCAAGTATGGGGGTATAGGTTACCAGGTTGCAGTTGACATATCCCCACAGAGAAGGGTGGACCTGTCCCTCGGATTCATAACCAAGGGTGCAATGCAGGCGGCATTCAAGAACAAGAAATCCATAGAGGAGTGCCTGGCAAACGAGATAATGCTGGCTGCAGAGTATGACACAAGGAGCTTTGCAATCCAGAAGAAGGAAGAGAAAGAAAGGATAGCCAGATCCGCACATTAAACTTACAGGTGGTTTTAGTGAGCAGACGTGCAAAAATGATTAGCAAGATTAAGGAGCTCATGTACCAGCCGGAATACATCCGTAACATCGGTATAGTGGCGCACATCGACCATGGTAAAACAACCCTTTCAGACAACCTCCTGGCTGGTGCAGGGATGATCTCCGCTGAACTGGCAGGGGATCAGCGTTTCCTTGACTTCGACGAACAGGAACAGGCAAGGGGTATCACCATTGACGCCGCAAACGTTTCAATGGTCCACTCCTATGAGGGAGACGAATACCTCATCAACCTCATAGACACCCCGGGTCACGTGGACTTCGGGGGTGACGTTACAAGGGCCATGAGGGCTGTGGACGGCGCCGTTGTGGTGGTGTGCGCAGTTGAGGGTATAATGCCCCAGACAGAAACGGTACTCAGACAGGCCCTCAAGGAAAATGTGAGGCCCGTCCTCTTCATCAACAAGGTTGACAGGCTCATAAATGAACTCAAACTGGACGCCAGTGAGCTCCAGGAGAGGTTCATAAAGATCATTGCCAACGCAAACAAACTCATCAAGAACATGGCCCCTGAGGAATTCAGGGACAAATGGCAGGTCCGTGTGGAGGATGGAAGCGTTGCCTTCGGTTCAGCATACCACAACTGGGCCATAAACGTCCCGATAATGCAGGAGACCGGTATAAACTTCAACGACATCTACAAGTACTGTACGGATGACAACCAGAAGGAACTCGCCCAGAAGGTGCCCCTCCACCAGGTGCTCCTGGGAATGGTGGTTGAGCACCTACCAAGCCCTGCCAAGTCCCAGGCATACAGGGTGCCCATAATATGGTCAGGGGACCTTGAGAGCGAGGAAGGACAGGCCATGCTCAAAACAGACCCTGAAGGTCCCCTTGCGGTTATGGTTACAGATGTCAGTATAGACAAACATGCAGGGGAAGTCGCAACCGGACGTGTCTACGGTGGTACCATAGAGAAGGGAAGCGAGGTCTTCCTTGTTGGTTCACACAGCAAGGCACGTGTCCAGCAGGTCGGTGTCTACATGGGACCCGAGAGGGTCAACACCGACAAGGTTCCTGCAGGTAACATAGTCGCAATAACCGGTGCCAAGAACGCTGTTGCAGGTGAAACCATCTGTGACACAGGAAGAAAGATAAAGGCCTTCGAGGGTCTCGAACACATATCAGAACCCGTGGTTACAGTTGCAGTTGAGGCCAAGAATACCAAGGACCTTCCAAAACTCATAGAGGTCCTCAGACAGGTTGGTAAGGAGGACCCAACGGTAAGGGTTGAGATCAACGAGGAGACCGGTGAGCACCTCATATCAGGTATGGGTGAACTCCACCTTGAGATCATAGCCTACAGGATAAACGAGAAGGGTGTTGAGATAGAGACCTCAGAGCCCATAGTGGTTTACAGGGAAACGGTTTCAGGAACCGCGGGTCCAGTTGAGGGTAAATCACCCAACAAGCACAACAGATTCTACATAGAAATTGAACCCGTCGAAGAATCAGTGATGCAGGCGATACAGGAAGGTAAGATAAAGGAGGGTCGCGTCAAGGGTAAAGAAGCCGCTAAGGACTTCATAGAGGCCGGTATGGATAAGGAGGAGGCCAGAAGGGTCTGGGACGTCTATGAGAAGAACCTCTTCATCAACATGACCCGTGGTATCCAGTACCTTGACGAGATAAAGGAACTACTCCTTGATGGTTTCGAAAGTGCAATGGACAACGGCCCCATCGCCAAGGAAAAGGTTATGGGCGTTAAGATAAAGCTCATGGACGCCAAGATCCACGAGGACGCAGTCCACAGGGGTCCGGCCCAGGTCTTACCCGCCATAAGGAAGGGTATATTCGGTGCCATGATGTCTGCCGAGCCCACGGTGCTTGAACCCATACAGAAGGTGTTCATCAACGTGCCCCAGGACTACATGGGAAGCGCAACCCGTGAAATACAGAACAGGCGCGGGCAGATCGTCAACATGACCCAGGAGGGTGACATGGTAACCGTTGAATCTGTGGTGCCTGTGGCAGAGATGTTCGGATTCGCAGGTGATATCAGGTCAGCCACCGAGGGTAGATGTCTCTGGTCAACAGAGAACGCTGGATTCGAGAAACTGCCAAATGAACTGCAGCACACAATAATAAGGGAAGTGAGGACCAGGAAGGGTCTAAGTCCTGAGCCATACAGGGCGGACCACTACCTGGGTTAACCCCATTAAACTTATATAATTAAAAGGAATATAGGAAATTACCTTAGACAAACAACACGTGTAGGTGTTGAATCTAGATCAGGCTAAATCATCACATATGGAGGTATAATATGGCTAAAGAAAAAGAACACATGAACCTGGCGTTTATTGGACACGTAGACCACGGAAAATCCACACTAGTGGGACACCTGCTCCTCCAGGCAGGGGCAATCGCCGAGCAGCAGCTGGCTGACGGTGAGGACAAGTTCAGGTTCGTCATGGACAGGCTCTCCGAAGAAAGGGAAAGGGGAGTTACAATCGACCTTGCACACGCAAAATTCGAAACAGACAAGTACGAGTTCACCATCGTGGACTGCCCTGGACACCGTGACTTCGTTAAGAACATGATCACAGGTGCATCCCAGGCAGACGCCGCAGTCCTTGTGGTTGCAGTTGACGACGGTGTAATGCCCCAGACCAAGGAGCACGTCTTCCTATCAAGGACACTGGGTATAAACCAGCTCATAGTGGCCATCAACAAGATGGACCTTGTCAACTACGACGAAGAAAAATTCAACGCCCTCAAGGATGAGGTTGCAGCCCTCATCAAAACAGTCGGTTACAAGCCAAGCGACGTTGAATTCATACCACTCTCAGCCTTCGAGGGTGACAACATAACAACCAAGAGCGACAACACACCATGGTACAAGGGTAAAACACTCGTCGAAGCACTCGACGACCTTGAGGCACCTGAAAAACCCGTGGACCTTCCGCTGAGGATACCCATACAGGACGTCTACTCCATCACAGGTGTGGGTACAGTCCCGGTTGGACGTGTAGAGACAGGGGTCCTCAAGAAGGGTGAAAACGTCATATTTGAACCAGCAGGTGTCAGTGGAGAGGTTAAATCCATCGAAATGCACCACGAGATGATCGACCAGGCAGAACCCGGTGACAACATAGGTTTCAACGTAAGGGGTGTCGGTAAAAACGACATCAGAAGGGGAGACGTTGCAGGACACCTGGACAACCCACCAAAGGTTGCCAAGGAGTTCACAGCACAGATCGTCGTTCTTCAGCACCCTGGTGTCATAACAGTCGGTTACACACCTGTATTCCACTGCCACACAGCACAGGTTGCCTGCACATTCCTTGAACTTGTGCAGAAAATGAACCCTGCAACAGGTCAGGTTGAAGAGGAAAACCCAGACTTCCTCAAAACAGGTAACGCTGCTGTCGTGAAGGTCAAACCAACCAAGCCACTGGTCATTGAAAAGATAAAGGACATCCCACACATGGGAAGGTTCGCCATAAGGGACATGGGACAGACAGTGGCTGCTGGAATGTGTATAGACCTTGTACCAGCAAAATAAACCCCATCCCTTCCCTTTTTAAAGGAGGATTCAGATGCACAAAGCAAGGATTAAACTCACAGGGACAGACCCTGAAAAACTGGCATACGTCTGTGACCAGCTGAAGAAGATCGCTGAGAGGACAGGCGTGGACATGTCAGGCCCAATACCCCTCCCAACCAAGAAACTTGTTGTCCCAACAAGGAAATCACCTGATGGTGAGGGAACCGCAACCTGGGAGAAATGGGAGATGAGGATCCACAAGAGACTTGTGGGTATAGAGGCCGATGAAAGGGCAATGCGTCAGGTCATGAAGGTCAATGTACCTGACAACGTCAGCATAGAAATAGAACTCAAGAGTTAACTGGGGTGCAAACCCCTATAACCAAATTCAGGGACCAAAAACTATATAAATAAGAGTTTATCAATCTCTTTTATCTGATGCTGCCGGGATAGCCTAGCCAGGTAAGGCGCGGGACTTGAGATCCCGTGGAGATTCTCTCCGCCTGGGTTCAAATCCCAGTCCCGGCGCTTAAAAACCTTTTTCTAAAACTAATAACTTATTCTGCCGGGATAGCCTAGCCAGGTAAGGCGCAAGACTGGAAATCTTGTGGAGCCATGCTCCGCCTGGGTTCAAATCCCAGTCCCGGCGTAGAATAAGGATTTAAAATATAGGAGGAAGAGACCGCCTTGAGGGTGGCGGTCTGGACCCTTAAAAAAAGTAATCAGGTGTTTTCATCGGGTTTCTTTTTATTCAGATCCTCAGAAGGCCTTAAAATGAGGGGCTTCTCATCAATTGCCCCTGAGTCATGCACCACACACTCCCCTATTCTTTCTCTTATTGCATTGGGATCCTCAACATCTACCATGTCAACAAGTTCCACCTGCCTTCGGAACCTCTCTATGGCCTCATCAGGCATGTTCTCTATGTAGGGGATGGCGCCGGTGGCCCCGATTATCCTTCCGGTTTCTCCATCAACCCCGTTGCTGTGGAGGGCCTTCATGGTCTGGCCCGTGATGTGACCCATGACCTCTGCACCGCATACAAGGAGGAATCTGAGGTTGGGGTTTGCAATTACATTACCAACGACCTTCTCTATTCCAAGGTTCTCTGTGTGCAGTGGACCTGAAATCGCTGCGCCTGCCCTTACAGGCTCATCTTCCATGTGGGACCCGAGGGTGACAACCGCAACCGGACTTTCGGCATCACCAACCACATAGTCCCCAACTATGTGGGGCCAGTCCTCGGGTACCGGTTTCTTGTCAACCATTACAAACACCTCTTTAACCATCAGTTAATTTTTAACTTATGGTTAAAGTTTAACTTGTAGTTAAAAATATATAAATCTTCCGGTAAAAGTGTTTTAAAGCCGCAGAACAGATATCCTACAGATACAGAAAAGGTGAATCAAGATGGCCCCGACTTCCAGGAGAGAACGTGAAAGGCAGAAAAGACAGATGCAGATAATAAGGGCTGCTGAGAAGGCATTCTTTGAGAGGGGCTACGACAATGTGACCATGGATGAAATAGCAGAAAGGGCAGAGGTCAACAAGGCACTCCTCTACTACTACTTCAAAAATAAGGAGGCCCTTTTCTTCGCCGTTAACCTCTACGGTGTAAGAATACTCCACAGAATGTACTCAGAATGCTCAGGACTTGAAACAGACGGTTACGGCAAGGTGAAGGCCATGGTGGACGCCCTTTACAGATTCTCAAAGGAACATCCGGACTACTTCAGGATATACTGCTACAGTGGCACAGAGAGATTTGAGATGAGCGAAACTGAGGATGCAAGGGAGATAGTGAACCTCCGCACAGGGATGTGGCGGCTCATGGTTGAGGCAATCATAGAGGGTATGAATGATGGCAGCATCCGAAGTGACCTTGACCCTGTTGAGCTATCCATATACATTCATACACTGGCCATAAATTCCCTCAACCTCGACCTCACATCAAGGATGGTTCTTGAGGCCAGAGAAATCGGGAGGGACAGATTCTGGAGGGACCTTGAGATATTCCTTGAATCGGCCCTGAAAAATCAGGAGCCAGAAAGCAGAGACCCATGAATAGCAGCCGCAACATAAATAACTATATAAGGTTTTAGATACAATCTGTATTTAAAGTAACGATAATATGTGAGGAAAAGAATGAATATGGATGATGAAGCTAACTTTGTGATAATAGATAACAGTCAGGAAGATAAAAAGAATCTTGGACTCCTCGTGGATGGTCCAAACATGCTCAGAAAGGAATTCTGCTCAGACCTTGACTTTGTTAAGAACCTTCTGGTTGACAGGGGAAACCTCAGGGTGGGTAAGGTCCTCCTCAACCAGTATGCCTCAGATAAACTTATCGAGGCAGTTGTAAACCAGGGCTTTTCTCCCATGATAGTCGCAGGGGACGTGGATGTCCAGCTTGCAGTGGAGGCCTTTGAACTCATACATAACCCCCACATTGATGTGGTTGCACTGATGACCCGTAATGCAGATTTCCTCCCCCTGATAAACATAGCAAAGGAGAACGGGAAGGAAACCCTTGTTATAGGTGCAGAGCCCGGGTTCAGCATAGCACTCCAGAACTCGGCAGATGACTCCATAAAACTCATAAGCGAAGGTGTCTGATGGTGTACCAGAGAATACTGATACCCACTGATGGCTCAGATGACGCCAGAAAGGCAACAGAACATGCATTCAGAATTGCTGAAATGAGTGGTGCAGATATCCTCGGGATAAGTGTAGTTGACACATCCTACAGGAAGGTCTGGGATGAGGATATCAGCAGACGCATTGAAAGGATACTCAGAAAACAGTCAGAGAAGGCAATATCCATCCTCAAGGACGAATTTTCATCAATGCAGAAAAATGGTAGAATGAAGGAGTGCAAACTCGAAACCCAGATACTTGAGGGCAACCCTGCAGAGGTTATCCTTGAGACAATGGAGGACGAGGATGTGGACCTGGTAGTCATGGGCAGTTCAGGTAAACACGGGCTTGACCGCATAATATCTGGAAGCATAACACGAAAGGTTCTGAAATCTGCAGAAACCCCCATACTGGTCGTTGGTTAAATACGTGAAGGTGATTCAATGATAGGAAAAAGGACATTAAGTGATGAGAAGCTGGCGCTTATAACCTTCAGCGGACCCCTAAGCAAAACCCCTGAACTTATTGAAGAGGTGAGGAATTTCATCTCATCAGAGGGACTTGAAATAGCCGGTGACCCCCTGGTGATATTCTACACAAGCCCCCTCAAGGAAGATGGCCGATATGATGCAGGAATACCCGTAAAGGGCGAATCAGAGGGTGCAGGTGACATTAAAGTTGTTACGATCCCCGAACACGCCGTTATATTTAAAGAATACACTGAAAATCGAAATGAAGCCTATGAGGAGCTCATAGCTTACGCAGAGAAGAACGGAATTGACATAATAGGGGCCCCACGGGAGATATACCGTGAAAAGGTAAGGGAAATACAGTTCCCTGTTATACTATAAGGGAATTCCCTGTTTATTGATTCACTGTTCTTCTTAAGTAAAATGCGGTTCATGATTTAACTGCATTTCCATGACAAAAATTCAATTCCTGTTTTTTTCGAGGATCTCCCTGAAGGAGTCAATGACATACTGAACCTGCTCATCAGTCATTCCATAGACACTGCACTTGAACCACTTGGTCTGACCCCTCTTTATACCGACTATTTTCCTCTTTTTAAGTTCCTCGTAGAGGAAGAAACCCTTTCTGGGATGTGAAGATGCGATATCGTGGAATACAGGGGTTTCAAACCTCACAAGGTCATGTTCCTTGGGCCTCTTACCAATCTGCCTTATACCTCCCATCTCCTCAAGTTCAGAGACAAGTCTCCGGGTTTTTCTAATCTCATCGTCCCACCGGGAAACCCTCTCCACAACGTGCGGAAGGGAAGCCATGAGGGTGGCAAGCGGTGCTCCACGTGATGTACAGCCCAGCATCTCAATCTCCTTCTTCTCATGCCTCCCTGACCTTCTGAGGAGGGTGTCCTCCCATTCAGACCTCATCCCCAGAACACCTATCGGTCCAGAGGCAGCCATGCTCTTGTGCCCGCTTCCAACAACAAAGTCCGCTCCTATTTCTCTGAGTTTAACAGGAAGACGACCCATGGAATAGGCGCAGTTCAAGAGGAGGGGAACACCCATCTTTTTGCATATCCTGGCCACCTCCTCTGCTTCGGTGAGGTTACCGTAATTACCATCCACATGTGTTAGAACCGCAAGTTTAACATCATCCCTGTCAGCGGTCTCCTCAAGGACCTCCCTGTAGGCCTCAGGTTTTATCTCATAGTCAGGGTATCCAGTTGATGGGACCTCAACAATCTCAAGGTCGTTCCTCTCTGCAGCGAGGTGTGTTGTGTAGTGTGCGTTTCCATCTGCAACGATGGTATCGCCAGCCTCGCAGAGGGCATGCATCACCGCAAATTTACCCTCCCTTGCCCCATGAACTGTCCTTACAGCATCTGCGTCTATGAAATCTGCAAGGTCCTCCAGGAAACTGTTAACAGCCGGCCTTGTAACCTGGTCCAGTCTTCCAGCGCAGTAATCACAGACACTGTAGCCATCCCCAAATTCATAGAGGGCCTTCCTGGCGGCTGCAGGTAAAACACCGCCCCTCTGGAGGGGGTTGAGGTTGAGGTTGTCCCTCTCAAGTTCCCTTGTAATACCATAATCAGCGCATTCCATGATCAATCACCCAGTAAATCAATGATCCTCCTATAAACATGATCACGACTCTCAGGATCCACAACAAATACTCTTATGTCACCCCTCTTTCTTATACTTTGAACAAGTTTTCTGTGGACCGCTGCAACCACAGGAACTTCTGAATCCAGCGCCTCCTCCACAGCCCCCCTGAATCTCTCACTCTTAAGTTCCATTGGCGCTATCTCATCTATCAGAACGCAGTCATCCTCCTTCAAAGCCCTCATTATCGCCGGAACAGCGATTTCATCAATCACATCAACGTTTACACCGTACCTTCCAACCCGCGGCCCCCTGCTATCCACTGAGGCAAGAAGACCCCTCCTACCTGATTTTATATCCACGACCTCAAAGCCAACCCTTGATGAGCCTTCCCTTACCTCAGGGGTGAATATACTCCCAGTAGAAAAACCTGAAAGTTCCAGGCGATCCTTTATTCTCTCAATAAGGGTGCTCTTTCCGCTTCCAGGCCTTCCTGTGATTAAGATCTTCAATGAAATCCCCCTCAGATAAGGTTTTCAATACCCTCCTTTAGGGCCCATCGCCTTGCCTCTTCAAGTTCCTCCCTGGAGGGGTAGCGGTTCAGTTCAGGGTACCGTGATGCCCTGTATAGTGGCCTGTACTGGCCCATGATGTTCATTATGGTGTCCTTTCCAAGGTTATCTGCGACCCATGATATGATGGGTTTTGTGCAGCACTCAAGGTGGCCTGGAATCACCAGGTGCCTTATTATCATATCCTCCCCCCTTACTCTGAGGTGATTCTCTGATACGACCTCAAAGTAGTTCCTTACGCCGGCAAGTTTCAATGCACAGTCACTGTTGCCAAATTTGAAGTCGGTGAGGTAGAGGTCCACGATGCCTTTCAGGAGCCTCATGGATTCCTGTGAGAGGTACATGTTGCTGTTCCATACCACAGGTACACTGATGGATATTCGCCGGAGGACACGTAGAATGTAGGGTAGTGCGGGGGTCGGGTCTCCCCCAACGAAGTTGACGTTGGCTGAACCCATCCGCCTCCTCTCCTCTATGAGGGCCGCGAGTCGGTCCTCAGGGATGCTGACACCCACAGACGGGTTCTGTGATATGTCCCAGTTCTGGCAGAAGACACAGTTCATTGTGCAGCCTGAGAAGAAGATGGTGTGACTGGGCACCAGCGGTGCCTCTTCGCCGTAGTGGAGGAACTCCGATGCAACCCTGGGTGATGTAACACGGCATCTTCCAGGTTTCAGGTTACGATCAACACCGCATCTCCAGTGGCATAGTGAACATTTCCTGAGCATCCTATCTGCAATTTCAATTTTCAGATCAAGGAATGATCTTCTGCACTCCCCTGAACACTCAAAGCCCTTCTCTATTCTTTCATGTTCCCGCCAGAGTTCACTGGTATCTGACTCCCTGCTGAATGATGCTGGAGTGGCCTTTGCCTCAAGAAATCCTGCATCCTTCCTTCCATCCCTCACATCAAGGTAGTGGCCAAGAGCATCTTTCAGTGACATCTTAACACCGTCAACCCCACCAACCAGATGAGAATCCTGATGGCCAAAAGCATATTTCAGTGACATCTTAACCTGTTACATGGATTCCCTCAACAATGAGGGGTGCTGTTACAAAGTCTCCAACCTGTCTTATCTCAAGGTCAGTGGATGAGACATTCTTCATGAGGTCGAATATGTTGCCAGATAACATTGCCTTCTTCACAGGCGTGAATTCGCCATCCTCCAAAAGGAAAGCGTTGTTGGCCTCAACCGAGAATTCACCTGAGATGGGATTTGCTGTGTGGGCACCCAGCACATCAGTCACGTATATCCCGCTGAAATCATCAAGTGGAACCTCATCCCCAAATTCAAGGACGAAGTTTGTGGTTGAAACCACGGGTATGTCAGAGTAGCCTCGCAGCCCGTTACCTGTGCTCTCACATGAGCCCTTGGATGCGGTGTAGATGCTGTGGATGTAGCCCTCAAGGACTCCATCGGCAACGAGGAGTGTTCTCTGGGATGGTGTGCCCTCCCCATCAAAGGGTGATGAGCCAAGGCCTCCCCTCAGTGTACCATCATCGTATATGCTGAGGTCAGGGGATGTTATCTCAGTGCCGATCCTATCAGCAAGGATGGACCTCCCCCTCTGAACGTTATCTGCACTGAATGCCGCGGCAAATGTGCCGAGCAACCCTGCAGCTGCATGGTAATCCAGTACAGCTGACCTCCTTCCGCTCTCAACATTTTCACCGCCAAGTGAATCCCTCGCTATCCTGGATGCCCTTCCAGCTATCCATTCCGGGTCTATGTCCATGCTGCATGATGAATCAGACTCATATGCCGTCGTCCTGGACCCATTTTTCTCTGCATTCACCGATATGTATGCTGAGAACCCTGTTGACCTTGATGAAGCCTCAACACCCTCCGAGTTCATGATGAATGTTTCGACCATGGATGCTGAAAAACCGCCGCTTGTTGGTCTGCATCCCTCATCAAGTGTTTTATCAACCATGACCTCTGCGATGCTGGTAGATTCCTCAACGTCCAGTTCCAGGAATGATGTGTCAAAGATCCCCTTCACAGTGGGGTAGCTGGCCGGCTCTGAGAACCCAAAATTTTCATCTGGATCGGCAAGCCTGAGATTCTCTGTGGCCATTTTAACGGCTCGCTGGAGATTCGATGGATCTGAGGTGTATGCAAAGCCCATCCTGCCCCCCTTCAGTACCCTTATACCTATACCTGTCATGGATTCTATCTTCCCAAAGTCTATGAGGTCCCTCTGAACCTGCACCTCAAATGCATGCTCCCTTTCAATGTAGACCTCAGCCATTTCAGAGTTTCTTAAGGCCAGCTTAAGGGCCTTTTCAGCAAAATCCAACATCAGATATCCACCCCAGCAAATTTATGGATAGCCTCCCTAACTCCATCACCATATTCCCCTGAAGTCACATAATCTGCCATTTCCCTGAGCTCAGGGTCTGCATTTCCAACCGCCACGCAGAAACCCGCCCTTTCAAGGAATTCAATATCGTTCTCACTGTCCCCTATCGCCATGACATCAGACATTTCAATCCCCATTGACTCTGCCACAAGTTTCAGGGAAGAGCCCTTATTCACCTGGGGGTCTGTAAGGTGCACTGCAAATCCCGTGTCATAGACCTCAACATCAAATCCCTCAAGGGACTTCCTGATGACCTGAACAGGGATTTCCCTGGTGATTGCCACCTCAGATAATCGAAGATCAGAGAACTGGACCTTCCTGACAGGGTAAATCTTCCTAAGATAATTGTAAGCGGTTTCTGCCTTTTTAATATCACCCAGGACCCTCATATCCCCATCAGAGTATATCACGCCGCCATTTTCAGCCACAACACCACCACTTGTCCCTATAAGGACGGATGTTGCCATTGCAAAGCACAGGACATTCCCTGTCACGATTATGACAGGTAATCCTTTTCTTTCAGCACCTCTGAGGGCCCTGAGAGCGCTGATGCACAGTTTTCTGGTGCTGTCGGTTATAGTGCCGTCTATGTCAACTGCAATGGCCCTCATCACTGCACCCTGAATGAACTGTAGCGGTAGGCTATGTTGCAGGTCCCCTCCCTTGAAACCATACAGGCCCCCACAGGGTTTGTGGGCGTGCACTGGGTCTTAAAGAGTGAGCATTCCTCCGGCCTTGCAACGCCCCTCAGTATTGCGCCGCATATGCAGCCAGTGGGCACCTCAACGGCGTCAGCAACATCAATATCAAATTTTTCCCTTGCATCGAACTCTGAAAATTCATCCCTGATCTCATATACAGATTCAGGTATGACAGGAAATCCCCTCCACTCCCTCTCGGTTATGCGGAAAACCTCATCCATCGCCTGCTGGGCCTTTATGTTACCCTCAGGTTTCACCGCCCTCCTATATTCATTCTCAACCTTTGCCTCGCCCCTTTCGATCTGCCTGAGTATCATGTACACTGCCATGAGTATGTCAAGGGGGTTGAATCCTGCTATGACCTGAGGTATTCCGTAGTCCCGTGAGAAGGGCTCATAGGGTTTCATGCCGATTATGGTTGATACATGGCCCGGCTCTATGAGGGCGTTGAGGTTAACCTCCCCTGATTCTATGAGGAATTTGAGTGCTGGGGGTATCAGCCTGTGGCAGGACAGGACTGAAAAGTTCTCTGGTGGGCCTGACAGTATCTCCGATGCTGTTGTTGGTGCGGTGGTCTCAAAGCCTGCCGCCATAAAGACGACCTCCCTGTCAAGTTTTCTCGCTATATCCACCGCATTTCCCACACCGTAGACTATCCTGACATCGGCGCCTTCGGCCCTGGCATCTGCAAGTGAACCCTCCGAACCAGGAACACGGAGCATGTCACCGAATGTTGTGATCGTAACGCCCTGCCTTGCAAGTTCTATGCACTCGTCTATCTCACGGGCAGGTACGCAGCAGACAGGGCACCCCGGCCCGGCCACCACCTCAACCTCGTCCGGGAGTAGTGATCTTACTCCATGCTGCATTATAGTGTGTTCATGTGAACCGCAGACGTGCATTATCTTAACAGGACGTGATATCTCATGTATCCTTGAAACCAGTTCCCTTGAAAGATTTTTCATAGGCTACCACCACATTACATTTAAGGTCTATTTATCATGATCCATATATATAACTGGCAGCCAATGGATAGTTAGGGAGGGGATTATTAATCATGTCACCTATCATCCTAATATTAATCTTCTGCGCCTCATTAATTGGTGTTATAAGATCCGCGGACATCTTTGTGGACAGGATCGTTGATATCGGGAGGGCGCTTGGAATATCACAGATAATACTTGGAGTTACGGTTGCAGCTGCGGGGACATCTCTTCCTGAGTTCGGGTCCGCCATGATCTCTGTCCTTACAGGTAGCCCTGAACTCGGTGTGGGTGTGGTGATAGGTTCGAACATATGGAACATCGCGGGTATCATAGGGATATCTGCCATTCTCTCCTGTGCTGTTACAACAAACAGGGATGAGATCCGGAGGGATGGACTATTCGGGCTTCTCAGCATCCTGATACTTTCATCTTTCATGCTCATGGGGGCCATTGGCCCTCTTACAGGTGCCGTTCTCCTCAGCATCTATGGTGTTTACCTTTTAATTCTTATAAAGAAGCAGAGGAAATATTACGCGAGCCACCTCATAGAGGGTGGTGACGCTGGCTGGAAGACCATTGTAACTGCAGTTTTAAGTTTCTTCGGGCTTGTGGTGTTCTGCAGGGTACTGGTTTACAGCGCAGTTGAAATTACCGCGGTTCTCCATATTCCTGAGATGATAGTCGGCCTTTTTGCCCTTGCCATCGGGACAAGCCTTGCTGAACTTGTTGTAGCCGTTAACTCCGCAAGGAAGCATATGTGCAGCCTCTCACTGGGCACGGTACTTGGGAGTAACATATTCAATATCCTCATAGGCATAGGGATTCCATCATTATTCGTGAAAATCCCTGTTGAGCCCCTCTTAGTTGTGCTTGATGCCCCCATTTTGATAGTTGTGACAGTTATTGTAATGTACTTCATGTGGACGGATATGGAGCTTAGAAGAGTTGAAGGAGTCGTGCTTCTCATTATATACATAATCTATGCTGCCTTAAGAATAGCAATCACAAGTTGAATAAAAAAATAAAAGGAAAGGGTTTATTTTCTCCTGGATATCGCTGAACCTGCTGCCACAAGAAGCATTCCTGCAATAAGTGCAGTTAAAGGTGCTCCTGTTGGCTTCATTGGTACAGTTCCCGGTCCTGGTGATGGTCCCGGAGATGGGCCTGGACCTGGTGATGGTTCAACATCGATCTCCACATCTGTGGTGTTGTTGCCTCCGCTTGAACCTGAGCTCACGGTTGCAACGTTCACGAATGTGCCGCGCCTTATGAGCTGGACCACGATGTCAAGGACTGCGCTTGAGCCTGCTGGGAGGTCGCCTACCATCCAGACACCAGTTGCAGGGTTGTATGAACCCCTGGTGGCGTTTGATGATATGTACCTCATGGCATCTGGCAGCCTGTCGGTAACCATTGTGTTGAGTGCTGTGTCGGGTCCATTGTTGGTTACTGTTATGGTGAACCTTACGTTCTGACCGATGCGCACAGCCCTTCTATCCACTGTCTTGTTAATGGTGAGCTCTGCCCTTGGGTTAACAGTTACAGTGGCATTGGCGCTTGTATCAGGATTCGGGTTGTAGGTATCCGCCGTCACATCCGCAATGTTAATGAGAGTGGTGTTACTCACAGCAACCCCCGCAACAATCTCAAGCGTTGCAACAGCATCCTTAACCACTGAACCCACAATCCAGGCACCAGTCACACTGTCATAGGTACCCTGACTAGCAACATGGCTCAGATACACAAGACCAGCCGGAAGCAGATCCGTGACAACAACACCCACCGCAGTGTCAGGCCCGTCATTCCTCACTGAAACCGTAAACCTCACAGTATCAGTGAAGTTAGCAACAGTCGCATTGACCACCTTATCAATCACCAGATAAGCAGCCGCAGGCACCCTAACCGTAACCTCAGCAGTATTGTTCTCAGGGTAAGGATCAAACTCCTCACCCACAGCAAGAACCCTGTTTACAACCTCACCAGTTGTATTCACAAGAACAGTGAAGTTCAGAGTCGCTGATGAACCAGGCGCAAGATCCCCAACTATCCATATGCATGCAAGTGGGTAGCATACTCCCTGTGATATCGCATGTGATAGGTAGACAAGTCCCGCTGGTAGTCTCTCTGTCAGTGTGATCCCTGTTGCATTATCCGGTCCATTGTTCATGACAGTCACATAGAAGGTTATCTGATCACCAAAGTTCGGTGTGCTGTTACTAACCGTCTTGGTGACTGAAACATCCGCAGATGGTTTCACAGTGAGTACCGCTGTGGCATTGTTGTTTGAAATATATGGATCATACTGGTCTGCTGATGCATTCACATAGTTGGTGAAGATACCAGCAGCATTTGCAAGTACCTCAAGTACCAAGGTTGCTGATGACCCATTTGCGAGGTTGCCCACTGTCCATACGCCGCCAGCGAAGGTTCCCTGTGATGCTTCTGAACTCACAATTGTGAGTGCTGCCGGTAGTATATCGGTTACTGCAACACCTGTTGCGTCGTTTGGTCCGTTATTTGTAACGGTAACAGTGAAGTTGGTGCTCTGTCCATTGTTGATGGGTGTTAAAAGGACTGTCTTCTGAACTGCGATGTCTGCAAGTGGACGTCCGTTAATTACAGCTGCTGCGTAGTTGTTGGTCATGTCAGGATCATATTCGGTTGCTGTTACTGAGACTGTGTTTATGAGTTCACCTGTTGCGTTAACAAGGGCCGTCAGGTTGAGTGTCTCTGAGGCGCCAGGTGCAAGTGAATCAACAGTCCAGACATAGAACTCTGGGAAGTAAACCCCTGCAGACGCCACATGGGACTGGTATACAAGGCCTGCTGGCAGTCCGTCAACCGTCCTAACAACAGTGGCAGTGTCCGGCCCAAGGTTCGTTACCGTGATGTAAAACACGACGGTTTCACCAAAGTCCGGTGCGGTGTTGCTCACGGTCTTGGTGATCTTAACATCCGCTGATGGCCTCACATCGACTGTGACTGCATCAACATTGTCCTGTGGCATTGGGTCAGGAAGTTCTGATGATACATTGACGATGTTTGTCTGGAATCCCGCCTGGGTTGCCCTCACAAAGAGTGTGAGTGTTGCCTGGAATAGGGCTGGAAGTGATCCCACATTCCATGTGCCTGTTGCCTCACTGAAGGTTCCCTGGGTAACCGTGTATGATATGATGGATAAACCTGCCGGGAGAAGATCCGTTACAACAACGTTTGATGGCGTATCGGGTCCTGCGTTCCTTACGGTTACTGTGAAGGTTGCTGTTTCCCCGTTGTTTATAACGGGTCTGTCGACGGTCTTCTGGATGCTGAGGTCAGCTGATACTGCATTAAGGACTGATATGGCATTATTGTTGGTCCTATCCGGGTCGTATTCATTACCGGTCACTGAGACCGTGTTATTTGAATCTCCCGTGGTGTTAACAAGGACCGTGAGGTTCATCAGGGCTGATGCGGCATAGTTAAGTGTTCCTATGGTCCATATCCCTGTTAATGGGTCATATGAACCCTGTGTAACCGTGTGACTGAGGTAGACGAGTCCAGGTGACAGTATATCAGTCACTGTTACTCCCGTGGCTGTGCTTGGACCCAGATTTGTAACTCCAACTATGAAAGTCACATTGGAGCCAAAGTTGGGCCTCGGGTTATTCACGTTCTTTACGATGCGGAGATCAGCCACAGGAATTCCACGGACATCCAGTGTCACGTTGTTGTTGTCAGGGTTCGGGTCAAAGTTCGGTGATGTTACATTTGCAAAGTTTGTTAAGATGCCAGTGGCGTTGACCTTCGCGAGTATGGTGAGTGTTGCCACCTCAAGGTAGTTGAGTGTCCCCACGTACCATGTTCCCATGGTATAGACGCCCTTGGATGGTGTTGCACTGACCAGTATGAGCCCAGCGGGTAGAATATCCTCCACCACAACCCCCGGTGCATTATCAGGACCCCTGTTGCTCACTGTGATTGTGTACTGGATTGTCTCACCCACGTAGGGTTCAGGATTGTTCACGGACTTGTCAATGGTGAGGTCTGATGCTGGTGGAGAATTCAGTGTTGCTGATGCATAGTTGTTTGCCATGTTGGGGTCAAACACATCACTTGTTACATTTGCATTGTTGACGATTGTTCCTGTTGCTTCAACTGTGGCTGTGATGTTGAGTGTCACCGTTTCAAAGTAGTCGAGGTTTCCTATGGTCCAGATGCCCGTGTTATTATCATAGGTCCCCTTTGATGCCGTTGCTGATACGAACTGTAGCCCTGCTGGAAGTTTGTCAACCACATAAACCCCGGTGGCGTTGTTGGGTCCGTAATTTACAACCGTTATCGTGAACTTAACCGTGTCCCCGATGTTGGGTGTTGCATTGTCAACAGCCTTTGCTATGGCAAGGTCTGCCTTCTCTACGGCCCTTATGGTTATGTTCTCACCGAAGTCTGAGTTGTAGTGGTAACTTGAACCGCTCCTGTCTGTTATAAGGCCAAAGAGCCTTGTTACGCCAGCACCAGTCACGTTGAAGAGCCAGACTGATACAAAGTTTGTCTGACCAGGTGAGTCGAGGCGTACATTGTTGCTGGTGTTGGGACCATATGTTACCGTTACATTCAGCGGCTGAAGAATGGCCGGGTTGTAGTTTGTAAGTGGAAGGTTAACAACATTATAGGTGGCTGAAGCCGTCTTTGATACAACGGTGACAGCGATCACATCCCCTATGGCTGGTGTGGGATTGCTCACGGTTATGGAGACCACATCGTTACGGTTCTGTGATACAAGTTTCTCCACGTATAGTGTACCATTTATAGTGTCTGCTGATCCGGTATTGGTACCACCAACCGTTACTGTGTAGTTAATTGATGTTAGATATGCGGCGGTATTTCTTGAAACCTCCACGAGGTAGAACACGTCTACAGTGGCCCCTGGAGCTATATCACCAATGTACTTGTTTGGGGTCTCATTTGTAGCCAGATAAATGTATAGATTGGTTGAAGTGAATGTTAAATTTGCCGTTACATTGTTTGCAGTTGTCAGGGCATCGTTCCTAACCCTGATCTGGATCAGGTACTGGTTTGGCCCGACATTAACATTGTTGTGGTCAAGTCCAATGATATCCCATGACCCCTTTGTCAGGTTGAGTGATCCAAGCCTGAAGTCAGCTCTTGCCATACCTGATTCATCAAGGGCCACAGTCTTTGATGGTATCACATGCCCTGGAGCAACCGCTGAGACCACAAATGTTCTATCAGGTGACTTGAAGCTTACAGAATAGGCCCCATCAGGACCTGTTACACCTGAAGCAACATTAGAGCCATTCAAAGACGCCACATTTATAACTGCACCCTCAAATGGTTCGGTACTGTTACAGTATGTCACCGTACCGGTGATAACTGAATTCGAGTCGGTCTGGTTGTCAGTGTCTGCAGCGCTTGCAGTTCCAACTGCAACCATTAGAAGAAGAATCGCTAGTGTCAGTGTAAATTTTCTCATTTTTCACCCCCCTTTAATTTTTTTACACAAACTCTTTTATGTAAGCCATTGTATTTATAATGTTCTAAATGATTTCAGTATTACATGAAAATCCTTAAAGTATGGCCTCAGGGCGTAACTGAAGAAAAATTGGCGAAAAGCTCGTATTTTGATTTCATGATATATATGGTCACACCAAAATCCGACGATTTTGCATGAATACTTATATAATAAAAGTGAACACATATTTATGAAATCTGTACTTCTCCTTGGAAGGGGGCTCTCAGAGTACACCGACATGTTCAACCTTAAAGATGATGAACTTGCAGGGAAGAGGATACTTGACTGTGCCGCAGGTGTGAGTTCCTTCAGGAGTGAAATGAATAGAAAGGGTTTTGATGTAACTGCAGTTGACCCAATCTACAGTAGAAAACCAGATGAACTCGAAGCCCTGGCAGAAGAGAGTTTCAAGAGGCACAGAAGATTCCATGGTGATTTCCTCAGTGGAATTAAGGTTAAGGGCGTGCCACTTGAAGATTACAGGAGGACCGTGTTCAGGGAGTTCCTGAGTGACTACAGGAAAGACCCTGCAGGTTACATTGCAGGGGAGCTGCCACATCTACCATTCAGTAACCTGCAGTTTGATCTTGTCCTCTCTGCAAATCTTCTCTTCCTCTATGAGGAGAAACTGAGTTACAGGTTCCATGTTGAGGCGGTGCGTGAGATGTTGAGGGTGGGGCGAGAGATGAGGATATTTCCAGTTACCAACATTCACAGAAGAAGGAGGTCCATATACCTTCAGGGGATAATTGAGGAATTTGCTGATCATGAAATACTTATCCAGCGCGTCCCATACCATGAGGAGACCGGCTGTAATGAAATGTTGATTATAAAATCAATTGATAGTTGATGATTATGGGAGGTGTTTCTGTGAGAAGAGTTACCATCACTGCTTTAATTGTGGCGATTGTTTTTGTCGGCTCTGTGGCCTTCAGTGGATCTTCCTATGGCCTTATATCTCCCTCAAAGGCCATTAAGGTTGTTAAAAAATCCGTTCCCGGGGATTACAGTAAGTTAAAGTTGAAGGCGAAACTGATAAAGAAGCCCCAAAAGTACATATCAGGTTTTAATACGAGGGGGAAGATTGTCCGCCTTAGAATTAAGAGGCCTGTCTACCATGTCCTGGTGTATGACTGGAATCCCTCCAGTCCCACCTACAAAATGGTAATTGGTGAGGCATGGGTTGACGCTGTAAGTGGAAGGTTTCTCTGTGGGGCTGGATGAGCCCTCATTTTTTATTCGTTATAGCTATATATTACGAAA
>NZ_JASFYE010000002.1:0-233132 GCF_030055425.1 Methanothermobacter sp.
ACGGATCAGCACCACAGATAGCCGGAAAAAACATAGCAAACCCCACAGCCATGATACTAACAGCAACACTCATGCTAAAACACCTCAACAAAACACAGGAAGCACAGAAAATACAGGAAGCACTGGAAAAAACCCTTGAAGAGGGTCTGGTTACACCGGACCTGGGCGGAAGCCTCGGTACAATGGAAATGGCTGCTGAAATAGCAAAAAGAATCTAGGGTGATGCTGTGCGTACAGAGGACGTCAGGGCCGACATACCACTCCTCAGGGAGAAGGTGTACCTTGATGCTGCAAGCACAACCCCGACCCCCCTCCCAATTGTGAGGGCAATGACAGAGTACTTTGAAGGATACAACGCCAATACAGGACGCGGGGCGTATTCACTTGCAGTTGAAGCAACCATGAAACTCCAGGAAGCCCGTGGAAAGGTTGCAGGATTTATAAATGCCTCTGAGGACGAAATAGTATTCACAAAGAACACCTCCGAGGCCATAAACATTGTGGCAGGCGGCCTTGAATTCAGGAAGGGGGACTCGGTGGTTGTACCCAACATCGAGCACCACTCCAACTTCCTTCCCTGGCTCAGGCTCCGTGAAAGGGGTGTTGATGTAAGGATAGTGAGGGCAGACGAAAATGGTGTTGTGGACCCCGCAATGGTTGAGGAGGTGATCGATGAGACCACACGGCTTGTAACCATAACCCACATCTCCAATGCCCTTGGTACGGTGCAGGATGTGAATGAGGTGGGGATGATCGCTCATGAAAACGGTGCCCTCTACATGATTGACGGGGCCCAGTCCATTGGACATATGGAGATCGATGTTAGGGAGCTGGGGGCAGACTTTGCAGCCTTCCCTGGGCACAAGGGGACCCTGGGTCCCGTGGGGACTGGTTTCCTCTACTGCAGGAGGGAATGCCAGGATGAACTTGAACCATTCATGCTGGGTGGGGGTACCGTCATTGATGTCTCAGAGGATGACTACGTTCTGGAAGAGTTTCCCTCAAGGTTCGAGGCAGGAACCCTCAACATAGCAGGTTTCATAGGCCTGGGGGCATCCATAGACTACATCAACAGGATAGGAATCCATAAAATCAGAAAGCATGGCCTGAAAATGACAGAAAAGCTCCACAGTGAGGTTTCATCCATTGATAAAATCCAGTGCTATGGTGACCCCCAAAATATTTATGGTATCCTTTCCTTCAACATAGATAATATGGACCCCCATGACGTTGCAAAGCTGCTGGATGAAACCGCCGGTGTCTGTGTTAGAAGCGGCCACCACTGCGCGATACCAGCCATGAGGCACCTGGGAGTTCATGAATCCGGTGGCACCGTGAGGGCATCCATACACTACTACAATACAGATGAGGACATTGAGGTCCTTGCAGAAACCCTGAGGGAAATAGCAATGATGGGGTGATGGGATGAATAAGGCACAGGCAATAGCATTGCTCATAGTAATCATAATGGTATTAAGTACCATTGCAGGCGCACTTGTGCTCTAAAGGAGGTATTAAATGGCAGGTGTCAGAATAGGGGCTGTGGTAGCCGAATTCAACTATGACATAACACATATGATGCTTGAACTCGCAAAAGAACATGCTAAATTTCTTGAATCCGAAATAACAAGGGTTATAGCCGTTCCAGGAGTATTCGATATGCCCCTCGCGGTTAAGAAGCTTCTCCTGGATGATGAAATCGACGCCGTTATCACGCTGGGGGCTGTTATTGAGGGGGCAACGGACCATGACCAGATAGTGGTCCAGCACGCCTCACGTAAGATAGCGGACCTTTCACTCGAATACGATAAGCCCGTGGCCCTTGGAATATCAGGTCCCGGTATGACGAGGCTTGAGGCCCACCAGCGTGTTGACTATGCGAAGAGGGCCGTTGAGGCAGCCGTTAAAATGTACAGAAGACTCAACGAAATTTGATGTTTCTGGAGAACCTCCATGGAAATACTCAGACCATCAGACCTGAAGGAAAGGTTCAGGGACCCATGGATATCACCCTACACCAAGGTCCTCACCATGGTGGACGGGGATCTCGTTGAGATAGTGGAATACCACCCCTGCATCTCAGGGTCAGAGTGGATGATATACCAGTACAGCAGGTCAAGCAGGCTGATAGAGAGGGCCCGTAGGGATGGTAACCGGCACACCTACCTTGCACATACCGGTAAGGCTCCAATAGAACTCAGGGCGAGTCTCAACGCCGCTGGAATAGAGGAGGTGGCTGTTGAGGGTGACGAGGTCCGTGTTGTGCATGCAGGCCTTGCAGGTGCCGGGGTTGGTGCTGCCATGTGCCGGGGCATGGCAGAGGGTGTGAAGAGAATCGAACTCTATGAGGTGGGAGGGGGCTCAAAGCCCGGGAGGGCGGCCGTGATAACACCCCGCCTCGAAAAGGTTGTCCTGGGTATAGATGACACAGACACCCCTGAAAGCGGTGCGACCTGGACCCTTGCCAACAATATGGGTATGGAGATTTCCAGGAGGGGATTTGAGTACATCGACCATGTGACGGTTCAGCTCTACCCCCACAACCCCCATAAGACACAGAACTGTGTGTCGGTTGCCCTTGCCTTCGCGGTGCAGCCTGGGAAGAGCAATGAACTGGTCGATCTTGCTGCAGGTTTTCTTGAAGAGAACACCCTTTCCGATAAAACTTCAATTGCAGTTTTCAGGGGAATAAAGGTTCCAGAAGAGCTTAAAAAGTATTCAATGATGGCCAAAAAGAGTTTTATGGAAGTTGAGGATGCCGAAGAAGTTGCAGAGTCCCTTGGAATAGACCTCATCGAGGTAACAGGTTCACAGGGTAAGATAGGGGCCCTTGCAGCCATCGGCCTCTATGATGATCCAGAAGAAGCTGCAAGGGTATACTACTGACCTGAGAACCATATGTTGAGGAATTTCCCCTCAGATGCAGTTGCAAACCTCATGTCAGATGAACCCCCTTTTCTGATATCAATTTTTATTATATGGCCTCCATGATAGATCATGTAGCTGGAGTCCTCTCCCCTGAACCTTATATTTCTTATAAACTCCCCATTAACGGATACAGTGTATGAACCATTCTTCATGACCCCACTGGCCTCTGCAACCAGCCGATTGTCAACGTAAACCATGACCTCCGACGCCTGGGACTCATCGTACTGAATTATGATACCGTTATATACCGTTATGTTTGAGCTGGATATGTTCCTAATTGCATAGACGTTGCTGAATATCTTTCGAAGATTTCCATCCTGGATAACGTCCCCCACGTTAACCCCGAGGGCCTCCCTTGCACTGGTTGGGATCCTTATTATGTTACCCTCACCGTCACGGGTCCTGTTGAGGGTGTATGCCTCACCATTCAGAAATATGGTGTCACCATAACCAAGCCCAAGGGTATTTATCGCCTCTTCAGGAATTCTTATGGAGTTATTCTCATTTTCAAGTGCGCTGTCAACCCTGTAGGGTCCCCTGACATCGAATGTTCTGTTTTCATTGTTCTTCTTCCATATTATGAGGTTACCTGATGTTGGTTCAATTGATATTTTACCATCGTCCACCTTGACTGCACCCAGCAGTGTCGAGATCATTGCAAGAAGGATAAGGCCCGAAACCAGGATGGGAAAGTGCATGTATACGAATGATCTAGCCGTCTGAAGCTTGCCCCGGGAGCGCCTGAAAACGTATATGGATCTTCTTATTAAGCTTATAAAGTAATAAAAAGCAACTATGGATCCTGAAACCGCAATTATGATCCCTGCTGTTGCTGGTATTGTCCTTATAAAGAATATGCTGAATATTCCAAGGGTTGTAAGTGAGAGGCCCAGTATGCACATTCTTATGGACTTTCCCATGGTGTCCATCATGGTTATTCTGCCGTACTCAAGTGCCCTGTCAACTATGGTCCTTACAACCTCGTTGGCAACCAGGTTAAGGTCCCTGAGGCTTGCCATGTCATGGTGTATTGTCCCTATATCCACCTCCTTAACCGTGAGGCCAAGGACATCCGCATCAAGGACTATGCCAACATCGACCCCATAATCCTCCTCAAATTTCATCTTCTCAATGGCGGATCTCCTGGCTGCAAACTGTCCGCTTAGTGGCTGCTCAAATTTTATCTCAGGGAAGAAGAAATTCAGGAGTGGCTTTGCAGTTAACTCGGTAACCCTCCCAGCCTTTCTCCTGAAGCGTGTTTTTGTGAGGTCCGCCCTTCCCCTGAGGATGGGCCTTATCATCCTCTCAATTTTCTCTGTTGTCATATTTTCAAGGTCAGCGTCAACAAAAACCACTATGTCTCCACTGGAATGCTTGAATCCTGTCCTCAGTGCAGCACCCTTTCCGCGGTTACTGGCATGTCTTATGACCCTTGCACCTGCAGCCTCTGCAACCCCTGAAGTGTTGTCTGTGGACCCATCATCCACCACTATGACCTCACTCACCATTTTAGAACCTTTAGCTGCCTCAACAACCAGTGCAACGGTCTTTTCCTCATTGAACGCTGGTATAACCACTGAAACTGTCTGTTCATCTTCTCTCACTGTCCTGAGGGCACATAAAAGGAAGACCAGGATCAGAATAAGCCATGACATCCCTACACCTTCTCCTACCTATGAAGTTCTATTGGTTGAAAACCCTTAAATATTAAGCTATTAAGACGCGTCGGGAGATTCTATTAAATATGAATTGAAATAAATATCTATCCATAAATGTAAAGGTGAATCTCTAAATGAAGCCCAGAGTGATGATACTCCTTGGAAGCGCATCAGATTTCAGAATAGCTGAAAAGGCCATGGAGATCCTTGAAGAACTCAGGATACCCTATGACCTCAGGGTTGCCTCGGCCCACAGGACCCATGAAAAGGTGAAGGCTATAGTCGCTGAGTCCATAAAGGAGGGTGTTGAGGTCTTCATAGGTATAGCGGGACTTTCAGCCCACCTTCCAGGCATGATATCAGCTAACACCCACCGCCCGGTGATAGGTGTCCCGGTTGATGTTAAACTCGGAGGACTTGACGCCCTTTTTGCATGCTCACAGATGCCCTTCCCTGCCCCGGTTGCAACGGTTGGTGTTGACAGGGGAGAAAACGCCGCGATACTGGCTGCCCAGATAATAGGGATAGGTGACCCGGAGGTGAGGGAACGGGTCTCTGAACTCAGAAGGGGTTTCTATGAGAAGGTCCGCCGGGATGAGTGCCAGGTCCTAAACAGCATAGAGGGGTCATACTACACCCCCCTCGATGTTGAACTGCCAGAGGTGCAGGATAAGGAAAAATCTGGTGAAGAAGAAGCCCCCATGGTATCTGTGATCCCGGGTAGCTACTCGGACATGAAAATCGCCAAGAAGACAACAATGTTCCTTGAGCGGATGGGTATAAGCTATGACCTCAACGTCATATCACCCATAAGGTACCCCGACAGGTTCGAGAGGTACCTTGAGCGGATGGAGAATGTTAAGCTCTTCATAGCGATAAGCGGACTCTCCGCCCATGTTACAGGTGCCGTGGTCGCCCTCAGTGACAGGCCTGTGATTGGTGTTCCATGCCCCCTCAAAATGAACGGCTGGGATTCACTCCTTTCCATGATTAACATGCCACCGGGTGTCCCTGTTGGGACCGTTGGAATCGGTAACGGTGGTAACGCCGCAATACTGGCGGCTGAAATGCTTGGAATATATGACGATAAAATCGAGTCCAGGATAAAGAGGATAAAAAGCCGTTCAGTCAAGTTCTGATGGTGATTCAATGAGAGAATTCCTTGATAGGCTCAAAGAAGAACCTGTGATAATTGAGGATGAGGTTTCGACACGATTTGAGGCTGCAGGTATACTGAGGAGGCATCCCAGGGATGTTGTGATACTGAGGAATGTACGGGAATCAGATATGCCGGTCATATCCGGCCTCTGCAATACCAGGGAAAAGATTGCCCTCTCCCTGAACTGCCAGGTCAATGAGATAACCCAGCGCATTGTCCATGCAATGGAAAACCCGACCCCCATCAGAAACTTTAGGGGCCTTGAGGGTTACACTTCAGAGGATGCCGACCTCTCAAGGCTCCCGGTTCTAACCCACTACCAGAGGGATGGAGGCCCCTACATAACAGCAGGGGTCATATTTGCCAGAGACCCTGAAACCGGCGTCAGGAACGCCTCCATCCACAGGATGATGGTCATGTCCAGTGACAGGATGGCGGTCCGCATAGTTCCAAGGCACCTTTACACATACCACCAGCGGGCCGAGGAGATGGGTGAGGACCTTGAGATAGCAGTGGCCATAGGTATGGACCCCGCCACCCTCCTTGCGACAACCACATCCATAGCGATAGATGCCGATGAAATGGAGGTCGCAAACAGCTTCCACGACGGAAAACTGGAACTTGTGAGGTGCAGTGGAGTTGACCTTGAGGTTCCGCCTGCGGAGATAATACTTGAGGGCAGGATACTCTGCGGTGAAAGGGAAAGTGAGGGCCCCTTTGTTGACCTCACAGACACCTATGACGTTGTAAGGGAGGAACCTGTCATAGCCCTTGAGAGGATGCATATAAAGGAAGATGCCATGTACCATGCGATTCTGCCGGCAGGATTTGAACACAGACTGCTTCAGGGGTTGCCCCAGGAGCCAAGGATATACAGGGCAGTTAAGAATACGGTGCCCACGGTCAGGAATGTTGTTCTAACAGAGGGGGGGTGCTGCTGGCTCCATGCAGCCATATCAATTAAAAAGCAGAGTCAGGGGGACGGCAAGAATGTTATAATGGCTGCCCTTGCAGCCCATCCATCCCTCAAACATGTGGTTGTCGTGGACGAGGATATAGACGTTTTTGACCCTGAGGAAATCGAATATGCTGTTGCAACAAGGGTGAAGGGCGATGATGATATCCTCATAGTCCCCGGCGCAAGGGGCTCATCCCTGGACCCTGCAGCACTTCCCGATGGTACAACAACCAAGGTTGGTGTTGATGCAACGGTGCCCCTCGCTGGAGCAGAAAAATTCCAGAGGGTCAGCAGGTCCGAGTGAAAGGGCACCATTAAGAATTTATTTTTGGATAATGGCTCATTTTTCTACTTTTCTGGTCACAGGAATCTGAGGGCCCGAATCAGATTTACAGAATAAATAACATCTTCCATCCTCAAAAAATCTTCAAACCCTGAGGCTCAGAATCATGTTAACTAATCTGTTACAACGTCAACAGCGGCTCTGCAGGCTCTGCACTTACCATCACTGATACCCACTGTTCTTGTGAGGTAGCCATCCCTCTTTATGAGTAGCTCTCCACAAACCGGACAGTGGGTGTTCTCAGCATCGGTCCCTGGAAGGTTCCCCACGTACACATACTTCATGCCCGCCTCAAGGGCAAGCTCCCTGGCCCTCATCAGTCTCTCAACCCCGGTTGGAGGCACATCCTGCATCCTGTAATGTGGAAAGAACCTTGTGAAGTGGAGTGGAACCTCAACCCCGACCTCAGATACCATGAAGTTCACAAGGGCCACTATATCATCATCAGAGTCATTGTAACCGGGTATAAGCAGGTTGGTGACCTCTATATGGATACCCATCTCATGCATCCTTATGATGTTCTCGAGTACGGGTTCTGGCTTCGCATCGCATAATTCACGATAAAATCTCTCAGACATTCCCTTGAGGTCAATGTTGGCAGCGTCCAGTAGGGGTCCTATAATGTTAAGGGCCTCCTCACTCATGTAGCCATTTGTAACATAAACCGTTTTGAGGCCCTCTGCCCTTGCAAGTTCTGCAGAGTCCAGGGTGTATTCAAGCCACATGGTGGGCTCATTGTAGGTCCAGGCTATGGAGGTGCAGTTACTTCTGAGTGCATTTTCAACCGCCTCCTCCGGTGGGATGTACTTTGTGGGGAAGCCATCTATGCGTGCCTGTGATATGCTCCAGTTCTGGCAGTACCTGCACCTGAAGTTACATCCAACACTGCCAAGGGAATAGACAAGGCTGCCAGGATGAAAATGGAAGAGTGGCTTCTTCTCTATCGGGTCAACCGCCTCTGAGGATACCTCCCCATAGGTGAGAGAATAGATTTTACCATCGCTATTTTCACGTGTGAGACAGTATCCCCTTCCCCCTTCAGGTATAAGGCATTTTCTACTGCACACCAGGCACCTTAACCTATCATCGGCCTTCTCATAGAGTATGGATTCCTTCCTCATGGTATCCCCCCTGCAGTTCAGGGGCGCAGATGTTCATAGCCCCTCACATGAAGTTTATATGTATCTCCATGCTTATCAACCATTTCAATGGAGGGTGACTCTATGACCTCACCTATGATGTGTACTTCCATTATTCTGGAGAGTTCATCCATTGCATCGGGTGGTGCAGTGAAAACAAGTTCAAAATCCTCCCCATAGTACAGGGCGAGTTCCAGTGGATCCCCTCCAAGGACGGATGCCGCCTCTGATACCTGAGGAGGTACAGGTAACTTCACCTCGTGGATCCTCATCCCCACACCGCTGGCATCCCTCAGCTCACCAAGTTCACTTATGAGGCCATCGGTTATGTCCGTGGCCGAAGACACAAGCCCAGACTTCGCCATTCTTGATGCCTCCTCAACCCTTGCAATGGGTTTCAGGGATTTTTCAACCGCAGCCTCAAATCCAGCAGTATCTGTTCCCGATAGAAGAAGCTCTGTGCCTGCAGCTCCAAGTCCAAGGGGCCCCGTAACTGCAATGAGGTCCCCTGGCCTGGCACCGGACTTCATCATCACAAGGTCCCTCCTGACCCTTCCAATGGCTGTGCCCCCCATTATTATCTCATCCCCCTCATTGGTATCCCCCCCGATGAGGGGTGCGCCGTAATAACTGCAGGCCTCCAGGACGCCGCTTATGAGGGAGTCAAAGGATTCCAGATCAAGGTCAGGGAGGGCCATGGAGAGTATGAAACCCTCCGGTGCAGCCCCCATTGCAGCCAGGTCGCTCATGTTCACTGTAACCGTCTTCCATCCCATATCGTGATGGCTCATTTTAGGGGGGAAGTGCCTGCTTTCAATTAGAAGGTCTGAGGTCACTGCAAGGTAATCATTCCCCATATCAAGAAGTGCTGCATCATCTCCAAGACCGATAAGCTCTGAGGGTCTGAAAAATGAGGCTGATCTTGATATTATCCTTGAGATGAGTTTCTTCTCGCCAAAGGATGATATTCTATCAGGGGGCATTTTATCAAAAATAAATGGGGGGTTATCCTTAAATAGCTGATTTGACCCTGTCCCGGATTATCTCAGCAATTCGTGGATCTGCCCCAAGGGGCTCGGTGTATACTATTTCACCGTCGAATTCAAATTCCTCGTGCTCATGTTCATGGTGATGGTGATGTTCAGTGCCATTATCAAGACCCAGAATGTGTGGTATGTCGTGTTTGGTGTGGACTCCATGGGCCAGGAAGACAGGTGTCACTATGATCTTTTCAACGCCCATTGCTGCGAGTTCGTTTATGGCCTCTGGTATTGAGGGCCTGGATATGTTCATGAATCCCACTGCAACAGGATGGTCAACCTCTTTCCTGTAGATATCTGCTATGCCATTTATGACCTCCTCACCGTAGGGGAGGCGGCTTCCATGCCCCACAAGAAGAACACCTATCTTAGTTTTTTGGCCTGAATTTGAATCCATATGATATCACTCCATCTTCACCCTCTTCTCTCACCTTGCGGAATACCATTTCGACCTCGTCGCCTATCTCTATTGAATCAGGGTCGCAGTCAACAATCTGGCTTGTTATCTTAGCACCCTCCTCCAGTTCAACGATGGCCACCACGTAGGGGGCTATATCCTTGAACTCGTCGGTTGGGGTGTTTATCACGGAGTAACTGTGTATCTTTCCCCTCCCGCTGAACTTCAGGTCCTCAAGCTTACCTTTACGCCTGCATTCAGGGCATATTATTCTGCTAGGGAAGAAAACATTCCCGCACTGGAGACATTTTGAACCTGTAAGATTGTAGCGCTGGGGTATATGGCGCCATGTCCTAACGGTTTCTGTCATGATGTGACCTCCATAAATGTAATCAGTTTTCATTATCTATCTTGATTCATTATAATTAAATCATATGGTCAGAGGATATTTAAATCCCTTGTGCTTGCATTGGAGTAATAAAGATTCTTATTACCCCCTGAGTTGATCCATGGGATAATCTGGCCTTTTTTCTATTTCTAATGGTTTAGATCGCCATTGAAGCCCCAGAACGTTTAATATTAACTTAATATCATTTCAGTAATATTTTTATGTCGGTAATACTTAATTTTAATCGGGTGATACGATGGATGATGGAGGCTATGTGATGGCAGGTTTCAGTCTTCTTCTCATGGTGCCGGCCATGATACTCGCCCTGATGATACTCAGCATCGATGATTCAGCAGTGAAAAGGAGCGCTGATAGGTCCCTATCTGAGAGTATGACAGGGGCCCTGTGGAATATCAGGGACAGCATCCCGGTGATAACAAGGGAAGTACTAAATGAAACTGCACAGGAGGCCATAAACGGTACACTTCCTCCAGACCTGGATGCCAGGGCCCATGTAAGAGCAGGGGTACAGGGGCGTATTGACAGGTTATGCGCCGTCCACAGAAACATGAATCTAAGCTGCAGGGTGAATTCAGTTGAGGGGGCATCCGACGACCCCTTCTGTATTGAGGTTAACTCCACTGTTGATATTAGGGCAGGAAAAATCCACCACACTGAGAACATTTCGGTAAGGGTACCTGTTGAGGATCTGCCTGATCCCCTGCCCTTCATGGTTCTGGGAAGGTTGCAGCACAATGAAACGTCAATAGAGTATGGCAGGGCCCTCATGGAATACATTTCTTCAGAGAACAGGGAGGCCTATGAGGGGGCTTCCGGTCCTTTCCTGATAAGAAGGTGCCCCTATGAACCCTACACCACCCATGGATCCGGCGGTGTCCTCTACGCCTGCCTAATAAATGGATACTACCATGAGAGTCATGATGGGTCCTGCTACCTCTGTAGACTGGAGGGAAAAACCTCCTGTCCCCACCTGGGTCTTGAAACCTTCATAATAACCTCAGGAAATTTTGAGGAGGCCCCGGTATCTGTTGACCATGTTCTATTCACGACAGCATACACTGGCGAACCCCACAACGTATCAGGATTCATCATATACCTTGACGGGGCCCACAGAAAAAAGTACGGTGTTATACAGTGATATTCTCAACAGATTTTCTGCTCTCCCTCATAATCGTGGCCATTATCGTGGGCATATCTGCAGAACTGATGGAGGTGCAGGAGACCCGAATGAATGAAAGATTCAGAGAAACATACACGAGGGATAAAGGTGCCACGGCAGCGGATGTTCTCATAAATACTCCTGGAGATCCTGTTAACTGGGAAAAACTTCCTGTAAGCACCTGCAGGTATCCTGGACTTGCCGTCCCGGGGAAAAGAGGGGTCATATCCTATGAAAAAATAATGAAACTTCGCTCAAAACCGGAATTACTTGAAAGGGCATTCAGGGGACTTCATGTGAGGATTGTGCTAAGTCCCCTCAACGACAGAATAAGCCCCATAATCATTGGGGATGAATTGAAGGGGAATGAAATACATGTATTTAGAAGAACCGTGAACTGCAACTTCCTGTCTGATTATGTTATCAGGCGAGAGGAATGCCTGTGTCCCTCAGGTCATGGTGAAAACTGGACATGCATGAATTTCCGCGTTAATGACTCACTTGATTACTACCTCATATCAGAGGGCTGCAGCGGATCATTCATCCTTGACACGGACTGCAACAGAAGCCATGAAGAGATAAAAATCCGTTCAGGAAGTTTAAAACTGAATTTAACAGGGCAGAGTGTGGTATGGATCCATTTACATGGATGTGGAAGGGGGGTAATAATTGCCGGGCTTCCCCGCTCTGGAATGGATTGCCCTCTGAAACCTGATTACTTTGAGGTCCAGCCATGCTCCCTCCAGATTCTCATATCCCCATGCTGACCCAGAGCCCACCACCATAATTACATGGTTCTGAGGTCTAATGGTGATTCAGAGTCCCATAACTGCTATTATGGCTATTACAAGACACGTGTTTGCCACGGAGTCGGTCATGCTGGTCGACAGTGGGATAACTATGTTGTCAGGGTCCAGTTCAAGTCTGTAGGATGCTGAGCTCAGATAAAAGCCCACCAGTAGAAGGAACGGGGTCAGGAGGTACCCTGCAAGTGAACTTATAAGAAGCATCCTCTCAAGTCCAAGGGACCCTATACCAAGGGAAACACTCACAAAATGGGCTAGAAGCCCGATTGTTGGATATATGATCAGTGACAGTATGGATATTATTCCAAAGTTTCTGAGGGCCTCCCCATGGGGTCTGAGGGTTGCGGGGACTATACCTGAGTGGAGCCCGGAGGAAAGCCTTGCTCCGAGTATGCTCACAAGGCCTCCGCTTTCACCTGAAAACAGCGGCACCAGTGCGAGTATTGCAGGGTTGTCAAGTATAAATGACAGTTTACTGTTTAGGACTATACCCGCAGTGGTTCCCAGGGCTGAGCAGAGAAGAAGTACGGGCACGCTCTGTCTTATTATCCTTCTGAGGTTATATCTGCCCTTAATTCCCATTGCAAGACCCATAATACCC
Source organism: Methanothermobacter sp. (assembly GCF_030055425.1). Lineage (NCBI taxonomy): Archaea > Methanobacteriati > Methanobacteriota > Methanobacteria > Methanobacteriales > Methanobacteriaceae > Methanothermobacter > Methanothermobacter sp. The sequence goes on from NZ_JASFYE010000002.1 coordinate 12,598, forward strand.
ATCAGAATAAACAGGAAAAAGAGCACCCATTCAAAAATGCCGTTCCTTACAGTTTCAAGGATGGCAAGTGCCGCGAATATTGATGGGAGGGTGAAAAGGTCGCCTGAAGCTGCTATGAGGGGTGTTGTGATGTTATCAGGGTCCCAGCCGTTCTCATAGCTCTTGAGGGATATGAGGACTGTTGCCGGGAGAAGAACGGCACCTGATATTATTCCGCCGGCCACAGAGATAACAATGAAATCCATTATTCCCATACTTCGAAATCCGAAGATATGGCAGAATATCCAGGCCATGAATCCAAGGAAAATTGACATGACCACGGTCAGTATTATGGTCGCCTCAATGTTCTCTGTAAGGACATCTGATTTTCGAAGTTCCGGTGAAAGGGTACCTATATGCAGACCTGAACCTAGGCGTGAGCCCAGGGCCCCGAAGATATTACCCCTCATGCCTATGGCGCCGGGTATCAGTACAAGGAGCCCGGGATATGACTCCAGTAGGGGAGACATCTTACCCAGAAATATACCTGCAACAAGGTCCCCCAGGGCACATATGAAGAGTGCGACGAAGCTTTCCCCTATAACCCTTTTAGAACCCCTGAAAAAGCTTCCAAAACTCTTGAATAGGTTAAAAGCCCTTACCCATCCCCTTGAGGCCGCTATGGATAAATTCACGGTAAATGTTAGCAGGGACTGAAGTATGAGCCGAGTCGTCCTCAGTAATCTTCCTGTTATCCTCATTGACCTCACCTGCTAACATTTACATCATCTCTGGGACTATTCTATGCTGCACCCTATATCCTCAAGGGTCATCTCACCCTTTGCAAGTGCGAATAAGAGTTCTGAACCTGCTTCGTTTCCCTTGGCGATGAGGGTATCGTTCTCTGCAAGTACCGTGTTCCTGTCAGGTCCATAAATCCAGGATTCTCCTCTTCTGATGGCTATAATCCTCATGCCTGTTCTGGTTGCAAGTAAAAGGTCTCCCAGTGATTTTCCTGCCAGCTCTGATCCCTCATCAATTGTCACCCTGACTATTATCTCATCGGACTCCTCCATGACCATCTTGAAGACAGGGTGTGGTTTGATGCCCTTCAGCACCAGATCAGCGATATCCTTGGCGGAGTTCGCAATGCTTTCAGCTGCCTCACCCACCTCTAGGAGGGCTGTCAGTTTTTCGGCGTCCTCAACAGATCTTGCAGCAAGAAGTGACTCCTTTTTTATCTCATAGTTAAGCCTGTTAACCTTGTTTTCAAGTTTTATGACCTCCTCTGCAGCGTCCCTGCTGTTAAACAGGAGGGCAGAGTATGCAAGATCCACCATCAACTCCGAGAGGTTCTTCATTTCGATGAGAATATCCTTAACACTTTTGGACAACTTTCATCCTCCTGGGCTGCTGAAATGATATTGGGTGATTTAAAATAAATATCTTGCTGCGGTGAAATCAGTTATTTACTGGAGTCCCCTCCTGAAGCCATGAGGCACTCCCTTCGAAGCTTGAGAAGTTCCTTCTTCCTATCGGTTAGATCATCTGGTTCTGAAATCAGCCGCCTGAGGCCCCTCCTGACGCACTCAACAGCCTCATCGGTGTGTATCCATTTGCAGTCCTGGCAGCTCCATACGCCCTTATCCCGTATCCAGTAGCCCCCTGTGGACCCCTCACCGCATGGATAGAATGGGCAGTAACAGAATGCACAGTTCTGACCCTCAAAGTGGCAGGGGTAAAATTCACATTTCTCATCAGGGCCTGAATCTTTGCCATAAGGATTCTCCTCATAGAACTTCCTTGCAAGTTCATGGAGTGGGGCCTCAACCGCGTATCCGCGGGGTGTGATCATGTATCCATCCCTTGTGTAGGTTGTAACGTTGCCGACTATGATGATGGTGGACATGTCCACAAGGGATTCATCCAGGTCTCCAAGAGCCACAATACTCACCTGTGGACTTCCATTTTCGGTCCTCACCACACCCACCGGAGTTTCTGGTTCAAGTTCAGATCTTAGTATTTCAAGCGCCTCCCTGAAGGGTTTCTTCCTCCTCTTTCCCAGGGGGTTGTAGAGGGCTATTACAAGTCCGGCCCCTGCAGCTGCCCTGATCTTTCTTCTTATCTCGGATAGGGGTGTAAGGATGTCGCTTAGACTTATAACCGCAAAGTCATGGAGGGGTGCCCCCAGGTGAGATGCTGCATAGTTGACCGCGGTAACGCCAGGTATAACCTCAAATTCAACCCCAGAATACTTATCAAATATCTGGAAGAAGACATTGGCCATCCCATAGACACCGGGGTCTCCTGAACTCACCAGTGCGACGTTGAAACCTTCAAGGTGTTTCTCGATGGCCTTTTCCACCCTCTCAATTTCAGATCCCATTCCGCTTTTTATTATCTCCTTGCCCTCAAGGAGGTCCTCTATCTGTTTTATGTACCTTGCATATCCTATGACGACATCGGATTCTTCAAGAGCCCGGAGGGCCCTCACTGTTATATCATCCCTTGTGGGTCCAAGTCCTATTATCCTTATCATGAAAACACCTTCAGTGGATCGGGGGCTTAGATGTGAAGCCACTGCAGCGGATTTCCAAACTGTATGAATTTACCCTCCCAATTGATACTCAGTAAATCCTGGTTACTGAAATGATTCTAAGGGTCCTGACATCGACCCATACCCCTGATGACCTGGTTTCGGCCCTTGCAGCCGCAGTTACAGTGAACTGCTCGGTTGGCCTTATGACTATCTGACCGCTTCCTGTCTGGTTTTCACGGTAACCGGTCGCTGTTATGTTGATATTTATGTTCTCAAGTGATGTGTCCTCTGTTGTTGTCGCATTGAGGGAGCGGATGTTTATTCCATCAAGGCCCGTGCGGGATTTAAGGGCATCTGCAACATCTGCATTGTTTATTATCCGGATCTCTTCAGGCCCTCCAGTGATTGTGGAGGTTATATTCTTACCTGAATCCAAAAATGAGGACACTGTGTCTATCTGCATTTCAATAAGTTTTTCCACATCCGGTGGTTTGGACGTTACAAGTGTGTATGAACTTATGAGCCCCGCCTCGAAGAAGGCCAGGAATATTATGAGGAACATGAATAATTTAATGATCCTTGGCAATGCATCACCTTTTTTCTGTGAATGGACCCAAAGGGTAAACTACCATTTCGATAAAGAATATATGAACTCAATGAAATATTTAACCGTGAACCCATTTTAAAGATTTCTGAATTCCCCTAACCAGTTCATGCAGTATGATTGAAATGAATGAAATAATAGGAAAATTTGCAAGGGAAGGAATTTTAATAGAGGATAACGCATATTTCAGGCTAAAAGAAATGGATGATCCTGCAACAGCCTCCTCAGAGATTATAGTTAAGATAAAGAAGAATGGTGGAGGTAAATTCACTCTTCTGACCTCTGAGATGCTTGATGACCTCTTTGAGGCGACTGAGGAAATAGATAACCCCATGGAAATAAAGGCGAGGGGTCCAATCAATGTTCCAGGGCCAAGGGAATTTGACTTCAGGGTCATCACAGACACCAGTAAGAGATCATACACCAGTGGAGAGATAGGTGACATGATCTCCTACTTCAACAGCAGATTCAGCTGCCTTAGGGATCTTCTCAAAAGACGCCCTGAACTTAAGAGCCATGTACCCATTGCGGATCTTCGCGGCGGGGACGACGCTGTGAGCATCATAGGGATCATCAATGAGATACGAACCACAAAGAACAACCACAGAATGCTTGAACTGGAGGATGAAACAGGGGAAATAACAGTGGTTGTGCACAATGAAAACCATAAACTGTTTGAAAAGTCTGAGAAGCTCGTGAGGGATGAGGTCATAGGTGTTCAGGGCGCGAAAAAGGGGAGGTTTGTGGTGGCCTCTGAGATCTTCCATCCGGGTGTCCCCCGAATACAGGAGAAGGAAATGGACTTTTCAGTTGCCTTCATATCTGATGTCCACATAGGAAGTCAGACATTCCTTGAAGATGCATTCACCAGGTTCATTAAATGGATAAACGGGGACTTTGGAACGGAGGACCATATGAATATCGCTGCTGACATTAAGTACCTGGTGGTTGCAGGTGACATCGTTGATGGTATCGGGATATACCCTGGACAGGAAAAGGAACTCATTATAAAAGATATTCATGAGCAGTATGAGGAGGCTGCAAGGCTTTTTGGAGATATAAGGGATGACATAAAGATTGTGATGATCCCTGGAAACCACGATGCATCAAGGATCGCTGAGCCCCAGCCTGCAATACCCGAGGAATATGCGAAGCCACTTTACAGCCTCAAAAATGTTGAATTTTTGAGTAACCCGTCCATGGTGAGTCTTGACGGTGTAAAAACCCTCATATATCATGGCAGAAGCTTCGACGACATGGCCATGAGCGTGAACGGGCTTTCCCATGAAAGATCAGATCTCATAATGGAGGAACTCCTTGAGAAGAGACACCTTGCACCCATATACGGTGAGAGGACACCCCTTGCATCTGAGATAGAGGACCACCTTGTGATTGATGATGTCCCCCATGTCCTTCATACCGGACATGTACATATAAACGCATACAAAAAATACAAGGGTATTCACCTTATAAATTCAGGCACATTCCAGTCACAGACGGAGTTTCAGAAGATATACAACATTGTCCCAACATGTGGTCAGGTCCCGGTGCTCAACAGGGGGGTTATGAAGCTTCTGGAGTTCAATTAGTCAAAGCAGGTGATTACTTGAATCCATTGAGGGATGTTGTTGATGTTTCGGTCCACCTCTACAGGAGGGGCCTTGTATCTGGAATTGGAGGGAACGTGAGTGCAAGGGTGGATGATAGGGTTTTCATAACACCCACAATGGTCCCCCTTGACCAGGTGACGCTTAAGAATGTTGCAATGGTTGACCTTGAAGGGAATGTCTTGCGTGGGGAAGGCCCATCCTCGGAGCTGGAACTCCATCTTGAGGTCTACAGGAGGAGGCCTGATGTCAATGGTGTGGTGCACACCCACTCACCATATGCCAGGGCATTTTCAGTTGCCGGGATTGAGATTGAGAAAATGGAGGGCTTCAGGGGACTGGGGCATGGGAAGATCCCTGTGGTACCATATTATCCCCCTGGAAGCAGAGAACTTGCAGCTGCCTGTGCAGATAGTATGGTGAATGAAAATGCGACCGTCCTTGAAAACCATGGTGTGGTATGTGCAGGTGAAACTGTTAAGGAAGCCCTCCTGCTTGCAGAGTTCATTGAGGAGCTGGCAAAAACCCGGTTCATCGCTGAGGTCCTGAAATTCATGAAATAGTTAAATTAACTGTTTAAATAGGATATAAAAAACAGAGATTTATTCAGTAGAAACACTTTAAATCAGACAAAATAGGATATAAAAAACAGAAAGTTATTCCCTTATGGATTCAAGTTCACTGAGTATTTCCCATACCAGTGTCCTTGCATGTATCGGGATGTTGGGGTCGTTGCTTATCTCATCCAGAATTGATATGACCGTGCTGGCCCTCACGGTGCTGTCCTCATCCGGGTTGTTGAGAATCTCCTTTGATTCCTCGGCAGCCCTTCTGATGTTCCTTGGAACACTATTATCTTCCATAATGTGTTTTAAAATTTCAGAAACGCGATCAAATGTTTCGTTACTCATGTTGGGTCCTCCCTGCTGAATTCCTGAAGAATGCAGAATGATGTTTATATTCAATCTGGTTTATATCATTTGGGTTAAAAAGTTTTTGGTGTCCCTGAAACCGCCACTGCAACCGCAACTCCTGATGATTTTGTTTTTCTTATAACGAGTTTTGATCCGGTTCCTGCACTTTTAAGAGCCGCGGCTTCACATACACTTCCAACACCAAATTTTTCGTTGACAAAATCTGAAAATGAGTGCGTATCCTGTGATCTGAGCTCCTTGAGGGGTATGATTTCCAGGGGGACCCCCAGATCCTCTGCTGCATCAATTATCCCCCTTTCATCTTTCTTCATGTAACCTGTTGCCAGTGCATCGATCCTCTCGGGGGGTAGCTTCAAGAGACCAAGTGCTTCCACAATTGCACCGGTTACCCTGGCGGATTCAACTCCCCTCCTTGTCCCTATACCCACTGAAACCTTGAGGGGAGCCAGTTTCATGACCTCAGAGTTACAGTGGGCCCTTACAATCTCATCTCCATCCCTCAGGTACCTGTAGGTTCTGGACAGTTCACCATCAATTAGGGGTTCCAGGTTCCTTGATGAGTGCAGTTCCACAGTGTGCCCATTCACAATTGAGGAATTGAAGTGCTTCACGAGGTGCCTGTCAAGTATCACATAAAAGTATCTTGCTGCGAAGCTGTCAATTCCCACAAGACCATTAACATCAGTTGATGTTGTTATAATGGGGTTTGCGTTGATTATGTCTGCAATTTTGACTGCAAAATCGTTTGCACCTCCTGCATGTCCCGAAAGGAGACTTATGACATTCTGCCCCATTTCATCAACAACAATAACTCCTGGATCAGAGAATTTGTTTTTAAGGAGCGGGGCGATCTTTCTCACCATTATACCTGCTGCCATTATACCGATTATCATGTCGCTTCTGGAAAACACCTCCCTGAAGTCTATATCCCTGTGGATTATTTCAACTGAAAGAATTGTGGGATCATCCTTAAGACCTGTCTTCAGGCTCTCACCAAGTTTCCTGCCATTTTCTGTGAGTGTCAGTATACTCACTCTCATGGTATCACCAGTATTATTATTCCTGTTGCAGACACGATGAACAGGACAAGAGATATTGAACTCAGTTTCAGCGCATCTTTAAGCTTTTCAGTTGAAAGTAACTCTCTGGGATCCCCCAGAACATATACTCCTGGTTTTTCCAGCTGAACAGATAGTGCTCCGGCCGCTGCGGCCATTGTGAATCCTGAGTTTGGACTGGGAGTGTGTCTGGCGTCCCTGAGGAGTATCCTCAGTGAATTCTTCCAGTTCATGGACAGGAAAAACGCTGCAAGAACAATCATAAAACCTGTAACTCTGGATGGTATGTAGTTAAGTATGTCATCAAGTCTGGCAGGGAACCATCCCAGGTCCCTGTTTTCGTCATCAAGGTATCCAACCATTGCATCAAGTGTATTAACGGCCCTGTAAAGGAATGCTCCTGGAAGTCCAAGTAGGATGAAGTAAAAAAGAGGCGCTGTAACAGAGTCTGTGAGGTTTTCTGTGAGTGTTTCAATGGTTGCTGAGATTATCTGCTCATCTGTGAGTGTGGTGGTGTCTCTACTCACAAGATAGGAAAGTTTCTCCCTTGCCTCATCAATGCTGTTATCCAGTGATCTTCCAATATCCAGGGCAGATGTAAAGAGCATCCTTATGGATATTACCGTTGACAGGAGCACTGCAGCTATCAGAGTGTATAGGGGTTCATTCAGGTACCCTATGAGTAGGGCCGGTGCTGTGAATACCGAGACAACCACCAGAGTCATTATTATTCCTGATAGACGCGTTTTATTGAGTATTCCTTTCATCCATGTTATGATTGAGCCCATGTGTACAACAGGGTGAAGTATGGTTGGGGGTTCTCCGAGTATAATGTCAATTAAAACTGCGAGTAACAGGACAGGGATTTCATTCATGTTTTCCCTTTTTGTTGTGATTCATTATATACCAGTGACATGTAATAATTTCACCATGTTATATATTCATGGATAGATATAATTAGTTGTGTGATACCATGCCAGAGAAGAAGATAAAGAAATGGCTTGAGGAGGAGGGTTTTCTGAGGATGGAGGTCCCTGACGAAAACGCCTCGTTCCATTATGTGATAAACTATCCAGAGGATCATGTCATTGATATCATTCAGCCCACTGGAAAGAACGACATGATTCTCATAGCCTGTGCAACCAGTGTCAGTCCGGAGCACCAGTCAGGTATACGGGCCCTCAGCATGGAGAAAAGGACTGAATTCATATGGAAGGTTCGTTTTACCCTGAACAGGTTTGGAGTTGATTTCCAGCTTGATCATCCAGAGAACGTTCTGAACAGTTATCTTGTAACCTCTGAGATATTCTCTGATGGCCTCTCAAAGGACAGGTTGATTTCAAGTATAAAAAATGTTTTCAGGGCTAAACTTCATGTCATGTGGATGATACAGGAACGCTTTGGTGAGGATAAACCTGAACACGACAGCATGTATGTGTGAGGTTCATTTCCAGTGAAAAATATCTATGAAGTGCTTCTGAGCATCTGGGAGAGATAGATTTCAACTGTAAATTTGTTTTTTGCACCATGAATCTGGTTTGAGGGACATCTATTTCAAGTGTAAATCTGTTCCAGTACATTTATGGGGCATGAGTGAGAGGTGCATTTCAACTGTAATTTACACATAATACTGATGGAAAGTGAGAGAGAGGTGAGTTTCAAGTGAAATCTTTGTTACAATATTAAATTTTAGAATTAACACGTGACATTGATTTCAACTGTAAAATTGTTGGATGTTCCTGGTCAGACACACCTGGGAAATCCTATCCCTTACATTGGCTACATTCAAAAATGCATGTCTTCAACATAACAGTAACCAGATCCTGTATTTACACTTGAAATGCATGTCTCCCTTTCAGTATCCCAGCATTTCAGGAATCGTTACACTTGAAATGCATGTCTCCCATTCATGGATAGATGGACAGATAATCGTTACACTTGAAATGCATGTCTCCCATTCACATTCAGGCAGACTGCCAGAGCAAATTTACACTTGAAATGCATGTCTCACTGGCCTTATTATGAAAAGGGTTGATATTAATAAAAACTTTTATCTAAGAGTTAGAATAAGAAAATTTACACTTGAAACTTATCACCTCGCTTATTGGGTGATCTGAAGGGGCACTGCCAGTATTAAAAGGAAAACCTCAAAACCCTAGGGACTGTCATTCCAGTTTTGAGGCCCTTAAAATAAATTCAAGCAGCAGTTTTCTCTAAAACTTTATTTGAAGTGGTACTATGAATATTTTTGATGAGATAGGGGACAAAGAATCTGTTTTTAAGGATAAGAAATATCTCGACCACAGGTTTCTACCTGACAGGCTGCCTCACAGGGAGGAACAGATACGTTCAATAGCCAAGTACTGGGTTGAAGCACTGAATGGAGTCACACCACCGGACATAACAATATATGGAAAAACAGGTACAGGGAAAACTGCGGTTGCCAAATTCGCCATGAAACAGCTCAAGGAAGCATCAAGGGACTGTGATGTTAACATAAGGACGGAGTACATTCGCTGCACAGATTACACAACAGAGTATCAGGTCATAGCAAGGCTCTGCCAGCAGCTTGGTCGTGATGTCCCCTACCGTGGCTGGACAAAGGCTGAGATAGTCAACACATTCAGGAACATGTTCAAGAAAAATGCCTTTGGCCAGGACATGATACTCCTTGTTGTCCTTGACGAGATAGATATACTCCTGAGGAACGATGGTGACGGCCTGCTCTACACCCTCACAAGGACAGATAATGTCTCCATACTATCCATAAGTAACTACGTTGAATTTAAAAAATTCATAAAACCACGAGTAAGGAGCAGTCTGAGGGACAGGGAGATAGTCTTCCCACCCTACGGCGCCCAGCAGCTTGTTGATATACTCGAGGAAAGATCCAAACTGTCCTTCAAGGAGGGTGCACTTGATGACGATGTAATACCCCTCTGCGCAGCACTTGCAGCCAAGGAGGAGGGTGACGCAAGGTATGCCCTTGACCTTCTCAGGACCGCAGGTGAAATTGCAGATGAAAGGGATTCAGATATGGTTAAGGGGGACTTTGTGAGGGAAGCCAAGGACTACATAGAGCACAACAAGATCACAGACATCATACTGACTCTACCCAGCCAGCAGCAGAGGGTCCTTGAGGCGATACTCTACCTCACAAAGAGAAAGGAGGAGATAACCTCAGGAAGGCTCTATGAGGTCTACAAGGAGATATCAAAGGGTGATTCAGTTTCATACAGAAGAATATTTGACTTCATAAATGAACTCGAAATGCTTGGACTCATATCAACCAACACGGTCTCTAGGGGAAGGGGAAAGGGACGCACCAATATCATAGACCTCCAGTGCGAAACTTCACTCCTGGAGGACTCACTCTGGGGAGTCTGATCTTTCTCTTATCAGCATCTTGAGAAGAGCCATTCTCACAGGCACACCGTAGAATGCCTGCCTGAAATACATCGCCTGTGGAAGCGAATCAACCTCAGGGGATATTTCATCTATCCTTGGAAGCGGGTGCATTACGATGAGGTCCCTATCGGTGACCATGTCTCTGTCTATATGATAGGCCCCTCTGATCCTTGAATATTCCTCTGGGTCTGGAAAGCGTTCCTTCTGTATTCTTGTAACATAGAGGACGTCCACATCATCTATAACATCATCCAGCCTCTCGGTCTCTGTAACCTCTACACCACTACCTTCAAGGTCATGTATGACACTGTCAGGCATTCTGAGCTCAGGGGGCGATACAAAACTCATTCTCACACCGAAAACAGCAAGTGCATAGGCCAGTGAGTGCACTGTCCGGCCATACTTCAGGTCCCCCACAAGTGCAACATTGAGGGATCCTATTTTACCAAAGAACCTCTTCATTGTGTAGAGGTCAAGGAGGGTCTGGGTGGGGTGCTGACCTGCCCCATCACCGGCATTGATAACCGGAACATCCACAATGTCTGAGATGTAACGGGCAGCCCCCTCAAGACTGTGCCTTATCACAATTGCATCGGAGTAGCCTGAAAGCATCATTGCGGTGTCGGTCAGACTTTCGCCCTTGGTAGCGGATGTTGCGCCTGTATCTGCAAATCCAACCACACTGCCCCCCAGCCTCTTCATTGCAGTTTCAAATGAAAGTCGTGTCCTTGTTGATGGTTCATAGAACATCATCCCAAGTATCTTTCCTGTAAGAACACTGGAGGACCTTTCTCCAGATGCAACTGGCTCCATCTTTTCTGCTTCCCTCAGAATGAACTCTATATCATCCTTTCCAAAGTCCTTTATTGAGATAACATTTTCAAACATCAAATCCCTCTAGACCTTTCTCATGAATGTGAGGTATCCTGTGTGTCCGACCATTCTGGTCCTGGGGCGTGTACCCTTCCTCCTGACCTCAATTTCACGTTCAATTATCTCGGATGTCCTCATATCTGCAAATCCCAGCTTTGAGCCGACCCTGTGCAGAATTTTAACCTGTTCAATGTAGGGGTTGTAGAAAACTGCCCAACCCCCTCTAATAAGGGATTCATGCAGATCCTCCATAAGCTCCCATGGCTGGGGAAGATCCAGGAAGACCAGGTCCAGGTCATCCTCATCTATACCCTCCTTTATGTCCCTGTTTTTGACCACAATATTCTTAAATCCGAAGTCCCTGATGTTCCTTTCTGCAACCTCTGCAAAGTCCTCCCGTATCTCATAGGTTGTAACATGCCCTGATTCACCCACCACATTTGCCAGGTACATTGCAACTGTACCTGCCCCTGTACCTGCATCAACAACCCTTGAGCCGTTCACTATCCCTGTGTATGCACAGATCATCCCTATGTCCTTGGGAAGGAGGATGGAGCACCTCCTCTCCATGAGTTCAAGGTAATCTGAAAGGCTGGGTTTAAGGACATACACCTCCCTTCCAAGGTGGGTTCTGAGCACATCTCCTGGTCTGGCCTCCTCTATCATCCGGGACTGGATGATTCCCATGTCACTCTGAAAGTCCTCCCCTGTCTTCAGGAGGTACTTTTTACCCCTTTCATCCATGAGTATACGCAATTGATCACCCTCTAATTTTTTTCTGAATCTCTGAATTCTGCTTCAATAACCTTTCTGATCTCGGATGCTATCCTTTTACCGATTCCCTCCACTTCCATGAGCTCCTTCTCTGATGCGTTCATAACAGCTTCAACCGAACCGAAACTTTCAAGGAGCCTTCTGGCATACTTGGATCCAATGTAGGGAAGTGACTCCACAATGAAAAGCTGCTTTTCCTGGAGGGTGAGGGGTTTCTTATCTGTCCTGATACGCATGTCAGGTTTTCCCTCCCTCTGTTCCCTCAGGGCTATCCTCCTTATCATTGCAGCTGTATCTGCAGGGGACCTTGTGGGGATTATGGGTATTCCAAAGTCCACCGCAACGGATGCAAGGGCACCCCTCACAGCATCTGGGTTCATGAAGCCCGAGTAGAGGTCATCACCCTCTATTATCATCACAGGGCGCTTGAAGTTTTCCACCATCTCCCTGGCCTGTCTGTAAAGTCTCTTATCCATAATTGACCCCAGGAAATCCTGGGTGGTTTTTCTTTCAATCACAGTGTCATCGCTGACCTGATAATCACCCACAGAGAGTGTTCTGAGTTCAAAGTCCACCCCAATCTTCCTGAGCTCCCTGAGGACCCTTGAGTTAACCTCACGAGAATCCACGTAGATGAATGGTCTTTCACCATCAGTTTCAGGAAACCCAAGGGGCGTCAGTTCAATTTTCATGGAACCCCCCCTGAGGCTTTCCTTCATGTTTTTTTCCTTCCTTATACTTGAGTAATAGTAGGCCTCGTCCCGGGTTTTCTCAGTCATGAGGACAACCATTCTTCCTGATCTTCTTCTTCCTGTCCTTCCCCTCCTCTGTATCATCCTTATCTCTGATGGGACAGGCTCGTACATGACCACGAGGTCAACTGAGGGTATATCTATTCCCTCCTCTGCCACGCTGGTTGATATGAGAACATCGTGGTTTCCCATCCTGAATGACTTGATTATATCCCTCTGCTGTTTCTGGGTGAGACCCTTTTCACCGCTTCTACTGTTCTGACCATAAAATTTAACGGCGTTTATTCCCTCACGTACACAGCGCTGGTATATTTCCTCAAGGGTGTCACGGAACTGGGTGAAAACTATTATTCTTGAGTCTCCGCCTTCAAGTTCCTTTCTGAGTATTTCAATGAGTCTGTCAAGTTTCGGGTGTTCAACCCCTGAAACAGAGGCCTTCCTGGTGAGGTACATGGCCCTTGTGAAGTCAGGGTCCATAATGAGGCTTCTGGCAGCCCTTGTGTTCTTCTTTTTAAGTCGGGTGAGGTATCTGAGAAGCGGATGGATCCCCTGGGTTTCAAGGAGTTCAAGGGCGTGCTCAACATTTATTGAGGCTGCTATGAGTGATATGGCCCTGTAACATGATTTTGGAGGATTTGATGAGCGGGCGATCCTGTTCTGAACACGGCCCCTGGCCTTCAGGAGGTCCCTTTTACCCACACTCACAGTCTCTATAACTCCAAGGTTCTTGAGCATCTTCAGACGCGTCTTTAAAACCTTCTTCAGGAGGTCCCTTATCTCCTCAAGTTCAGGCTGCATCTTAACCCTGACCCATTCTATCCTGATGGGCTTGAGGTAGGGCCTGACATCCGGGTCCTTTTCTGTCTTCACAACCACCTCGTTGAGGAAGAGGTTACTGCAGACGGTTTTTATTTTGTCCTCATCTGCACCCGGGGAGGCTGTCAATCCAAGTATAAGGGGGTTTTTCGCGGTCTGCATATAAGTGGATGCAAGGAAGACGTAGGAGTAGGAACCAACGGCACGGTGGCACTCATCAAATACCAGGAGTGAAACGTCGCTGAGGTCGTACCTCCCGGCCAGGATATCTGATTCTATTGTCTGGGGTGTTGCAGATATGACCCTGGACTCATTCCAGCGCCTCACCCTTTCCTCAGGGTTTATACTCCCTGTGAGTGACGTGCATGGTGCGAGAAGGAACTCCCGTAAGCTCTCCTCATGCTGTATGGCCAGCGGTTTGCTGGGTGATAAAATGAGTACTCTGGACCCCCTGTATTTCTGCAGCCTCTCTGCAGCAACCAGAACGGCAACAATGGTTTTTCCAAGGGCCGTGGGAGCCACTATCATTGAGTTACCCTTCTTTAGGACGTCTGCTGCCAGTAACTGCTGGTAGGTCCTCGCCTCGACTGTCCCCGGTTTTATCAGTGGGTGCTCTATGTACCTTGCCATGGTCTTCTATCTGGTGATCAATTTATTTAATGATTTAATCATGGCATCGGCTGTTAATGCATATGCTGGAGCGAGATGTAAAGTAGAATTAAATTTCTGGTACCCACAGGGGAAATAAAAAATAGAAATTAGGGGACTTAAAATTATGCAAGGACTGATGCGGCTGCAAGCACCGCCGCTGTGGTCATGGTGCTGAGGTGGCATGCGTATAGGGGAGAGGTCTGGAAGTTATCCCTGAGTACAGGGAAAAACTGGGTGTAGGCTGATATACCCGCCAGGAGCTGGAGGGCCACAGCAGGATAAATGAAATTTCCACCACCCGTCACAAGATTCAGTCCTGTTGCAATGAGCGCAAGGATGAGGACCCCGAAGTGGGGTGCCATCCTCATCCCCATTATACGGAATGTTATGAAACCTGAGGGGATCCCTGCAAGTAGCAGAGCAAGCACAATAACCTGATACATCCTATCACCTCTAGAAGTTAACTACGGCGTACTTGGGGTCGCTGAGGAGTGTTATGAACGTTGCGGCCCCAGCGATTTTACATCCTTCTGTTATTTTATCTTCTGTGAGCCCCCTGAACTGGGCGCTCATCTCGCAGACATAGACTTTAGCACCCATTCCAATTACCTCCTCCATGAGTTCATTGAGGGCAGGGAAGGCAGGGTGTTTAACCTTTGCTGCTGCGCCCCTCCTGGCAAGGCTCACACCATCCATCAGAAGGAACACAGTGACGTCCTTACCCATGCTCAGGGCGGCCTTTGAGAATATGAATGTGGCGTAGGCCCTCTCCGCATTACCTGTTCCATTGCTCTGAATAACCAGGACCCTGTCCCTTCCTCTGAATTCCTTTTTCTCGGTCTTTTCTATTTTTTCAAGTATAAGGCTGGTATTTGATTTTTCTATCACCCTGGCGTTCATTTCAGGGGCTGAAACCGCAAGGTCATCGATAACGTCCTCACTTCCGGACTTTATTTTTATCCTCATCCCCGGTTTCATTGATGATAGTTTTTCGCCTACGATTATAAGGGGTCCAGGACAGGTTTCACCGGTGACGTCCACCTCTTCAATCTCTCCACGTGAAATATCAACCACCACACCATCAGGTCCCTTTTTAGCAGAATAATTCATTCCGTACCTGGCTGCAACCTTTTGAATCTCTTCATAGTTCTCCCTGAGTATCAGCTGGAGGTTTTCCTGGCCATTCTTCAGGATGTTGTCTGTGATTATGGCTGCAGCGTACCTGTTTACTCCTCTGAGGTTGATCCTCATGTTTACCCCCATTTATCCCTGAATTTTCTGAGGGCATCCACTATTCCCTCAAGTTCCTCTGCAGGGACTCCAACTGCAAGTTCCTCTGGCTTTATTCCGGCATATTTTCTTGACCCGTTGCATCCCATTGTAATGTTTGGAAGGCCCCTCTGGATGACCGCAGCCACTGCATCTGCACAGAGTGACTGTATACCTGAGTAGTCCCCTGTGATTCTGCCACCCCTCTCATGGAGGTATGCCTGGCTGAGTCTCAGTGCCTGGGCAGGTTTGAGTATCAGCACAACCACGTCGGGTTCAAAGTCAGCATCCTCAAGTGGAGCGTACTCTGAGGCATAATATTCCTCATCTAGCATTGGCACAGCCTTCACGGTTTCATGGGCCGCTTCAGGGGTGCTGTAGTTTCCGAGTTTGTGGTACATGCTCCCATCTGCAACAGGCGCTGGAAGGCTGCAGAGGCCCATGGCAGCGGCGCCACCCTTACAGAGGTGTTCCTCTGCTGTCGCATGGCCCTTCATCCCCTTTAATCTGGCCTCCTGTATGAACTCGCAGTGCCTCCTTTTTTCAAGTCTGGGACCTGATGTTTCTTCATCTGCCTTAACAAGTTTGACAGCCACGGGGCTGCCCTCCATCTGCAGGAGTTCTTTGAGTTCACCCGCGATTTTTTTGTAATCCATACAACCACCTCAACATTATAGTATAACTATACAATAAAGTATAAAAAACTTATATTTAAATATTTCTATAAAATTATAATTCATGGTTATACCATAGGTAAATGGGGTGAGGTCTTGGAGAAACTTTCTGAAACCGAGAAGCTGATAATGTCCTACCTTGAATCGAACCCGCCAGAGGAGTGCATGCTGGATAAGATAACCAGGGGAATAAACCGCAGCAGGGCCACCGTACTCAAATACCTCCACATCCTGGAGGCAAGGGGCCTTGTGACCTACAGGATGGTGGGGAGAAGTAAACTATGGATGCCAACAAGGGATGCAGATGTTAAGTCAGTGGAGTACCGGGATGACACCTCAAGGGACCCGGAGATCATAAAGAATGCCTCGGAGATTCACCAGACACTTCTCAGGCTCCTGGAACTTGAAAGAAAAATAGATGACCCTGATAAACTGGTTTTCACAGTGAACACACTCCTTGACATAGTTGTATCCAATGAATCATTCAGGAGAATATTCCCCGGCGCCAGAAACCTTGAGGATATCATGGACAGGGAAAGTATAATACTTCTTGAAAGCAAAATGCATGCCCCTGGTAAAATACAGGCGGATCTCAGGGGAAGGGATGGTATAAGGAGAACCTACAGCCTCTTCATAAGCCCAGTGAATAACTTCTGGGTGATTATCGCAAAGGATATGGCAAGCTCATCATTCTCAAAGAATGAACTTGAAGTCCTCCTCACAATCACAAGGCTCAGGACATCATCCGATAGCCTGGAGGACTTTCTTGGGTCTGCAAGGGAGGAACTGGCAGGAGTTCTGGATATCAAACAGATATCAGTGGTCCTGAGAGATGCATCAGGTTTAAACAGGGTCTATGACCATCCATCATCAATTAAACTTGAAGAATTTGATTATTTCATATACAGAAGCATCGAAACACTTGAAACTGTCTCATGGAGCTCGAATAAGGGTCTCATGTTGTCGGTTCCCCTCATAACAGAGGAAAGGGCAAGGGGGGCAATGATACTTGAGGTCTCCGATGACTCCATATCATCCAGGGCACTTGAAATCATGGAAATGTTTGCCGATGAGGTCTCAGAGTACATTGAACTTGAGAGGCTCAGAAGGGAGAACGATGAATTTATAAGGACACTCCTTGCAATGAACAAGGTCTCTGAGATTATAAACAGCAATGAGGAAGAGAACAGGATACTTGAGAAATCAATTGAAGCGGTTATAGATACCCTTGAATTCGAAATGGGATGCATCTACCTCATGGAAGAGGAGAAGGAACTCAAACTCAGGGTCCAGAGGAACCTGCCCGAGACCCTCAGCCGGATGTGCATGGCAGGGGTATTCACGGACCTCTTCAGCAGATCGATTGAGGATGAGCGGGTAATATATATAACCGCCGAATCCCCTGAATACCGCATCATACACGATTCAATACGTAAAAATAATATAAGGACTATCTTAATGATCCCAATCAGGTTTTCAGGGAAAATAATCGGGATACTGAACCTTGCAAGTTACAGTGTGAAGCCCTATAACAGGATAAGCCTTGAAAATATCTCATCCATCGGGCTTCAGCTTGGAAGTGCCATCAGAAAAATAAAGGGTTAGAGTGCCGGGCAGTTATTTCAGGCAGTTTACAATTTAAGGAGATTCATCCAGTCATCATAGACTGCATCAAGGCCGCACATACCCGGGACATAGTTGGCTGCCTTTGCAGAGTCAACACCAAGGACCTCATAGCCCAGTTCCTCCACAGGAGCCACCACCATGCAGGTGTCGGATACAACCATTCCCCCGGCAGCCTCTATCACATCTGTGTAGCCCATACGGTCCGCGGCACTTTTTATGGCTGCAGATGTGCATACCCAGAGATCACAGTCAGCGCCCCTTTTACCCACAAAGGAGGCTATCCTTCTTATCTCATCAAGGGAGCAGTGGGGGCATCCAAGGCAGATTAAGTCAGGACTATCAGAGGTTGTGGAAAGTTCTTCGCGGGCCTCTGATATGTCATCAGCATTCACACTGATCCTCTCGTCTGCATCCTCCATGGAAGCATCCCTGTACTCAGGTGTTATGCCATCAACATGGTAGAGTGCAACAGCACCTGATGACGCCATGGCAGCTCCAAGGGCCTTCAGATCCTCGGGCGCTGGTAAACCCCTTATTTTAAAGTACGGGACACCCTCCCCTGCAATTCGACCTGCAATGTAACCGAGGGCACCGTAGTCTGCACCTGAAAGGTCACACTCCACCTCAACCAGGAGGGTGGCCTTTCTGTTTTCATCAAGGTGGTAACCGTATTCAGGTGTCCTTCCGCATATTGCAGCTGCAAGCGCCCCCGGGCCGCCCTCCCTGTTTGTCCTGGCACCGAGAACCGAGTTTGCATAGGACACCGCAGATGACTCTGACCATGCAATATGGGACCCCCTGAGGGGCACGTTCCCTATGAGATAGGGGGTGCAGGTGCAGGTGTTCATAACATCCATTGATGAGTAGGCTTCCACTATTCTGAGCTGTCTCCTGGCAAATTCCTCTGAGAAACCCATCTCCCTCCATCTCTCCAGGTCCATGCCGGCAGGGTTGAGTGTACTCTGGACCCTGACCCTGGCACCACCATCACTCAGGTCCTCCAGGTATTCAAGGCCTGCGTCCCCTATGGTCTTGTAGGACACGCCTGAGATCTGGGCGGATGATATTTCAACCATCCTCTCAGCCCCGTAGATGTCACCCAGGGCCACCAGTATCTCCATACTTTTCTGGACGGTTTCACCGAATTCGCCGTCATACATCTTCTCTTCGATTCCATCAAGGTACATAATCAACACCAATGGCAGCACTCACGATTTAATCTGTGCACCGGTTATTTCATCCACCAGCTGCAGGAAACTCTCCATATCCCTGTAGGGTACCATGGCACCGGCCGCTATATCATGCCCGCCACCTGTACCTCCAAAACTGGATGCTGCATCCCTGAGGGCAGCCCCCAGATTAACACCCCTCTCAACAGCAGGTCTGGTGGTCCTTGCAGATACCTTCACATGCTGGTCCATCCTTGAAAGACCAAGGAGTGGAATATCAGGGTTCAGCAGTTTAAGGGAGAGTGATATGCTTGCTATGGTTCCCATTATCCCCTTAAAGACCTTGTCCTCACTGTAAATGTACTGTATATTTTCCATTACAGTGGAGCCCTCCCTCCTGATCCATGCAAGACCTCTTATGAGCTCTTCACGGTAGTTTTTCTGAAGTTCAAGGCCCACTTCAAGGGCACCTTCACCCTCACCAAGGCATAGTCCTATTCCAATGCCGTATTTACGGTTCTTTCCACAGGCATCAAGAATCCCTGCAAAATCAGACAGGTCACCAACGGCTGGCTGAAACTCCCTTGAAGTAAAAACCTCACCGAATATATCAGTGTTTATCCTTGATAGTTCATCCCTGAGGATGTCCCTCTCCTCGGGTGAGATGTCAGCGTATTTTATTCCATAGGAGACTCCTATACGCTCAAGAAAGCCCCTTGAAGCCTCAATGTCTCCTGTTAATCCGGGGAGGGGAGGATTGAATGTGTATGCAATGGAACGGTAAAGGGGCTCGGTGTATCGTGATGCCAGTTTGAGGTCGCTGTGAACCTGCAGGACCCCTGCTTCAATCGCCTCATCCATTATGAAACGGTTTGCACCTGTGAACCCATCACTGTACTGCATATCGCCCAGGGCTCCAACAAGGGCCAGCTGCCCCGTATTCCTGCTGATGTTCCTGGTTGCCAGGTAGGCTGCCCCCGAGGCGCTGAGGTCCCTGCTTCCATCAAGGCCATGAAGGTGGGGATTGACGTGTACAACGTTGGAATCTGCCTCAAATTCAGAGGGCTGATGATGGTCGGCAACTATGATATCGGCCTTGAGCCTTGATATCTCCTCAAGGTAGGCGCTTCCCATGTCACAGAAAAAGAAGAGGGAGTACTTCTCCCTTCCAAGTTTTTTTATGAACTCCTTCCTGAGTCTTGAAAGGATGGAGATGTGGAACTGGCCGTTTCTTGATGAAATGGCCCGTGCAACAACTCCTGCAGCAGACAGGCCGTCGGCATCGTTGTGGGATATGACCCTTATTATGCTCCCCTTCTCCAGGTGCTCCTCGAGGAGTTTTGAGGCCTCTGACCCCCTCTTTAAGATTGAGTCGGGGAGTTTACTTAACGAGTAGGGCTGCTTTCTGTGGGTCATATCTCCATCCTTCAGGCAGGACACCTTCTCTCACATAGTACTTCACAAGGCGCCTTATCTTTGATTCAACAATCTGCAGACCCCTTCTTGTGTGGAGGTCCTTTGGGTGCTCCTTGAGGTGGTCCCTTATGTTAACAGCCTTTCTTATGAGGTTCATGAGATCCTCAGGGTATTCAGGATTCATACCATGCTTTTCCAGTATCTGGGTTATTTTGAGTCCGGTCACGGCCTTAACGCTTGGTATGCCGTGCTGGTCCCTCAGTATGATTCCTATCCTGCTTGTGGAGTTACCCTCCCTGTATAACTTTACTATGAGATCCTCGATTTCTTCGTTTGAATATTCAACCCATTCAGGTTTTAGAGCCATTAAATCACCTCATAATTTTCAGTATACCACTGTGCAAATTTCTTAAGGGCCCTGCTCCTGTGTGAAAACCTGTTCTTTTCAATGGTACTGAGTTCTCCAAAGCTCCTATCCATACCTTCAGGATAAAACAGGGGGTCAAATGCGAATCCCCTGGTTCCACGCTCCTCAGTACCTATACGTCCTTTCACCACGCCCAGAAAAACCTCGGGTTCGGAGCTGGGGGTGCAGAACCCAACAGCCGACCTGAACTCAGCGTAGCGGTCTTCAACATTTTCCATGAGCTTTAAGATACCTCTGTTTCCAATGGTATCCTGTACATAGGCAGAATAGGGTCCTGGAAACCATTTAAGGGCCCTTATAAATAGTCCTGCATCCTCTACGATAACAGGACCGTCCATGATCCGCGCCGCATGCTCTGCACCGTACCGGGCCACCTCTTCAAGGGTTCCCTGAAGTTCAGGGTAGCCCAAATCAGCATGCTCAAGTTCTATTCCGGTATCATGGAAGATCTTTTCTGCCTCAGATAATTTGTGTTTATTGCCTGTTATAAATGTTACCTTCAATGGGAATCACCTTCGGGTTTTCTCTCATTTTATAAGATTCACCCATCCCTCTCTCTGGTTGTGTATCTACCCCTTGCCTCTATTTCATCTATCTTTGATGAGATATCAGCGTCTGTGAACTTCCTGTAGCCCTCAAGCACGCTCCTGAAACAGTCTGATGCAAGCTGGTAGTGTGTGCTCTCCAGGGATTTTTTCAGCACAAGGAGATCCACCCCCATGTCCTCAATTTCATCTGAGAACATGCCCAGGCCAAAGTCTATGAGGACCACCTCATCCCCCCTGAGGATTATGTTGGACCCTGTGAGGTCTCCATGTATTATACCTGCACGGTGCAGTTTTCCAGCGGCCTCACCGATTTTTGAACAGAGTTCCTTATTTTCAACAGCGTCCCTGAACCTTGTACCATCAATCTCCTCCATGATGATGATTCCCTTTTCTGTATCCACGTCAAAAAGTATGGGTGTGCGTACACCGGCGCTCTTTGCCTGGTTGATAAGGCGGGCCTCCCTCCTTGTCCTGGATGATCTGAGTTTATGGTCGATTTCAGGGATCCTGTAACCCTTTGATATTCTTTCCTTAACAATACACGGTCTTCCCATCCATTCACCGCTGTAAATATTGGCTTCGGCACCCCTGGCCCTGAGGTTTCCCTGAAGTCTGACCACATGTTCTGACTCCCGCATCCAGGGGACATCCACCTCATCTGTCCTGTAGCGCTGCACAACAGATGTTTCCTCTATCCTCTGGGGGCCCTGATGTTTGTGGACAAGGTGTCCCAGCCAGGCTATCATGGCCCCGTTGTCCCCGCAGTATTCAGGGGGTGGCATATGGAAGTCCACACCGTGCTCCCTGCACATGGTCTCCATCATTTCACGGAGCCTTCTGTTGACGGCAACCCCTCCACAGAGAAGGACCTCGCCCTTTTCTGTGTAGGCAAGAGCACGCTCACTGACCTCAACGAGCATGGAGAAGGCTGTCTCCTGCAGACTGTACGCCAGGTTCTCAAGCTTTTCACCGGCCTCCAGTTTCCTGATGGCCGCCGTCAAAAGCCCTGAGAATGAGATGTCCATCCCCTTGACACTGTATGGAAGCTCCACGTACTCTGATGCCTCGGCTGCAAGTCCCTCAATGATGGGACCCCCTGGGTGGCCGAGGCCGGACTCTCTTGCGAACTGGTCCAGCATGTTTCCCACAGCGATATCAAGGGTTTCACCGAACACCCTGTACCTGCCCTGGTTGAAGGCGATGACCTGAGTATTCCCGCCACTCACATAGAGTGAAAGAGGGTCTGATGCACCTGTTGTTAGCCTACCTATCTCTATATGGCCTATACAGTGATTCACACCCACTATTGGTATTTTAAGTGAAATTGCCAGGGTTCTTGCGGCTGTTGCAACTGTCCTGAGGGCCGGCCCCAGACCAGGCCCCCTGGAGAATGATATGAGTCCTATTTCATCCATATCCACCCCGGCATCCTCCAGCGCTTCCTCCACAAGCACAGGTATCCACCTGGCGTGGTGTTCAGCGGCCTCCCTGGGATGTATGCCTCCCCTTTCAGGTATGAGTGGCCTGCCCCTAAGCGAGAGCACCCTTCCACTGTCGTCAACGATACCAACACCTGTCTTCTCTGCGGTTCCCTCTATACCGAGACACAACATTTTATTGATCACCACCGGTTGAGGTGCGTAAGGTCACCAGAACTGTAACTACTTTATTTATTCACGGTTATAACTATTGTATCGGTGAAAAGGTGAATGGCAATGTTTGATGGACTTAGGATTTATGGATCAGGCGACCACCTGGAGGGGGTTCTTGACAGGGAATCCCTCTTCATATGTGCAGTTGCAACAACCGAGACATCAAGGATTCCTGGAATAACAGGGGCCGGGGCCGGTCCAGACCTGACTGAGTACACACCCGCGGCTGATGTTGAACTAATAGTACATGACGCCCCAAGGTGTCTTCCTGAGATACCCCAGACAATTGTGGAGGGTGAATCTGCACCCACACCTGCGGTTATAACAAAGGCCTCCCTTGAACTGGCTGAGGTACCCTTCATGGTTGCGGATGCAGGGGCATCGGTGAAACCCGACGTGCCCTATATAAACATCAACTCAGGGCATGGGGGGGATATAAGAACAGGAAGGGCCGTGGATAATCCTGAGAGAATATATGAGGGGGGATTCATGGTTGGGATGACGCTCTCGAAACTTACAGAGCACCTTGTGGTTGGCGAAAGCACACCGGCCGGTACAACAACCGCCCTGGGAGTCCTGACGGCCCTTGGTTACGACGCTGATTTCAGGGTCAGCGCAAGTCTCCCTGAAAATCCCCACAACCTCAAGAGGGATGTTGTAATGGAGGGCCTAAGGAACGCAGGCCTTAAGAAGGGCGATTGCCGTGAAGATCCATTCAGGGCTGTTGCTGCAGTCGGTGACCCAATGATACCCGCCGTTGCAGGCATGTGCATGGGAAGCAGTGTCCCTGTAACACTTGCAGGGGGGACCCAGATGACCGCGGTGTGCGCCCTCATGAAGGCAATTGATCCTGCATTCGACTTTTCAGACACGGCAATTGCAACAACCATATTCGTTGCAGAGGATGAAACCTCAGATATAAACAGGATCGCTGAACAGATAGGTGAAATCGATATCTACGCAGTTGACCCCGGCTTTGAGAGGGCATCCCACAGGGGTCTTCACGAGTACCTCAATGGTTCGGTCAAGGAGGGCGTGGGTGCCGGGGGTGCAATGCTCCTGGCACTTCTTCATGGAATACCTGTTGAGAGCATAAGGGAGAGGGTTGAGGAGCTCTGCAACACAATACTCTGATTAAGGGGTGATATTCTGTTATCCATGGGCAGGAAGGGTCTGGATGGCATGATACCTGGCCCTCCAATCCTCATGGTAGCAATGCTCCTTTATATTTCAGGTTTTTTACTGGACGCTTCTGGCATGCCACCACCATATGGGTTTCTCAACGGGAATATGGTGGTCCATTTTTCCTCCTTCCCTGGCTTCAGGGAGCAGTTCATTGACTATCTGGGCGCAACAGCTTTCTGGATATTCGTATCGAACATCACCCAGGTACTGATTTTCATATTCACACTGGCAACCACCATTCAGGTTTTGAAGTTAATTGTTCTATCCGGGGCGCTACTCCACAATCTCGTATCCACGTGGGGTTTGAGGGGAGTTCTGATCTATGCAGGTACGGTGCACCTTCACCTTGAGGTTATGGGATGCCTGTTCTCACTGCAGGCCGCCAGGGTTTTTATTGGTTCAATTCTGAAGTCCATCTCCGGAGGCTCGGCAGAACCACTGATAGTTACGGTAAAAGAAAGGCTCCTGTTCCTGATAGTACTGATCTCTATCATATTCGCAATTGCGGCCATTATTGAGGTCTTCTGGAGCACCTGGTGGGTCTATATATTCACAGAGAGACAGGTTTCATGGACCTATTTCCACAGCCATGTTGCCTCTGTGGAGCTGTGAGTTTAATTACAGATTACGAGAAAGAGCTGGTTGCCCCGGCTTATAAGCAAAAATAAAATATGGGAGTTTAGATGGTAAATTCAGATTATAGATGCCCCCATGATCAGTATGCCCAGCACAAAACAGTAGTAGGCAAAAATATATAGATCCCTTTCCCTTATGAGCTTCAACAGGAACTTTATTGCAATGTAACCTGATACAGCGGATGCCACGAAACCTGCAATCATACTGGCACCCAGGAGGTCCATACCTGCACTGATATCCTTCACCTGGATGAGTGCGGCCCCAAGTATGGCGGGTATTGATAGAAGGAAGCTGTACCTTGCTGCAAGCTCCCTTTCAAATCCAAGGAAGAGACCTGCAGATATGGTTGCACCGGAACGGGATATACCTGGGGCTATTGCCAGTGCCTGGGCACCCCCTATTATGAGGGAATCCCTGACACCAAGTTTTTCAACAGGAAGTTTTTCCCTTATCCTTGCGCTGATCCTTTCCGAACCCCACAGGAGAAGACCCGTTACTATAAGGAAAAATCCAACGGCTGTTATGCTGCTGAACAGGGATTCGAAGAAGTCCTTGAACAGTACACCTGCAAGGCCGGCGGGGATGGTACCTATGATGACCATCCAGGCCAGCCTCTTAAATGGGTCCTCCTCTATCCCACGCCTGAAATTGCCCCTGGGAATATCTGTAAGACTTGAGATGAATGACCTTATCATGTGGATTATGTCGCTCCAGAAGTAGGTGACAACAGCCACCAGGGTTCCCACATGGAGCAGGGTGTCAAATGCAAGGCTGGATTTAACACCCATTATTTCAGGTACAAGCACAAGGTGGCCTGAGCTGCTTATCGGGAGGAACTCTGTGAGCCCCTGAAAAATTCCGATTATTATTGCCTGAAGAACATCCATGGAAATCACTTATAACTTTTAACTTATAACTTCCAAGTTTTCACTTATAATGCTGAAATACTAGAGGTAGGTTAACCAGCCGAAGCTGTCCTCTGATTCGGCCCTGATTATCCTGAAGAACTCATTCTGCAGCATCTCTGTCACAGGCCCCCTTCGACCTGAACCTATCTCTATACCATCAACAGACCTCACAGGGGTTATCTCTGCGGCTGTACCTGTGAAGAAGATTTCATCTGCAAGGCAAAGCATCTCCCTTGTAATAGGTTCTTCACGTACAGGGACACCCTCGGCCCTGGCTATCTTCATCACAGAATCCCTTGTTATACCCTTAAGGAGGGATGAGGATACAGGTGGGGTCTGAAGTTCACCGTCGGTTACGATGAATATGTTCTCGCCACTGCCCTCACTGACATAGCCATGGTAGTCCAGCATTATTGCCTCGTCATAGCCATGTCTAACAGCCTCCATCTTGGCCAGCTGGGAGTTCAGGTAGTTTCCACCGGCCTTTGCAAGGTTTGGCATGGTGTTTGGGGCCATCCTCCGCCAGGTTGAAACACCCACGTCCACACCCACCTCAAGGGCCTCGGCCCCCAGGTAGGCCCCCCATTCCCAGGCAGCTATGGCAACCTCAACAGGGCAGTTAACGGGGTGAACTCCCATCTCTCCGTACCCCCTGTAGACAACTGGCCTTATGTAGCACTCATCGAGTCCGTTCTCCCTGACGGTCTCAATTATTGCATCGCATATCTGTTCCTCTGTGTAGGGTATCTCCATCCTGTATATCTTTGCAGAATCAAAGAGCCTCCTTACATGCTCCCGCAAACGGAAAATGGCGGATCCTTTCCTGTTCCTGTAGCACCTTATTCCCTCAAATACTGAGGATCCATAATGCACAACATGTGAAAGTACATGTATAGTGGCGTCTTCCCAATCAACCATTTCACCGTTGAACCATATCTTTCCACTGGCTTCGCATGACATGAGAATAACCTCAGAATGATATTCACTACCTTAGTTATACTCCAAGGTTTATATATTGCCCCCATAACCGGAAAAGTTTATATATGGTAAGACTTTAAAGTCACACTGAGGGCCGGTGGTCTAGGGGTATGATACCTCGCTTACAACGAGGTGGTCACGAGTTCGAATCTCGTCCGGCCCATCTGATTATTGAAGGGTCCTGGGGGGCCGGTGGTCTAGGGGTATGATACCTCGCTCACACCGAGGTGGTCACGAGTTCGAATCTCGTCCGGCCCACTGGATTTATTTCATGAATGCAGCAGTTAATTTTTCATGAGTTCTTAATGATCATCAATCAAGACCTACCACTTTTCAGAACATTTATCACCGGTGAAAAACATAAACTCAATAAAGTGTCGAAATTTTTCTTGTCGATGCTGAACTGAGGGGGGGGTGAGAATGCACAGATTTTTTGTCCTTGCCCTGCTATTCATGGCACTGGGGACTGTGAGTGCCCAGGAAACAGAGGACAATGTACAGATCACCACGGATCTTGCAGTGGATGCAGAATACCTTGATCTTGATGAAAACATTATAAACAGCGCCTCTGTTGGAGATGAGGTCTTTGAGGGAGTGGCAGTCACAAACAATTTACCATCAACTGCAACTGGAGTGAAGGTAACCATCACAAGGAGCAGCAATTATCCCTTTGAATACCTTGAACATGAGGTATCCTGGGACAATGGGGTCACATGGATCTACAATGACCCATCATACAATCCATCAACCAGTGAGTGGACTATAGGGAACCTGCCAGCCGGTGCAGTCTATAAACTCGTTGTACACCAGAGGGCCGTGGCAACTGGAACAGCGCAGTTCACTGCAACCATCTCAGGTGCTCTACCTGATATAAATGCCACCAATAACCAGGATACGGCAACCATCGATGTCACTGAATCATCTGAAGGGCCTGAACAGGTAACAGGAGCAAAAATGGTTCCCATGCAGGAGACAGGCGCATCCGCAGGATTAATCGTGGCAGGGATATTCATCCTTGGCGCGGGGCTGGTTATCTCAAGAAGATAACCATTTATTTTTTGGATCAGTCAGCTAATCTTATTATTCAGTTTTTAAGTTGCAGAGGTCGCTTATTCAGATTACTAGATCAGTATCAGTATGACAAGGAGGAGGAGAGAACTGAAGAACACTATTGTCCCCTTTATCATTATAACGGCACCGTCATCCTCAACAAGGTAGGGTATACCATAGGAGAGGGCGGCGGCAATCATTATCTTCACGATACCCGTGATGCTTGTCCCCAGGCCTGCGGCCATCTGCAGTATGGTTGCAATCAGGAAGGAAACCACCACAACGGTTATTATGAGTATGATGGTGTTCTGCAGAAGACCCCTTATAATGGGGGTAAGGGGCTGGCGTCTTTCCCTCCTTGATAGAAGTCCCCGCTGGGACCCTGTGTGCCCTGTGTGAAATATGGTTGATGGGGGACCGTATACCTCAACTTCCTCCTCGTAGTATTCATCCTCTTCCTCTCCTTCTTCAGGAACCTGAATTTTCTTTGAAAACTCCTCAGCAATTTTTATGAGGCCATTCCTGTCTATCAGCTTCATGTTTCTCTTGACGGCATAGTTTCTGGCCTGGGATGAGAAATCGGATGTTGTAACAATAACTACCTTGGAGGCCTTCAGGGTCTTTGCAGCCATTTCCATTTCCTTTAAAACGTCCATACCAACCTTCCAGTTTTCATCATAGTTTTTACAGGCCACCACAACCCCTATATCCCCGAGGGTGGTGGGGAGAATACCATATATGTCCACTATGTGCTGGGAGGTTCTGAAATCCTTGTAAACCTTGAAACCAGAATCCTCCATGACTTTGGCGATGAAATCCACGAGTTTCTGCTTCTTCAATTCCTCCACCCTCCGGGGTTAGACTTAATAGAGCTATGTTATAAGATATACTTAAAATTTGATATAAATGCTAGCAAAAGGATAGAGATGGTTACCGATGAAGATTCTCATAACAAATGATGACGGAGTGAACTCATCCGGGATTCTAGCGGCCAGGAAGGCTGTTGAAAACCTTGGAGAGACCATTATAGTGGCTCCAGCCACCCAGCAGAGCGGCATAGGTCATGCCCTCACCCTCTTTGAACCCATAAGGGTTAGCGAGGTCACCCTCAGGGACGGTTCAGAGGCCTACGCGGTTTCAGGGACACCAACAGACGCCGTGATAATAGGGATATTCGAGCTGATGGATGAGAAACCTGACCTTGTAATATCTGGTATAAATATGGGGGAAAACCTCGGAAAATCTGAACTCACAACATCAGGGACAATAGGTGCCGCAATGGAGGCGGCGGTTCATGGTGTACCGTCCCTTGCAGTTTCACTCCAGGTGAGGAGGGGTGACATCAAGTTTCATGATGGCCATGTGGATGTGGACTTTTCACTGGCATCTGAGCTGACGGAACGGGTTGCATCCAGGATACTCAGGAAAGGCTTACCTGATGGTGTTGATTTCCTCAACCTTAACATCCCATCACACCCCTCAGGAAACGATATACGTATCACAAGACTTGGGGACAGGATGTACAATGTCCACATCAAGAAGAGACTGGATCCAAGGGGAAGGCCCTACTACTGGATTGATGGTGACCCTGCAGGTAGGGACGCCCCTGGAACAGATGTCCATACCCTGAAGGCTGAAAACACTGCAACCCTCACACCGGTATCCCTTGACTGCACCGCACCCCTTGATTCAATGAGGGGATGGCTTGATTAGTGGCTCGAGATCATCGATAACTCCCTTTGACCATACATCCACGCTTCTGATCTCTGAATATCTCCTGAGTTCTGGCCTAAGAATTTCTTTTTACTTTTCTGGTCGCTTTCTGGTGTAGATGTAATTATTTGGAGGAATTTCTTTTTACTTTGGTCTCCATAATCTGGTGGAGATCTGGGTGTAAATTCGGAAAAATTTCTTTTAAGAGAAGGTCCAATTTAAAATAAAAGATTGGAGGACCTTAAATGGAATACACTATTTTTAACGTGACTCTTCCATTAATAGGGCTTTATATATTAACCTATACGCTTTACAGGAATGGTAGGATACGAAGAAGTTTTCATGTGAACCTCTGGAACCTGATCATACTCATCGCATTTCTGATATCAGGGATTGGAGGTTTCGTCCTTCTCCTCCTGGTGGAGAACGGTATAAGGTTTCCACTGAACTCACAGCTTCTCTACTGGCATGTGGAGGCGGGCCTGGCCCTCGTGCTTGTAACGGTTTTTCACTTCCACTGCTACACAGGCAGCTTAAACAGAATCCTGGGGGTTGGTAAATGAACCTGAAGAAAGGATTTAAGTTTCTGACCGGAATTTTACCATTCGCAGCCGCAATATCCACTTCCGGCATTTCATGCGCCGCTTCATGCCCCTATGGTCTTGTGAACGACCCCTACCCTGGACAGTGCCCAAGGTTCACGGATCTCAACGGTGACGGCATATGTGACCTCTCACAGACAGCATCCACAACAGATTACGCAGCATCTGAGGATAAGGAAGCTTCTTCATCTGACCAGGGGGCTTCTTCATCCAGCGGTAGCGATGATTACAGTCCAGCAGAAACTTCTGAAATCAACAGGACACAGAATCACACCCCTGAACATAACGTGAGTGGAGATGTTTCAGACGGTACCATTGGAGAGTTCAGCGGCCATGAAACAGATTACCATTTAATACCTGTGAGCCTCATTATAGTGGGGGCGTACCTCCTAACGCTTTACCTCATGCGCAGCGGCTACATCAGGGGTTCAGTGTACAGAAGGCTGTGGAACATGCTAATAACTGTGGGATATGCCGGGACAGGACTTACAGGTATACTCCTCCTCATATTCATACGCCTTGGTGTAAAAACGGCCATGAATCCATCTGTGACCT
This sequence comes from Methanothermobacter sp., assembly GCF_030055425.1. Lineage (NCBI taxonomy): Archaea > Methanobacteriati > Methanobacteriota > Methanobacteria > Methanobacteriales > Methanobacteriaceae > Methanothermobacter > Methanothermobacter sp. Next base: position 43,002 of record NZ_JASFYE010000002.1, read on the forward strand.
ACTGGCATGCTGAACTTGCAATTCTGATGGTTACAGGTACCCTGATACATGCCCACATATACTGGAAGCCTTTAAAGGGCATGTTCAGCCAGCTGATGAGGGGCGCATCCTGATGGTGAAGCAGATCACCACTGAAGAATCATGATGGGCTTCAGAATCCCCACTCCCCACCTTTAAAATTCCATTTATTAGTATGATGTGTGGACTCTCAGGTATTCAAAGGTAAATCACTGAATGGGTCAGTGCCAAAAAATTATCAGTGTTTACCCCCATAGGTATAAGAGTGGTTCCATGAAGAGGCTCCTGTGGTGGCTTATTGCAGCGACACGTGGGGGAGTGAACCGTGCAAGGATAATCCGGATGCTGCATGAGAGGCCATACAATACCAACCAGCTGGCAGAGGCGCTTAAACTTGACTATAAGACTGTTCAGCATCACCTAAGGGTTCTTGAGAAGAATAAAATCATAGTATCATCAGGTGAGAGGTACGGAAAGATGTACTTTCTTTCAGATGCAATGGAGGAGAATTACGACTTATTTGAGGATATAATGGATAGGATCAGGGGGGTGGATGTATGAGGGGAGTTCATGCCCGTAATTTCATGGCAGATCCCGGGCTCACATTCCTGGCGGTTGTAGTGGGGATTCTGAATGTGTTCGTCCTCCTCATCCTTCTGGGGGTCTATGTTTCAGGCTACAGGAAGATCCGGTCCAGTTTTACACTTGGACTTATAGGGTTTTCCATGCTGCTGCTCCTGCAGAACATCATATTCATAATTTTCATGCTGATACGGGAGGGTTTCAGGGGACATGGACTGGGATTTCCTGTTCTCAGTGTTAACCTCTGTCAGCTTGCCGCGCTTCTGGTTCTCCTCAGGATAACCTGGGAGTAGCCCTGCAGTTTAACTGAAGGATGGAGGATATGTGAAGTATATATAGGCGAATCATTATAGCATTACTAAATCTTTAAGGGGATTCTGATGAAAGGCGATGATAAGGAGTTCAGGGTTAACAAGCAGTTCCTGAAGTTTAAAAACAGGAATGTTCTTCTAACACTCAAAAACAATGAAGAGGCAAGGGGAAAACTCATATCAATAGATAATTACCTCAACACAGTTCTTCAGACTGAGGAGGGCATCAGGTTCATTAAGGGAACCAAGATAGCGTTCATTGCAATGGAATAGTTAGATATCAACCTCTATTCCCAGAATCTCTCTTTTTCCCCCGTGTATATCACGCGCTATCTGGGCACTCCCCATGGAACCGGAGGTTGCATCCAGCCTCTTCACAGGGGCCAGTTCATTCACCATATCTGCAAGTTTTCCGTGGAAATCGTAGGGTTCCCTCATGGCACCCATGGATCCGGTGAGAACGATCCCATCAACACGCTCTGAGATGCCTGCAAGCCCCCATATCTCCATGGCTATGGTCATTATCATGGTCTCAAGTGCAAGGGCCGCTTCCCTCCTTCCCTCAAGGTACATATCAAGGAGTTCATCCCTTGCACGGGATACCCTCGTATCTATGCCGGCTATCTTAACAGCCCCCGCATGAGAAAAACACTCGTTTGCTGTTTTTTCACCATCATCTATTTTCCTGAGCATTTCAAGGTCAAGAGGCCCATGTATAACCCCCATGGCACCTATACAGGCATCCATCGCACCTCTTATCTTCCCGTCCTGTATGAGCATGGTCACAGTATTGGAGCTTATATCGGAAACTATCATGTTCTCCCAGCCGGTATCCAGGTATGCATTGTAGCATATGCTCACCTTCTCTGGACTTGCGTGGTGGGAGTAGGCTGCCCGGAACCTCTCATCAAGACAGGGGGTGTTGCGGTGAAGGCCAGGTATCAGTACAGTGGGTATTCCAGAGGACTCTATTTCACTGTAAACGGCTGTCCCGCCACCTGTGACCTTACCGGCCCCTCCAATGGAGATGATACCCCTGTTCTTCACCCGATCAATGGGCTTTATCCTGTTTATACCGTCACCCATTGCATAGGTTATTGCCATGAGTTCTATCTCTTCAGGGGACACCCTTCCTTCAAGCTCCTCAAGGGCGGAAACCCTGCCCGCCGAGAGTTCCTCCCTCCCTATCTTGAAGTGCTCGACCTTATCCCCAAGGATTGTGAAGGACACTCCTGTTGTCCCATGGTCCATACCCACAAATACCAAGCCAATCACCTTTTAAAAGAAAAATATGGGATTTATCGGCGGAGTTTATTTTTCAAGGCCGCAGAGTTTCCTGAGCTTTGAGCCCACCTTCTCTATCTCCAGTTCTCCCTCAAGGGCCCTCATCCTTTTAAGCATCGGGGCACCGGCCCTGTTTTCAAGGGCCCATTCCTTGGCGAATTTACCGTTCTGGATCTCTTCCAGTATTTTATGCATTTCCTTCTCTGTTTCCTCTGTTATAACCCTCTTTCTCCTTGTAAGGCCCCCGAACTCTGCTGTGTTACTCACATTGTGCCACATGCCCTGGAATCCCCTCTCGTAGATGAGGTCCACTATCAGTTTGAGTTCATGGCATGTCTCAAAGTAGGCGATCTCTGGCTGATAACCGGCCTTCACAAGGGTTCTGAATGCGGTGTTTATGAGTTCTGTTACACCACCACAGAGCACGGCCTGTTCACCGAAGAGGTCGGTCTCTGTTTCCTCCTTGAAGGTGGTCTCAAGGACACCTGCACGTGCAAGTCCGCATGCCTTTGCCATGGCAAGGGCCTGTTCAAGGGCGTCTCCGGTTGCATCCACCTCAACAGCCACGAGACCAGGTATTCCAAAGCCCTCAAGGTAGGTTCTCCTCACCATTGCACCGGGACCCTTGGGGGCCACCATGGTGACGTTTACCCCCTCAGGGGCCCTTATGTAGCCGTAGTGTATGTTGTAGCCATGTGAGAAGGATATGGTGTTGCCCTCCCTGAGGTATGGTTTTATGGACTGCTCAAATACTGTCTCCTGTATCTCGTCGGGTATGAGTATGTGTACGATGTCGGCCTCCCTTGAGGCGTCCTCAACTGTCATGACGTTCATACCATCATCATGGGCCTTCTTCCAGGAGGCTCCACCCCTTCTGAGCCCAACTATAACATCAAGTCCGCTGTCGGCCATGTTCCTGGCCTGGGCTTCTCCCTGACTGCCGTAACCTATCACGGCTATCTTCTTATCTGCCAGTATCTCCATGTCAATGTCATTTTCATAGTAGATCTTCATGAAAAACCTCCTCATCTCTAATTAACAGGGTCATTAAAAATAAAATTTGTGTTCATCTGGATTCAGATGGTTCTCCCACCACGGGACATTGCAGTTGGCCCGGTCCTTGCAAGTTCCTTGATTCCAAAGACCCTCAGGAGCTCAAGGAAGGCGTCTATCTTCTCTGAGTCCCCGGTGACCTCAACTGTAAGTGCCTCACTGCTCACGTCCACTATCCTCCCCCTGAAGATGTTGGTGTACTGTATTATCTCTGACCTCTCCTTCTCTGATGGGGCGTGTACCTTAACCATGCATAGCTCCCTCTTAACGGTGGATGATGGTTCAAGGTCACGGACCTTTATAACGTCTATCAGCTTATTGAGCTGCTTGGTTATCTGTTCAAGCACGCGGTCGTCGCCCCTGGCTATTATGGTCATCCTGGCGATTCCAGGTGTTTCGGATTCCCCTACAGTGATGCTTTCGATGTTGAATCCACGCCTTGTGAAGAGTCCTGCAACCCTCTGAAGGACACCGGGTCTGTGCTCAACAAGGGCACTGATGATGTGTGTGTCGGGTTTCATCTTAATCACCGTCCGCCTTCACTCCAGAGTATCTTATTTCCTGGGGATCCTCCCTTTCAACCCTGTACTCCCCCACTATTTCGGTCAGACCGCAACCTGGTGGGACCATTGGGAGTATCTCCTCCGGGTCTATAACTATATCCAGAAGGGCTGGTTCACCTGATCTTATGGCCCTTGAAAGGGCTTCAGATGTTTCACCCGGTTTTTCGACCCTTTCAGCCTCAATTCCAAATGATTCAGCCAGTTTAACGAAATCCGGGACCTCGCCGAGGTGTGTATGGGACATCCTCTCATCATAGAAGAGGCGCTGCCACTGGGCAACCATACCAAGGTGGCGGTTGTCCATGACACATATCACAACGGGTATGTCATATTCCCTTATGGTTGCAAGGTCCTGGCAGACCATCAGAAATCCGCCGTCGCCACAGACAGCCACAACGTCATTCTCTGGAAGAGCAACCTTTGCCCCTATGGCGGCAGGAAAACCGAAACCCATGGTCCCAAGGCCACCTGATGATATGAATTTTCTGGGGGCCCTTGATGTGTAGAAGTGGGCCATCCACATCTGGTTCTGTCCAACGTCTGTTGTGACAACGGTTTCATCATCCAGGACCTGGCTTATCTCCTTTATAACCTGCTGGGGTTTCAGGGGGACTTCTTCATAACTCATCCTTGGCATGCAGTCCGATCTGAACTTCTGAACACCCCTCAGCCACTCATCATCCCTTTCACCGTGTTTTTTGAGTTTTGCTATAAGCTCCCCAAGGACATTCCTGGCGTCACCGACGATGGGAACATCAACGGCCACGTTTTTACCTATCTCGGCGGGGTCAATGTCCACGTGTATTATTCTGGCATTGGGGGCGAATTCTGCAACATTACCGGTTGTGCGGTCTGAGAATCTGCATCCAACCGCTATGAGGCAGTCACACTCGTCCACTGTTAGGTTTGCAACCTTGCGGCCGTGCATACCCAGCATACCCATGGCCGAAGGATGGTCCTCAGGGAAAGAACCCTTACCGAGGAGTGTGGTGGTCACAGGGGCCTTTATGAGTTCTGATAGCTCCATGATCTCCTTTGAGGCACCTGATATTATCACTCCACCACCTGCCAGTATAACTGGCTTTTCTGACCTCTTTATGAGCTCTGCGGCCCTTTTTATCTGGAGCGGGTGGCCCCGGAGGGTCGGCCTGTAACCCTGAAGGTCCAGCTCATCAAGGGGATCCTGGACCTCCTGTTCCTGTATGTCCTTTGGAAGGTCTATGACAACGGGGCCAGGGCGTCCTGTCTTTGCTATGTGAAAGCTTGCCCTTACCATTGCAGGGATTTCACTTGCATCAGCTGGCTGGAAGCTGTGCTTTGTGATGGGCATGGTTATGCCTATCATGTCCACCTCCTGGAAGGCATCATTCCCGATGAGGTGGGTGGGGACCTGACCTGCAATTGCAACTATGGGTGAGGAGTCCATGTAGGCTGTTGCGATACCGGTTACAAGGTTTGTGGCCCCTGGCCCTGAGGTTGCTATGCAGACCCCCACCCTGCCTGAGGCCCTTGCATATCCATCTGCGGCGTGGGCTGCGCACTGCTCATGTCTTACAAGGATGTGTTTGAGTTCGGAATCATAGAGCATGTCATAGAGTGGCAGTAACTGTCCACCGGGGTATCCGAATACGGTGTCTGCTCCCTGATCCAGAAGTGATCTGATTATTGCCTGGCCACCTTTCATTGGAAACACCTTGAAAATCTATCATTATTATTAATGACATATTTCTTATAAATACATAATAAAGGTAAGTGGTAAGGTTATATAAAACAATAGGGAGATTTAAGTTTATCAATTTCAGGGAGGATTATCCGATGAAAATACTTGTTGTGGGAACAGGAGCAAGGGAACATGCCATATGCAGTGCACTGGCAGATGAGGCAACAATATACTCTGTGATGGGTAACAGGAACCCAGGTATATCAAGGCTTGCCAGTGAATTCATGGTTGCTCCTGAGGTTGACACAGAAAGGGTGGTCAATTTCGCATTCAGTAAGGGCGTTGACCTGGCATTCATAGGTCCTGAGGCACCCCTCGAGGCAGGGCTGGTCAATGCCCTTGAGGAAGCAGGCATACTATCGGTGGGGCCCACCAGGGAGGCTGCCAGAATTGAGACAGACAAGTCATTCATGCGCAGACTCTTTGAAAGTTACAGTATCCCCGGGTCAATAACCTACCGTGTCTTTGATGACAGGGAGGAACTCAGGGAGTTCATGGATGACTTTGAGGGCGAGGCTGTGGTAAAGCCGGTGGGACTCACAGGCGGAAAGGGTGTTAAGATAGTCGGCGAACACCTCCAGGACAACTCAGAGGCAATTGAATACGCCTGTGAGGTAATAGACAATCGTATAGGCGGCCATGCAAGTGTTGTTATAGAGGAAAGGGTTGTTGGGGAGGAATTCACCGTCCAGGCCTTCTCTGACGGCGACCGTATCGTACCAATGCCCGCAGTACAGGACCACCCCCACGCATATGAGGGTGACCAGGGCCCAATAACAGGAGGGATGGGTTCCTACTCAGACTCAGATGGTCTTTTACCGTTTCTAACACAGAAGGACTATGATGAAGCAGTTGAGATAATGCAGAAGACAATCGATGCAATTAAAAGTGAGGCAGGGCCCTATAAGGGAGTTCTCTATGGTCAGTTCATGCTCACAGCCGACGGACCGAAACTCATAGAGTACAATGCACGTTTCGGGGACCCTGAGGCAATGAATGTGCTCCCACTACTTGAGTCCAGCATGCTTGAGATCTGTGAGGGAATCGTGGACGGAAGTCTCAGCGGGGCAAGGTTCAGGAACCTTGCAACGGTCTGCAAGTACCTTGTACCTGAGGGATACCCTGATAAGGGGGTTGCAGGCTCTGAAATAAGGGTTGAAGAGGATAAAATAGAGGACATGGGGGTTATAACGTACTATGCAGCGGTTAACCAGGAGAACAGCACCATATACACCTCCTCATCCAGGGCACTTGCACTGGTGGCCCTTGCAGAGAACATATACTCTGCAGAGGAGCTCTGTGAGAACGCCACAGGACACGTGAAGGGAAGGCTCTACCACCGGAGAGATATAGGTACCAGGGAGCTTGTTGAGAAGAGGGTGAAGCACATGGAGGACCTCCGGTCCTGAGGAGTTGGGCAGATGAGGCATCTTCTATCTGTATGTGACATGGAAGACGTGGTGGCACTCCTTGACCTTGCAGATGACTACAAGGCAGGAAAAATCCCGGGAAAGGTACTTGAGGGCAGGACCCTTGCCATGATCTTTGAGAAATCATCAACAAGGACCAGGGTCTCCTTTGAGGTTGGGGCATCCCAGCTGGGTGCACAGCCCCTCTATCTATCAGCATCAGACCTGCAGCTTGGAAGGGGGGAGCCAATAGCAGACACCGCAAGGACCCTCAGCAGATACGTTGATGGGATCATGATAAGGGCCATAAGGCACTTAGATGTGGTTGAACTTGCATCAGAGTCTTCTGTACCTGTTATAAATGGGCTCACGGATCTTGAACACCCATGCCAGGCGCTGGCTGACATGCAGACTGTAAGGGAGAAACTGGGGGACTTCAGTGGTAGACTGGTATTCGTGGGTGATGGTAACAACGTCTGCAACTCACTGCTCCTCATAACAGCAATGCTGGGGATGGACATGGACATTGCCTGCCCACCAGGCTATGAACCCGACACGGAAATCACTGGAATGGCAGAAAAAATCGCCAGAAAAAGTGGTTCGGAGATAAGGGTGCTCCATGACCCTAGGGAAGCTGTTGATGGCGCGGATGTTGTCTACACCGACGTCTGGGTCAGCATGGGCTATGAGGAAGAGGCGGATGAACGCCTCAGGGTATTCAGGCCATACCAGGTGAACTCAGAGCTCATGAAACTCGCATCCCCCGACGCCATATTCATGCACTGTCTTCCTGCTGTGAGGGGGCAGGAAACGACCTCTGAGGTCATCGACGGGCCGCAGTCAGTTGTCTGGGATCAGGCAGAAAACAGGCTACATGCACAGAAGGCGATAATGCACTGGCTCATGGGATGATTGAGGGTGTTGCCTGTGGTGATGGACTGCTCAGGCAGGCATGAACAGGAGTCCAGGGAGGGCTTCTCTGTTCACAGCATCCTTCTTTTATCCAACGCCGACTGAATGTCAGACTTCAATACATTATGTGCACATGAATTTTTCTGAGTTCCTGTTTAACCAAAAATTAATTTACATGGTCTCCGGGGCATGTATACCCAGAAGACCAAGGGCATTTCTGATCACGATCCTGACAGAATCAACGAGCCTCAGCCTTGCACCCTCAAATTCAGACCCGATGACAGGTGTGGATCTGTAGAAACTGTTGAAGGCATTTGCAAGGTCCTGCACGTACTGTGCCACAGGGTGAACCCTCCTTGCCATGGCGGCCTCCTCAACAACCACAGGGAAACGGGCAAGGAGACGGACAAGTTCTTTTTCATCGTTTTCAGGTTCCCAGGTGTCTTCGATATCCTCATAGCCATTGAAGGATGCCTTCTTGAGGAGTTTGCATGCCCTTGCATGGGCGTACTGTATCGATGCACAGCCACGTTCAAAGCTGAGGGCCTCATCCCACCTGAACACAATGTGCTTCTCGGGGGAAAGGCGCGCTATATAGTACCTTATGGCCCCGTTGCCGATGGCCTCGGCGATATCGTCTGCAACGTCATCTGGAAGTTCTCTCCTCTTTTTAACCTCCTCAAAGGCCCTTTTATGGGCCTCGTCCATCAGTTCATCCACCGATATGAATACGCCCCTCCTTGTGGACATTGAGCCCTCAGGGAGTGTTATGAACTCGTAGAATATGACCTCTGGTTTCTTACCCCCAAGGAGATCCACGGCGATTCCCACCTGCTCCGCTGCAAGTTTATGGTCCGATCCAAGGACGTCAATGAGAATATCCCCTTCACGGGATTTCTGGAGATGGTAGGCTATGTCCCTTGTGGAGTAGAGGGATGTTCCATCTGAACGGGTGAGCACAAGTTCCTTTTCAATGCCGAAATCCTCAAGGTCAAGGTAGAGGACCTCATTTTCCCTGGTGAGTCCCGTTTTTCTGAGGGATTCTATAACCTCACCAACCGTCCCATCCCTTACCAGTTCCCCCTCCCACACGAACCTGTCGTGGTGGACGTGTAGCCTTTGCATGGTCTCCTTCATTCCATCAAGGCAGTACTCCACAACCTCCCTGAAGGTGTCCTCGTTCTCACCGGCCTCGTATTTCCTCAGGAGTTCATCCACCTCATCTTTTATACCAGGATCCTCTTTGAGTTTCTGGTTAACCTCAAGGTAGAGCCTTCCAACCCTGTGGTCCCTCTTATCCCCGGGGTAGTCATCCAGGGTTTTCTGGAGGTTCAGAAGGCCCCAGACAATCATGGCTATCTGTCGCCCCATGTCATTAACGTAGTACTGGGTTTCAACCTGGTATCCTGCCATTCTGAGTATCCTTGCAAGTGAGTCCCCGATGATGGCATTCCTTATATGCCCTATGTGCAGGGGACCGTTGGGGTTTGCAGAGGTGTGCTCAAGGATTATCCTCTCACCCCTCTCTGGATGGGACCCGTAGTCGTCATCCATGATTTCAAGGAGTTTTCCTGAAAGCTTTCCATAGTCAACAAAGAAGTTTATGTAGGGCCCCTTTGATTCAACGGCCTCAAAGATCCCAGGAGTTTCAATCACCGACATTATATCGGAGGTTATCTCCATTGGCGGTCTTTTGAGTTCACCTGCAAGTTCAAAGGCCACCGTGCATGCAAGATCTCCCAGCTGGGGGTTTGGTGGTTCCTCCAGTTTGATCTCTGATGGTACTGGTAGCTGGAGCTTCTCAAGCGCCTCAATTATTGAATCCCTTGCACTGTTTTCAATGTATCTGAACAATTTCCTCACCTGCCTTCAGAGTCCCTTAAGCCAGAGTGTTATGTAGCCCACCTTGGGTATCATTAGCGGATTTGAACCCACCGTTATAACCCTTGCCTCAACCTGTGATGGGTACACAGGTGCGGGGTCAGGTGATGGGTTGTTGTCACCCTTTGTGATGTAGTATTTTTGACCTGCTTTATCCTTTTCGACGGCTATAACCCTGTGTATGACCGGTTCGGGGAACCATGTGGCGTCATAGATTATTATGTCACCCTTCTGCACGTTTTCAGGGTCCAGTTCATTTATGCCAAAAAAGTTGCTCTTCTCGATTATCACTATGTCGCCCCTGTAGAATACGGGCTCCATGCTTCCTGATACAACCACGTTCATGTGCTGTGATGCAACAACAGCGAGTAAGAGGAGGAGAATGTATGCTGCTGCTTCAATCAATTCCCTTTTATCATCACTCATGCTCACACCTATCTCAGAATGGCACCTGTATCTGCTGAACCTGCGAGTTTCCTGTAGCGTGCAAGCCATCCCTTAACGCGGCGCTCTGGTTTTTCTGCAGATTCAATCCTTCTTCTGATCTCATCTTCTGTCAGATCAACCTCAAGCTTTCTTGAGGGTATATCTATCCTTATTGTGTCCCCATCCCTCACAGCCGCTATGGGACCATCCTCCATTGCCTCGGGGGAGACGTGTCCCACGCATGGCCCCCTGGTACCACCTGAAAACCTTCCATCGGTTATGAGGGCCACCCTTTCAAGCCCCATACCTGCAATTGCAGAGGTGGGGTTCAGCATCTCCCTCATACCAGGGCCCCCCTTGGGGCCCTCGTACCTTATTACGATGACATCACCCTCGGCTATATCTCCACTGAATATTGCCTCAACACACTCATCTTCACTCTCAAATACCCTGGCTGGGCCCTCATGGACCAGCATATCCTCTGCAACGGCCCCCTGTTTCACCACGGAGCCCCTGGGTGCCAGGTTACCCCTGAGTATGGCGAGGCCACCCTCCCGGTGGACCGGGTCATCCAGGGGCCTTATAACTGTGGTGTCACTCACCCTGGCATCCCTCATGTTCTCAGCGACGGTTTTTCCTGTGCAGGTTATGCAGCTGGTGTTGAGGTGATCCATGAGGGTTTTCATGACGGCCGGTATTCCCCCTGCCCTATCAAGGTCTATCATCATATGATCACCTGCCGGTGATATTGATGCTATGTGGGGTATTCTGAGGCTCAGCTCATCAAAGACGTCAAGGTTGATGCCAAGGCCCTCCATCTCAGCTGCTATGGCAGGGATGTGGAGTGCGCTGTTGGTTGACCCCCCAAGTGCAAGGTCCACCATCACCGCGTTTTCAAAGGCCTCCCTGCTCATTATATCTGTGGGTTTGAGGTTTTCCTTCACCATTTCCACTATCCTGTGACCTGAGAGCCTTGCAATCTGCCTCTTTTTTGAGCTTACAGCATGGGCAGTTGCGCATCCAGGGAGGCTCATTCCCAATGCCTCTGTGAGGCAGGCCATGGTGTTGGCTGTGAAGAGTCCTGCACATGAACCTGGACCTGGACAGGCGCATCTTTCGAGCTCGGCGAGTTCATCCTCACTCATTTCACCTGCACTCACTGCGCCTACACCCTCATATACATTTATGAGGTCAACCTTCCTTCCCTGGAACTCTCCTGGTAGCATGGGGCCACCGGTGACCACTATTGATGGTATGTCAAGTCTTGCAGCGGCCATCAGCATACCCGGTACTATCTTATCACACGTTGGAAGAAGGACAAGTCCGTCAAGGGCATGGGCCATTGCCATGCTCTCCACGGTATCTGCGACTATCTCCCTTGATGCAAGGGAGTACTTCATGCCCTCATGGTTCATGGCTATTCCGTCGCATATGGCCATGGTGTTGAATTCAAATGCAACTCCACCTGCAGCGTTGATTCCGGCCCTGACCTCATCTGCAAGTTCCCTAAGGTGGAGGTGGCCTGGCACGATATCCGTGTAGCTGTTGGCTATCCCTATGAATGGCTTTTCAAAGTCATGGTCTGTCAGGCCACATGCCCTGAGGAGGGAGCGGTGGGGCGCCCTCTGTATTCCCCTTTTTATGGTATCACTTTTCATGGAATCACCGTTATTATCATCACCCTGATTATTATTAATTATCATGGAATAAATAATATTAATTTAACTGTCATATATTATAACATGGATTTCCCTGTAATTAAGTTTTTGATAGCCCTTGCCATAGGAGCCCTGGTGGGTATTGAGAGGGAGCGGAGGACCCAGGGGACTGAATTTGCGGGTATAAGGACCTTCATCCTGATATCACTCATGGGGGCCCTTTCAGCATATCTATCAGAGATTTTCCCTCTGATGCTTCCTCTTGCCTTTCTGGGTCTGGTTGCCATAGTATCTGCGAGTTACATTGTGAGCACGAGGGATGATGGGGATATTGGGATAACAGGTGAGGTTGCAGCGTTTGTAACCTTCATGCTTGGGGCCATGTGTTTTTCAGGTGATTACAGGCTTGCAGCAATGCTTGCCATCATTGTAACGGCTCTCCTTGCCCTCAAAAGGTACATTCACATTGCCGTAAGGAGGATAAGTGAGAGGGAGATGATAGATACAATAAAATTCCTTGTAATAGCCTTTGTGATTCTCCCTCTTCTTCCGGATACATCGCTTGGCCCGTGGGGGGTTTTCAACCCCTATCAGGTGTGGCTGATGGTGGTGTTCATATCAGCCATAAGCTATTCAGGTTACATTGCAATGAAGATAGCAGGTCCAGACAGGGGCCTTAGCGCCACGGGAATAATAGGGGGACTGGTGTCAAGTACAGCTGTGGTTACGGCAATGGCAGGTCGGGTTAGGGAATCTGATGATCTCATAAGGCCTGCGGTGTTCGCATCGGTCGTTTCAAGTTCAATGATGTTTTTCAGGATCCTGCTGGAGGTCTCCGTTATAAACCCCTCACTTATGGGATACGTTGCACCCCCAATGCTTGCAATGGGGGTAACCGGGATGGCCATGGGTGTTCTGTTCATCAGGTCACCATCGAAGATTGATCAGGATATTAAAATTCAAAACCCATTCTCTGTTAAGCCTGCACTCATATTCGGGGCGCTTTTCATGGCTATTCTATTCCTATCCAAGGCAGCGAACGTCTACATTGGCAGTGGGGGTGTCCTGGCTGCGGCTGTGATTTCTGGGGTTGCTGATGTGGATGCCATAACTGTGAGCATGTCTTTACTGGCAGCAGGGGGTTCTTTAAGTTCTTCAACAGCTGCAGCTGCCATAACCCTTGCAGGAGTCTCAAATACAATTATAAAGGGCGGACTGGCTTTTGCACTTGGCACAAGAATGTTCGGGAAAAGGGTGGGGACCCTCTTCCTCGTCATTGTTGGCACAGGCCTCGTGGCGGTTGGCCTTATGGTATCTAGTTACTTTTGATTTGTTAGGCTTGATGGTGTTGGCACCTTTTTTAATTTGAATCCACCACAAACTCATGACCTTATCATGGTGAGGAGCATCTTGAAGGGTTCCCTCGCCATCACTGCATGTGGCTCGTTGGCCGGCATTATTATCATCTCCCCTGCGGCCACAAGGTTCTTCTCTCCACTTATTGTAATTTCTGCCTCACCCTCGATCACCTGGACCATGGCATCGAAGGGCGCAGTGTGTTCACTGAGGCCCTGCCCCCTGTCAAAGGCAAAGAGGGTCACTGTACCGGTGTCCTTTCTGATGATCTCCCTGCTCACAACTGAATCGTCCTGGTAGTCAATGAGCTCATTCAGTTTCAGAACCTTTCCCTTAATCTCCATTTTTCATCACCCCATCATTTTCTTCATGTCCTCTTCAGGGTCACCTATTGGTGTGAGTTCATAGTTATCAACGAGCACATTTATGATGTCGTCGTTGGCCCATCCAGGCAGTATGGGACCTATGTACATGCCCCTGAGGTTGAGTGATAGGAGGCTCCAGAGTATTGCAGCGGCCTTCTGCTCCATCCAGCTGAGGACTATGCTGAGGGGCAGATCATTCACGTCCATACTGAAGAGGTTGCTCAGTGCCTCCACAAGTTCCACTGCCACTATGGAGTCGTTGCACTGGCCAAGGTCTATTAGCCTGGGAATCCCCTCAATGTCACCCAGATCCATTGAGTTGAAACGGTACTTGCCGCAGGCCAGTGTGAGGACCACGGTATCCTGGGGGAGCTTCCTCACAAATTCGGTGTAGTACTCTGCCCTGGGTAGCGGAGAATCACACCCACCAACAAGGAAGAATCTCCTGATTTTACCCTCCTCCACCAGCTCCTTTATTTTATCTGCAAGTGAGAGGATTGTTGAGAGTCCGAAACCTGTTGTTAGTGTCGCTGCCTCCTCCTCTTTAAGGGGTGGAAGTTCCAGTGCCTTCTCTATCACTGGACTGAAGTCGTAGCCATCCACATGTTCAACCCCCGGGAGCCGGGCAACACCACAGGTGAACATTCTATCCCTGTAGCTGTCATGGGGTAGCAGAACACAGTTTGATGTTCCAAGCACCGCGGCGCTGTAGCGTGAGAAGGTCTCCCTCTGGTCGAACCAGGGCCCTCCGAGCTGCCCGGCAAGGTGCGGGTACTTCCTGAGGCCAGGGTAACCATGGGCTGGGAGCAGCTCCGAGTGTGTGTACACATTCACACCAGTATCCTCGGTCTGCTTGAGCAGCTCTTCAAGCGCCTTCAGGCTGTGACCTGTTGCTATTATGGCGGGGCCATCAAGGGCCCCAACCCTCACCTCTGTGGGTTCAGGTTCCCCGTAGGTGTCAATGTGGGCCTTTTTGAGGAGCTTCATGGTCCTCAGGTTCATCTCACCAGCCTCAAGGGCGAGGGTTACGAATTCCTCTGCATCGAAGTTCACGTTGGTGAGTGTTGAGTAGAATCCCCTCTCAAGGAAGGCATCCACAACTTCATCTGTGTATCCGAGTTCACGGGCATGGTAGAGGTAGGCAGAGATCCCCTTAATTGCAAATAGAAGGTTGTCCTGGAGTCTTGCAACGGTTGCTTCCTTTCCACAGACCCCCTTTACTGTGCAGGCCCTTCCACGGACGGTCTGGGAGCACTGGTAGCAGAACATGTCTATGTCCTCTGGCCTCACGCGCCTCACCTCACCCTTCAGGGGCTCGAACTGGTCCTTACCCACATTGCATACCGGGCAGACCCAGTCCTCTGGAAGTTCCTGGAAGGGGGTTCCAGGTTTTATACCTGATGTGGGGTCACCCACGTCAGGGTCGTATATGTAGTCACATACCTTGCAGCGGTACTTCATTTCAATCACCATATTAAAAACTGACAGCAAATTATATATAGATTTTGTCACTATTTGAGTATAAAATGTAACACTAGAGGTGTCTGTTTGGAGAGGAAGGTGAGGAATGCGCTTAGACTCCTGGGACTTACAGATTATCAGGCGGCCGCATACACTGCAATGGTGTCACTGGTATCTGCAGGGGCATCCGAGGCGGCCGAGGCATCAGGAATCCCAAGGTCAAGGATCTATGAGGTACTGAGGCAGCTTTCAGAAAGGGGATTCGTGGAGGTGGAGCGCGGCAAACCTCTCAGGTACCATGTGGTCCCCCCTGCAGAGGTTTTCAGGAGGGAAAAGAAGAGAATAATGAAGGAACTGGATGATGCCATGCACCAGCTCAGGCGAACCTATGAGGACCAGGTTTCAAGGGTACCGGCCCCGGTATGGCTCATACACGGACAGGAGAAGATAATGAAGAAGGAACTCGAGATCATATCGAGGACAAGGTCCGAACTCAAAATGAGGATGGGTTTCATATTCAGGGGCGAGCTGAGAGAGCTGCGCCCTGCAATTGAGAGGATAATGGATAGGGGTGCTGATGTAAGGATAATGGCACCTGAGGATCTTGATCTGCCCTGTGAGGTGAGGGTCGTGAGCATGCCGCCTGTTCGGATGTTTGTGAGGGACTCAGTGGAGATGATGTGGATATTCTCCAGGTTCACACCTGAGGGATCACCGGTACCTGAGTCTGCAATGGGTATATGGAACCAGTACCCTGAGATAGCAGAGAACTACTCGAGGATATTTGACGGCATATGGCATGGGAAATCCTATGGAGAGGGAGGAGGTATCTAGCCACACCATTTATGCAGTAATCTGCCGGGTCTTCAGCACTTAATCCATGGATATGCAGTTTTCTGGAGTCTTTTATCATTCCCCTTCACATAGGCAATATTTAAAAACCTTCGCCCTTAAAACAATAACATTATATTATTCTTACAAGGTGATGGCATGAGGATACTGTTAATTCACTCTGATTACCTGGAATACGAGACAAAGAACAAAACAGGGATAGCGGAGGAAATACCCGAAGATAAAATGAAGGGACACTTCACCGAGTCCCTGGTGGTCTTCACAGCGGTGGAGGCTGAGGATGAGGAGAACCCTGATTCAGTCATTGAAAATGCGGTAAATGAAATAGTGAGGGTTTTTGGTGACGTTAAGGCTGATAATGTGGTTATATATCCATATGCGCACCTCAGCTCCTCACTGAGCTCCCCGAAGACAGCCCGCAGGGTTCTTGAGGGAATGGAGGAGGCGCTGAGGGAGAGGGGAATTGAGGTCTCAAGGGTCCCCTTCGGCTGGTACAAGGCATTCAGAATATCCTGCAAGGGCCACCCACTATCGGAACTCTCAAGGACCATAAGGCCGGAGCCCATCAAAGAGGAGGAGGAATCAGAGGAATCAGAGTGGTTCATACTCTACAAGGGCCAGAAAATCAGACCGGAAGAATTTGAATTCACAAGCAGGGACCTTGAAAACCTTGTGAAGTATGAACTGGGTGTGCTCGAATCATCCGGCGAGGAGCCACCACACGTTAGACTCATGAGGGAGAAGGGCCTGGCGGATTATGAGCCATCAGCAGATGTGGGACACCTCAGATGGTACCCCAGGGGAAGGCTCATAAGGGATCTTCTTGCAGACTACGTTTACATGCTCGTAACCAGTGAGGGGGCCATGCCGGTTGAGACCCCCATAATGTATGACCTTGAGGACGAGGCCATCAGGGTCCATGCAGAGAAGTTCGGTGAAAGGCAGTACAGGATGAAGAACAAGAAGGAACTCATGCTGCGATATGCATGCTGCTTCGGGGCATTCAGGATACTCTCAGATTCCTTCCTCACATGGAAGAATCTCCCTGCCTCAATATATGAACTCTCCACCTACAGCTTCAGGCTTGAGAAGAAGGGTGAGGTGGTTGGCCTCAAAAGGCTCAGGGGCTTTACAATGCCCGACCTTCACACGGTATGCGCCGACCTTGAACAGGCCCTCACCGAGTTTGCAGGGCAGGTCGGGATGTGCATGAAGACAGGTGAGGACCTCCAGGTGAACTATGAGGTGATATTCAGGGCCACCAGGGATTTCTATGAGGAGTACTCTGACTGGGTGCACTCAGTGGCGGATAAGATAGGAAAACCTATACTCCTTGAACTTCTACCCTCAAGAAAGCACTACTGGATTGCCAAGATGGACTTTGCAGCCATAGATTACCTTGGAAGGCCAATAGAGAACCCAACAGTTCAGATAGATGTTGAGAGCGGGGAAAGATTCGGCATAACCTATGTTAACAGTGATGAGGAGGAGGTCAACCCTATAATCCTCCACTGCAGCCCAACAGGGAGCATAGAGAGGGTTATCTGCAGTTTACTTGAAAAGACGGCCATTGAGATGGATGAGAAACCACCAATGCTACCTGTCTGGCTTTCACCGACACAGGTAAGGGTGCTTCCAATTGCCGAGCGCCACCTTGAATTTGCAGAGTCCCTTGTATCAGAGATGACTGCAAATGATGTGAGGGCGGACCTTGACGACAGGGCGGAGACCCTTGGTAAGAAGATAAGGAACGCTGCCCAGGACTGGGTACCCTACGTTGTGGTTGTGGGTGACAGCGAACTGGAGGGCAAACTCACAGTTAACATCAGGAGCACAGGTGAAAAGGTTCAGATGGATCTCCATGAGCTCATCGAACTCGTCAGATCAGAGACCCAGGGAATGCCATTCAGAAGGCTACCCCTCCCTGTCAGACTTTCAGAGAGAATCAACTTCTAAAAAATTTTTTGGCCCCTCTTCTTATAAGTTATAACTTATAAGATATAATTTATAAGTTCTAAATTCTAAGTTCCAAGTGATTATCCTATCAGTTGATGGTGATTCAATGGGAGAGATAATTTCAATCATAAACCAGAAGGGGGGCTGTGGCAAGACAACAACCGCAGTGAACCTCTCAGCAGCCCTTTCACTACTTGAGAGGAGGGTGCTGGTGGTTGACATGGACCCCCAGGGTAACGCAACGACAGGGTTCGGTGTGAATAAATCTGAACTGGACTCAACCATCTACACAGTACTCAGCAGAAAGGCATCCCTCAGGGATGTGATACTGCCAGCCGAACTCGAGGACCTGTACCTTGCACCCAGCAACATATCCCTGAGCGGTGCAGAGATCGAACTCAGCAGCGAGATAGGCTACCACGCCATCCTCAAGGAGGCTCTGGGGGACGTGAGGGATGAATTCGACTACATATTCATAGACGCCCCGCCGTCACTGGGGATACTCACACTCAACGCCCTCGTGGCATCTGACAGTGTCATAATACCAATACAGGCGGAGTACTATGCCCTCGAGGGAATGGCCGACCTCCTCAGAACAATGAACCTTGTTGAGGAACGTCTCCAGAGCCCCTGCCCCATAAAGGGGATACTCATAACCCTCTATGACTCGAGGACACGCCTTGCAAGGGACGTGCAGGGGGAGGTTGAGAAGTTCTTTGGTGAAAGGGAGAACATCTTCAGAACAAGGATACCGAGAAACGTACGCCTTGCAGAGGCCCCAAGTCATGGAAAACCATGCATCACCTATGACCCTGAAAGCACAGGTACGGGGGCCTACATGAAACTCGCAGCTGAAATACTGGACATGGAGTGATATGATGACACAGAAGAAGGGCCTTGGAATGGGACTCGATGCACTCATCCAGTCAAGGACAAGGAAGGAAGTGAAGGAGACCTCTGACTCAGTGGCCGGAGATGTGCAGGTTGAGGCTGTTATAAGGGAGGTTAAACGCAACCCCCGCATAACCCTCTGGTCTGCAAGGTCTGCAGCGGTACTCAGGTACCTGAAAAAGACACAGCCAGAGTTCAGCATAAGCAGGGAGGCATCGGACCTCATAGAAAGGGCCGTTAAGGAGAAGTACCCTGAAATATGGGAGATGTTCTCTGAACTCCAGTAATTCAATCGCTCTTATTCCAGCTGCTGAGGGTTGTCTGGGATCCATCGAGGTATATGAAGGGTTCAGCCCTGCCCAGCCTCACCCCCATTCCCTTCAGGATATCCGGGGTGAGGTTAACCTTACCCCTCAGTTCAATTATTTTTCTGGCCGACCTTGGTCCTATTCCAGGGACCCTGATGATTTCATGATAGGGGGCGGTCTTGAGGTCCACCGGGAAGATATCCATCTCCATGGCTGCGGCGTACTTTGGATCCACAGAGGTGTCCAGGTAGCCCCCACTGAACCTCAACTCGTCAACACCGAAACCATAGGACTTCAGGAGGGAGTCAGCCTGATAGAGTCTGAAGACACGCCCGGGGTCTGCTTCGGCCCTTTTCTCAAGTGCAGTCCCTTCAATGGGCTGAAAACCACTGAAGTACACCCTCCTGAGGGAATATTTATCGTAGATCCACTTAACACGTTTAACTATATCCTCATCTGTTTCATCAACAGCCCCAACCATCAGCTGGGTGCTCTGACCTGAGGGTGCAAGTTCAGGGTGTCTCCTCTTGAACCTGCTGATCCACCTCATTCTCCGCAGAATGTCAACACTGTAGTCCTTGGTGGATGAAAGTTCATCAAGACCATCCCTGGTTGCGGTCTCAAGGTTGATGCTCACACGACTTGCAAGTTCCATGGCCCTTCTTACGGTGTCCATGGATGAGCCCGGTATGATCTTGAGGTGTATGTAACCGCCATAACCCTCAAGTCTCAGGATTCTGAGTGTCTCCAGGAGCTTTTCCATGGTTTCATCAGGGTCCCTGCTCACCCCGGAGCTGAGGAAGAGTCCATCAACGTAGCGCCTCTCATAGTAGTCAAGGAATATCCCTGCAACTTCCTCCGGCTTCAGCTCAACGGGCTCTTTCTCTGCGCTGTTTATACAGTACCTGCAGTCGTTGCAGCACCTGTTGGTGAGCAGAACCTTGAAGAGGGGGACCCTGCAGCCCCTGTAACTTGTGTAGTAGATACCCGGCAGCGAAGGGTTCCGCTGGGAGGGGTCTGCACTGTAGTCGCAGAGGTCAAACTGGGCGCTGTCACTCAGCACCTGGACCCTTTCAGCAAGACTCATGGTGAATAATATGTCCATGATTCTATAACTAATTATATCAGGGGGCTCGCGGGATCCGCAGTGATTCTGATGGGGAGATAAGATGAATGATTTGAAAGGATTATAATTGATTTTAAGTCATCATAAGAATTTAAATTAGATTTTAGATCACCAGAAAAGTTTAAAATTTCAAAGCATCCATATAATGCTCTGATATAAACACAGGTCCTTTTTAAGGTTCTGGATCCTCTCAGTATGGTGCCTCTGCACCCCCTTAAATAAACCATCAGATCATTCAATTTAAAAAACGATTTAATATGGCTTATTTTTTGAAAAAAGGAAACGTTAGTGTCAAAGTGATTTAAAGAAGAAATTAAAACATCACACCCATTACTTCAATTTTTAAAAAGTAATTAGAAGGCTCTGATTGAAAAAAAGAGTTATAAAACGTCTTATTTTTCAATTCTGAGGCAAAATATTTATATATGAGGTCAAAGTTATATTCCCAACATCCAGAGGGAACATTAAATATCTTTCTGGATTGGAGGCGGTAAAATTAAGCGACTTTTTATTGCATCTTTATTTCTATTCTCCATAGCTGCAGCGGGCATAACCGCTTCTGAAGCGGAGGATAGAGGAACTGAAATCAGTGCAAAGCCCCTGAAGGTGGATGCCAAGAAGTATCATAAGAAGTACAGCAAAAAAAGAATCCATACAAAGGCGTACTATAAAAAGAGGGTCCTCAAAAGGAAACATGTGAGGGCCTACAGACACACATCAAGGGATGTGGGGGCATCATCCCACACTGTAACCGCGGATTACGTTGAGGCCAGTGGAAGGTGTTCATGTTCACTTCATGTGGACTACAAGGAGCATCAGTCACGATTCAGGAATTACTGCCCATTCTGTGGCAGGCACGGAACACTGAGATATGAAGAGGGCTCCACATGTCCAGAGGGGATGTGGTTCTGCAGCAGATGCGATGCAGACTTCTGCCTTGTCCATGGCAAGTCACACACATCAAGGGCAAGATACCTTCTCAGATGAATTTCTGACAAATCCTTTTTTTTTATTCTGGGAAACAGAGGAAAGGTGCTATTCTCCCAAAACTTAAATAAATGTAGCATCGAGTTTCATATATGAGACTTGTACTTGCAGGGACAGGGAGCGCAGTTGGCAAGACCACCATAGCGACCGGGATAATGAGGGCACTCTCCGATAGGGGCATCCAGCCCTTCAAGGTGGGTCCGGACTACATAGACCCATCATATCACACCATGGCCACAGGAAACATCTCAAGGAACCTCGACTCCTTCTTCATGACAGATGCCCAGATAAGGGAGGCCTTCACAAGGGCAATGAAAATATCAGGGGCCAGAATGGGTATAATAGAGGGCGTAAGGGGACTGTATGAGGGTATAAGTGCAACCGGGGACACTGGAAGCACAGCTTCAGTTGCAAAGGCCCTTAAAGCCCCGGTGGTTCTCATAATAAATTCAAGAAGCCTTGTTAAAAGCGCGGCGGCCATGGTACTGGGTTTCAGATCCCTTGACCCGGAGGTTGAAATCAGGGGGGTTATCCTGAACCAGGTTAAGAACAGGAGACACTACCTCAAGACAAAGGAGGCTGTTGAGGAACTCACAGGCACCGAGGTGGTGGGGGGAATACCAAGGAGCGCAGAACTGGAGGTTGAGCAGAGGCACCTTGGACTTGTACCCGCCGTTGAAAGGGAGCAGATAGCATCCTACATTGAGAGATGGGGCAGTGCGATGGAGGAGTACCTGGACCTTGAGGCCCTTGAGGATATAATGGCGTCTGCAGGAAAAATTGATGGAGAAAGGGAACCCCTGTGGCAGAGAGGAAATAAAAGTAAGGTTAAAATAGGCGTGGCATTTGACGAGGCCTTTAACTTTTATTACAGGGAGAACATAGAGGCCCTTGAGGATAACGGGGCTTCAGTTGTCTACTTCAGCCCCCTCCATGATGAGGAGCTGCCTGATGTTGACGCGGTATACATAGGGGGTGGCTACCCTGAGGTATTTGCAGGGGAACTTGAATCCAACAGATCCATGAGGATGTCGGTGAGGAGGTTTCACGCAGACGGCAGACCCATCTTCGGGGAATGTGGCGGCCTGATGTACCTGATGAGGTCCATTGATGGGCGCGAGATGTGTGGTGTGTTCCCCTACGATGCTGAGATGACAAAAAAGGTCCAGGGACTGAGCTACGTGATCTCTGAGGCGGTCTCTGACAACCTGATAACAGGGGAGGGGGATGTGTTCAGGGGACATGAATTCCACTACTCAAGGGTCTCAGTCACCGGAGATGCGCAATTTGCCTTCAGGGTGCTCAGGGGAAGGGGCATAATGGACTCCATGGATGGAATAACCTCTGGATCGGCCCTTGCAAGTTACGTGCACATACATGCAGCATCATGCCCCAACTTTGCCGCAAACTTCACAAGGAATGCATGGGAGCTCCAGGATGAGGTTTGATATATTCTCCCCCTATTCTGTCATCATAGCGCTGCTCATATACCTTGTGCTTGCCATTTCAGGGACACTGATGGGTATCAGGGGTCTGAGACTTCCATCAGGGCTTTCAATTCTCTATATAGTTCTTGGTGCCACCATATTCATCCTTGGAGCATATATGTCTGGAAGGATACGAACAGAGAAACCTGCCAGTCCAGGAAATCCACGGGAAAAACTTCTGGTCCTTCTTGTCACGTCTGGAATCATTCTACAGGCACTGAACCTTTATATGCTGGGGGGAATTCCGCTCCTCAGCGGTTATCTCAAGGCAAGGGCGGTTACGAAGATATGGCTTCTTTCATACCTCATATTCCTCCCATCAATTAACATGCTTCTTGCAGCTTATCCCAGGAGGAGGTACTGTATTCCACTTATCATTGGAGCCACACTCTTTGCCCTCACAGGCTACAGGACAACCGTTGTGGTTATACTGCTGAGCGGTATCATAACCATCTACTACTCTGCAAGGCCATCCCCCCGCCAGATAGGCCTCCTGCTATCAGCTCTTGCCATTGTGGCAATAGCCGTCGGCTATATTGCTGTTAAATCAATTGAATGGCAGACCTGGACCCTGAATCCACTGGAACTCCTTCTCTACAGGGCAGGCTACACCCTCATGGTATTTGACAGGCTCCTGGACCAGCAGGGGGCAACTGCCGGTAAACTCCTCTATTACACCCTTACAGGATATCTGCACTCAACGGATCCAAGGTCAATCGTTGGTGAGGCCGTGCTTGGCTACAGGCACTCAACAACATCACTCATATTTGGACCCCCCATCCTGGACTTCGGGCTTCCTGCAATGGTTATCCAGATGTTCCTACTGGGAATGATCCTTGGATTCATGCACAGGATTCAGATATCACTGAACGGGATCTTTACAGGTATTTATTCGGTAATTCTGGCCCATACCATAATCTGGGTTGAAACAGGCCCAACAGACCTTGTGGTCTGGTTGTTCTACATGGTCGCTGTCATATCAATTATATACGTCCTCTGGAGGTGTTATCCTGAAACTGGCAGTTGCAGCTGAACTTGCACCTGCAAAGACCTTCCATCCCCTGATGCAGGAATCTGGACATGAATACCACTGCCTGTGTCATGGTGGGGGGGTGATGGATGTCCTGGGAGACCTCTGCCAGGAGTACTACTCCATGGGAACCAGCAGGAGCAGATCCGGGGGTAAGATGGAAATCGCATACCTCGTCCTGAGGGATATTGCAGTTACCTGGCGCCACCTTGGAAAAATAAACCCGGATCTTGTGCTCACATGCGGGAATGCAGGGGATGTGAGGAAGGCCATCGCAGCATCATATCTCAGGGGAAAGGGTGTCCTTCATATTGAACAGGACATTTACAATCCCATTGAAATGATAGCCTTTGCAGACATTGTAACGGCACCGTCCACCCGCTACAGGGATTACCTTGAGGATGAGTACCTCCTTGAGAATGTTGAGGTCATAGGTGGCTACCCCCAGGCCCTCTATGTGAGCCGCCTCCAGACTGAGGATCCAGGTATCGGGAATTACACTCTCCTGGTCCTTGGAGGCGACCTGCGAAGGGGGGATATACCTGACCTTATATCGAGAGCTGAAGCCCTCAGAAGACGCATTATAGTGGTACCCTTCCGCTTCAGTCCACATTATGTGAGGAGCTTAGTAGGTTCAGAGAATACCGAGGTCCTTGAGGGATTTGTTGATCTTCCATCCCTCATGGCCTACTCTGATCTTGTCATATACGGGGCAGGAATGGGCCTCACCATTGAGGCCGCCGTGCTGGGTGTTCCGGCAATTAAGCTCCGGGGTTTCCATGAGAGACACGCGAGCGTGGACCTTGCAGTTGAGGTGGGGATACCTGTGGTTGACTCTGCCAGCCTAGGTGAGGTGGCGGATGATGTGAAACCACCCGAGTCCTCAGGAATTGTAGGGGATGCTGAGATGGCCGTCAGAAAGTTGATAGGGCTCATTGATGATTTCCATGAAACTGCGGGTCCCAGGGGCGGATTGAGGTCTATGAAGCGCATCTGGGATGCCCGAAAAGGTTTCAGGTAGCTGATGGATACCTTCACGTCATTAATTCTTTGGGTAACCACTATTCCTGGTGATGATTAGGGCATTTGCTCGCTGTTCGTTCAACCTTTTTTCATTTGAAGCAAGACCAACGTGCGTTATATGAGCTCATGGGTTTCTGTTCCACCTCAATCATATACATTTATTAATAATAATTAATAATTTATTATGAATACTGGTATTAAAATGGAGGGTTTTGATATGAAATCGTCTCTGGGTGATGAGGTTATAGTGAGGCAGAGCAGCGGATACAGCTGCGGCCCGGCGGCACTTGCCACGGTTCTCAGAAACCTTGGAGTTCACTGCAGTGAGGCAGAACTGGCGGAGCTTGCAGGTACAGACGAATCAGGGACCACCATGTATGGACTGATACTCGCAGCAACCTCGAAGGGCTTGAGTGCAAGAGGGGTCAGGATGGAAATATCGGGTCTGAGAAGGAATCACATCGCATTTGTAAGGTACGGTGACACGGCACACTACACCGTTGTTCTCTCGGTTGATGATAGAAACATCACACTGGCTGACCCTGCCATGGGTAGGATCAGGATAAGGAGGGAGATCTTCTCAAAAATATTCACAGGCAATGTTCTTGTTGTTGAAAGGGAGGAGGATTAATAAACCTGATATTAAATTAAATGATTAAGATATTATCTATAATTTAAATTTTAATCATAATGACCCCAGAAAAGGTAAAAAGTATACTACTACTATAAAAGCTTAATCATAATCTTTAAATCATAAAATACTTAATAAGGCGCAAAATAATAAGATTCTGGTGATCTAATGGTTGTAAAAATTGGTATAATAAAATGTGGTAACATCGGGACCTCACCTGTGCTGGACCTGTTACTTGATGAGAGGGCAGACAGGCCAAACATAGATGTCTGTGTCGTGGGTTCAGGTGCAAAGATGAACCCCGATGAAATCGAGAGGGCAGTACCAACCATGCTTGAAATGGAGAGGGACTTTGTTATATTCATAAGCCCAAACCCTGGCGCACCTGGCCCTGCAAAGGCAAGGGAGATTCTATCAGAGGCTGATGTTCCAGCCATGATCATAGGTGACGCACCAGGCCTCAGGGTCAAGGATGAAATCGAGGAGCAGGGACTTGGATACATAATAGTAAAGGCCGACCCCATGATAGGGGCAAGAAGGGAGTTCCTGGACCCAACAGAGATGGCATCCTTCAACTCCGACGTTATAAAGGTCCTTGCATTCACAGGAGCATACAGGGTTGTGCAGAACACAATCGATGCAATGATTGCAGATGTTGAAGCCGGAAAGGCACCTGAACTTCCACAGGTGGTAATAGACACAGATAAGGCGGTTGAGGCAGCAGGCTACACCAACCCATATGCAAAGGCCAAGGCAATGGCTGCATATGAGATAGCAACCAAGGTGGCTGACATAGACGTCAGGGGCTGCTTCATGGTACAGGACCCTGACCAGTACATACCAATCGTTGCCTCAGCACACGAAATGATTTCTGCAGCTGCCAGACTTGCAGTTGAAGCAAGGGAAATCGAGAAGGCCAACGACACCGTGCTGAGAACACCACACGGTAAGGAAGGTGAAACACTGAGCAAGAAGGATCTTCTGGCCAAGCCAGAATAGATCTTCAACCACTTATTTTTTCTGATACATGAGCTTTCAATGGATTTAATTCTTGCCTTTGCAACGTTCCAGCATGGTTTATATTCCCGGATGCTTAATTTCATCGGTCCAGCGGCCCATATAAATAGATGGCATGGGGCCTGTTGAATGGGCTGTCGTTTACCGGTCGTCAGATGCTCTCCGCACTGAATCTGAAGATTAACTTCCCATCTCTGTAGACCCTCAATTCTCCTCGAAGGAAGGTCTCCCATTTTTCACTGGTCAGAGGTTTACTTGCGATTATGTAACCCTCCTGATCAGGTTTCTTCTCATGGGCGAGGTCTATCTGGTAATCGTCATCAAGGAGTTCAACGGGACCGTAGGGCGCTCTTCGATGCAACTGGTAGAGACCTTTGTACCCCTCCATGTCATGATAGGAGAAGAGGTGTTTACCGTCGGATAGGAGGCAGTTAAATATTCCATGCCTGTTTATTTCATTCAGGACGCTCCAGAGCCACTCGTAATCCTCGTCATCCCTGAATTTAACGCCCTCCTCACTGATGCGGTTCATGATGTGGCAGAATGCGATCTCGGAGTCAGTTGTCCCAACGGGCTTATACCTTCCACCCTCAGGGTTATCAATGTTGAGGGTGCCGTTGTGGGCGAACACATGGTCCCGTCCGTCCCATTCCCTCTGGAAGGGGTGGGTGTTCCTGTGGGACTTATCCCCGCTGCTTATCTTACGTATATGGGATATTATGATCCAGGAACCTATAGGTTCATAGTTCTCCAGGAACTGTGACAGCGGACTCTCCTTTGATGGGCAGGGCTCTTTGTAAACCTGTACCGATTCATCTGGATAGAAGGCCAGCCCCCAGCCATCTGGATTATCCTCTGACCTCATCCTGAAACCCCTCAGGGAAAAGGATGGTTTCACTTCCCGGTTAAAACAGAACCCCAGAAGTTCACACAAACCAATCACCCCCATTTTGTAATCAGATTCTTCCAGTGATGGATTGTGAGGCATACCGAGGTCAGTTCAGTCTTAAACGGCAGATCCATGATTGATTTAAGCGAGAACCTCTTAATAAATTGCATCAATTACGTAAAAACGCATATCTGAATGATATGGTGTTCTGGACTCCTATATGCGAAAATACTGTGATGAAATGACTTTAAGGCGCACGTTGCCATCCACAGATTCTCTACAATCTGCCCTTGGTGCTTGGAATCATATCGTGTTCAACCCGTACAGCGTCCCTGAGTGCCATTGCAAGTGCCTTGAAGAGTGCCTCGGCCTTATGGTGGTCGTTACTTCCCCTGACAGATGCATGGATGTTAATGGCAGCAGAAGCCGCAAATGACTCAAAGAAATGCCCTATGTTATCTGATGAGACATCCCCGATCTTATTAACACCGAAATCAAGTTCAAGTACCGTGTAGGGTCTTCCACCCAGGTCCAGTGCAACTGTGGCCAGGGACTCATCCATCGGGACCATCGCATGGGCCATCCTCCTTATACCCTTTCCATCACCAAGGGCCTCCCTGAGGGCCTCGCCCAGTGTCAGTGCAACATCCTCAACCGTGTGGTGGTCGTCCACCTCCAGATCTCCCCTTGCCTCCACCTCAAGGTCCATGAGCCCGTGACGGGCCAGCGATCCAAGCATGTGGTCAAGGAATCCAAGACCTGTATTCACATTTGACCTTCCACTGCCATCAAGGTTCAGATCAACCTTCACATGGGTTTCAAGGGTTTCCCGGGTCTTCAGACTTCTTCTCATAGTTATCATCCCTTATGATCCTTATGGCGCCTTCAGGACATTTACTTGCACATATCATGCACTGGTGGCAGAATTCAAGATTTGAGGCTCTGGCAGGTTTTCTCCTGTCTATGGTCCATATCCTGCCCCCCTTGGGACACGCCTCACGGCACTCACCGCATCCGGTGCATTTATCTGGATCCACAATTATCTTCAATTAAATCACCACCATCAGTCATATCTTAAGAACAGTAACAGCAACAGCCTTAAAACCAGCATATACATTGGATCCAGGGTTCAGTTTCATTTTACGTTGAGATTCACGTGTTATACGGGTCTTGAGTTTAATGTCCCCTGCATTGATCCTGACGGTCACAATGTCCCCTTCCAGTTCAAGGCCTGTAACAGTTCCTGGAATGGTGTTCCTCATGCTGGTATCGTACCTCTCACCCATGACCACAATGTCCTCAGGGTCAACGAGGAGTATGACCTCATCTCCAGGGGATAACCCCTCAACCACTGGCGCCTCCAGGAGGGAGTTTCCCACCCTTATTCTTGAACCATACCCTGAGATTTCCTCAACGGTTCCCCTGATTTCGTTACTGGAAATCTGCCTTTCGAGGGCCCTCTTTAATTTAAGATACTCAAGGATAACCCTGACGCCTGTTTCTGTGAGTCTGCTACCTCCACCACCCCCCTTTCCACCCCTTCTGGTTTCCACGACCTCTTCACCGAGGAGTTCCTCAATGTTCTTTATATAGGCAAGGGCGCTGCGGTAGGGGATACCCGCCTCCTCTGCTGCTTTGCTTATGGAACCCCTGCTCTGGATCAGCCTGAGAAGTCTGAACCTTCTCCCATCCATGGGGACTTCGGTTCCGTCAATGCTGATTCTGCAGCTGAAGCTCATTGTAGAACCTATGGATCTTGTTCTTTATATTCTTATGCCATCACCTTGCCCAGCGGTCCATGAGGTCAGCCACCCTGTTCATGGCTCCTGAGAGGGGGCCCATCCTTGATGCGGACTTCCTCAGAAGCCTCACGTCCCGCTTCTCAACACCCCCTATAAGGAGCAGGCCTGCACCGTAAACCAGGGGACTGAAGATTATTGCCAGAAGGAGCCCCATGATGGTCCGGGGAAGGAGCAGCATGAAGACCCCCATAACCCCTGATGCGAATCCTATCCTGAGAAGTGAGAGGCCCGGTGGCTTCACACCGGTTATCTCTGAGGTCTTCCAGAGGATGATGATCATTATGATAAGGGCTGCGATTGTTGTTGCAAGGGCTCCCCCCTCGATTCCAAGTAATGGTACGAGGGCAACGTTCAGTGCAAGGTTTATGACAGTCCCGGCAACCAGAACGTACATTGGAAGACGGGGGTAACCTATCCCCTGGGCGATACTTGATGATATCATGAAGAGGGTGTAGAAGCTCATCCCAACAACCAGTATGCTCAGGGCACCAGCACCGAAGATGAAGTTGCTCCCAAAGAGTAGTTCAAGGAGGGGCTCTGAGAAGACTGCTATGCCAACACACATGGGAAGCACAAGGAGAGTCACGACCCTGTATGACTGTACAATGTAGGTTTCAAGGAGCCTCCTGTCCTTCAGTGCGAAGGCCTCTGATGCCGCAGGAAGAACAGCGGTTGCCACAGAGAGGGATACTACAAGGGGAAGCCTTGCGATGGGATCAGCCGCGGTGTAGTATCCCACAGAGGTTGTTGCCATGAACACACCTATCACAAATACACTTATATCGTATATCGCCATCTCAGAGAGGGCGGTGATTATAACGGGGATGGAGAATGAGAGAAGCACTTTCACAAGCCCCAGCTCCTCCCTGATGGTCAGCCTCTTTTCTGGGGGAGCAGGTGGGAAGTAGCTGTTCATCAGCCTTTTGAATATCAGGATAGCTGATATGGCCGATGCAAGAAAACCCATGGCGGTACCCATAACCGCCCCTGCTGCATAGAAACCGGCCATCACAAGGACAACGGCGAGAATTATCATGAAAACCTGCTCAACCGCCCTTGTAATCACGACGTACTCCATCCGGTATATGCCCTGAAATGCGCCCCTGAAGGCCCCAACTATAACACTGAAGGGTGTTATGAGTGCAACAGCCTGCAGGGGGTACTGGGCGGCCGGTTTATGGAAGAACTGGTTTGCAAGCCAGGGTGCTGTGAAGAACATTACGAGGGAGAAAGTCAGACCAAGAAATATCATGACCTTCAGCGAGGTTACAACAACCTGCCTGGCCATCTCATCCTCCTTGAGGGCCCGGTGCTGGGCCACATACTTGGCTATTGCCGGCGGCAGACCCCCAGCGGCCAGTATCTGGAATATCCCCTGGAATGGGAGTGTCAGTCCCAGGAGTCCGTAGCCCTCGGGTCCAAGGAGACGTGTCATGAGAACCCGGTATATATATCCACCCACCCTGAAGAGGAGGTTGCCGATTATTATAAAGAAGCTGCCCTTTAAGAGTTTGGAGGTACCTGAAGATGCCATTGAATCACCGGAAAAATAAATCTGATAGCGCCTTAAATAAGCCTTTTGGTCGAAGTTGCAATGATAAAAAAATAGCTTATGGGGTCTGGGAATTCAGAAATCTCTTAAACATTTTGAGGGTTTTATCAAGGGTTTTAAACCCGTAGGAGTCCTCCTTAACGCCCTCGACGGTGTCCCTTGACCAGAGACACGCCCCCAGGTTTGCTCCGAAGGACCCCCCGCTTACTGGTATTACTCCGTTGAGGATGTAGAAGGTGTGTATCTGCATGAGGGCAGGTTCCTGCCCCCCGCACCTGTCGCCACCAACAGCTATGCCCATGCCCAACTTACCCCTCAGGGAGTCGTAGTCCTCTGCGCCAAGCGCCCGGCAGCGGTCCATTATGGCCTTCACCTGGGCGCTGACACCACCATTGTAGACAGGGGTTGCAATTATGATTCCCCGGGCCCCCCTAAGGAGGTCGTAGAGTGGGTACATGTCGTCCTTCAGCACACACTCCTTATTTCTGAGGCAGTAGTCACAGTGCCTGCAGGGTGAGATGCTCTTACCCCTAACGGTGAAGAACTCCGTTTCAAGTCCCTCATCCGCCAGTTTTTCAAGGGCCCTTTCAAGCACGTAATGGGTGGCCTGTTTCCTGGGGCTTCCACATATACCCACTATCATATGCAATCCCCTTATCGGCTAGATTGACTCGTCCTCGTCAAGGGGCAGTCTCATGGTGTCTGGGTCCTGGGGCATGTGCTCCAGGAAGTCCTCGGCGGCCCTCCTAACATCCCTTGAGCCGATTATGTACCTTCCAACCACTATTATGTCGGCGCCGCTATCAAGGGCCTCCTGCATCTTGGAGGGCGTTATACCGCCTGCAACGGCCACAAGACCCCTGGGGCCAAGTATATCCTTTATTTCCCTTATGTTGCCCCATTCGCTCATTTCACCAATTTCCTCTCCACGCTCTGCCCTGAGGGTTTCAAGGTCCACATTCCTGTGGAGGAGGACGATGTCCGGTTTGTATCTGAGGCCCCTGAGTTTATCAACGAAGTTTTCAACATTCATCATGTCCAGTATGGAGTATATGCCCTGTTTCTGGGCCTCGTGGATGGCCTTCTCAATGGACTCAACGGTTCCAAGACCTGATATGGCCACTGCATCAGCGGTCTCATCTGCGGCCATCTTAACCTCTATCCTGCCAACGTCAAGGGTTTTGAGGTCGGCTATTATGAATGCGTCCCTTCGAAGCTCCCTTATCCTGCTTACAACACCAACACCGAACTTCTTGACAAGGGGTGTTCCGGCCTCGAGGAGTATCCTTTCCCTGTTGGGGAGGGCGTCAATGATCCTCTCCATCTCCTCCATGCTGTCCAGGTCAAGGGCAACCTGCAGGTAGGGGGGATTCCAGAGTCTGACTGCTCTGAAGCCCATGATGGGGTGGCTTCCCCGGTCCTTTTCACTGAGGACCTTCCTTGCTGAGGGGTAGTTCTCCATGGCCCTTCTGAGGGCCAGTTTGGTTGCCCCGTAGTTGTACTGGTATATCTTGCGGTAGTCCTCTGCCTCTGGGTGTATGAATACACTTACAATTACCACGAGGTCCTCAACCTTTTCCTCGGGGATTATTCCCTCCTCAACTGCATCGGCAACTGCACGGGCAACTGCTGTCTGGGCTGGCCCGAAGACCTTATCGGCGTCCTCAAGGCAGCTCACCGTGACCTTGGGTACTATGAGGGTGGCGGGTTTTGTCATGAGGTTAGGCCTTATAACCGATAGAAGTGGTGTATGACCGAGGGAAAGGCTGGTGAGGCCATTTGCAAAGGCGGCCCCCGCGTTTCCCTCCTTATCACCTATGATGAGATCTATATGGGCGACTTCATTGCCGCTTCCTATTAGTGCTTCACCTATTCTGTACAATCTTGATCCTCCTTATGTGGTTTGATTTTGAGCCGGTGGTTCGGGTTCTTCAGGTGTCGTGGTGTTTCCTTCACCGGGCGTGATGGGTGTGATGTTTGTTCTGGTTTTATTCACGGTTTTTTTCGGGTTTTCAGTGCTGACCGGTGCAGGGGATTCATTTGCAAAACTCATATCTGTTGTTGCGTTGTCAGCCCAGTCCAGCTGGGTCACGTTCTGTTCATGGGCCCCCATGTACAGGGCAACATTGAAACCGACCATCAGTGCTATGATAAGGATCATGGCACCGATAACGATATTCCTGTAGTCCATCAGATCACCTTGATGAGATTGATATAAACTAATTTAGTGTAGGTGATGATGGTATTTATATGTATTGAAGAAGAAGATACGGGATTTTAATGGCTGAAATCCAGTGGAGTTCCAGGTATCATGGAGTTTCAGCCAGAAATCCCCATTAATTCATTCTGGACTCTCAGATTTTGCCCTCAAGATAGTCCCCGTAACCCTTGAGGTCAAGGAGCCCGTGGCCAGAGAAGCTTACAACTATTGTTTTCTCCTCACCGGTCTCTCTGCACTTTCTGGCCTCCTCCATGGCAACACTTATGGCGTGGCAGGTTTCCGGTGCAGGGACGACCCCTTCGGCCTTTGCAAATTTAACACCGCTCTCAAATATCTCATGCTGCGCCACGGCTCTGGCCTTGACGATGCCCTCCTTCACCAGGAGTGCAACCTGCGGTGACATTCCATGGTACCTCAGACCACCTGCGTGCACGGAGGGGGGTACAAAGTCGTGACCGAGTGTGTACATCTTGAGGAGTGGTGTCATACCTGCAGTGTCACCGAAGTCGTAACGGTATTCTCCCTGGGTGAGGGTCGGGCAGGATCTTGGTTCAGCTGCTATGAATTCACAGTCGAGTTTACCATCAATTTTATCCTTTATGAATGGGAAAACCGCCCCGCCAAAGTTGCTCCCCCCTCCAACACAGCCTATCATGATGTCAGGTGTTTCACCCGCTATTTCCAGCTGCTTCTGTGTTTCAAGACCTATCACGGTCTGGTGTAAGAGAACATGGTTGAGGACACTTCCCAGGGAGTAGTAAACGTTTTCATACTGGAGGGCCTCCTCCATGGCCTCTGATATGGCTATACCAAGGGAGCCCGGGTGTTCAGGGTCCTCACTGAGTATTTTCCTTCCGAATTCGGTATGGTCACTTGGTGATGGGACAACCTCGCCACCATAGAGCTGCATTATTGTTTTCCTGAAGGGCTTCTGGTTGAAGGAAACCCTGACCATGTAAACCTTGCACTGGAGGTCCATGAGTGAACATGCAAGGGAAAGGGCTGTTCCCCACTGGCCAGCACCAGTTTCTGTTGTGAGCCTTTCAGCGCCATCTTCACGGGCATAGTATGCCTGTGCTATGGCAGTATTCAATTTGTGGCTTCCTGTGGGTGAGTAATCCTCCCTCTTGTAGTATATCCTGGCGGGGGTGTCAAGCATCTCCTCAAGGCCCTTTGCCCTGAAAAGTGGGGTGGGCCTTCCGATCATCTTGTAGACATCTCTGACCTCACGGGGGATCTTTATCCAGCGCTCCATTGACATCTCCTGCTCAAGGACACCCCTTGAGAACACCCTTGGAAGGTTCTCTATGTTCTCTCCGCCCTCAGGGTTTCTGGGTTCTGGTAGTGGTGATGGCAGGTCCGGGTTGATGTTGTACCATTTTTTTGGTATTTCGTTTTCGTCAAGAACAATCTTGTTCATGGTATCACCTTAGATTTCATGATAAGGTCGTGTTATCATCAGCATTTACATGCATGATGTCTCTTTAAAGAACTATTTAAAACTTTACAGTACATATCTGTACATTTAGGAAACGGTTAATAAATGGGGGGAAGATATGATTCCCATATGAAGATACTTGCAGTTGATGTGGGTGCAGGGACCCAGGATATAATGTACCATGACACTGCGGTTGATAGAATTGAAAATTCCATAAAGATGGTAATGCCCTCACCCACAAGGATAATCGCAGAAAGGATCAGGGGAATCAGTGAGGACATCTTCATTCATGGCCAGACAATGGGTGGGGGACCCGTGAGCAGGGCCATAATGGAACACCTTGAGAGGGGCTACCGGGTTGTAATGACCCCCGAGGCAGCAAGGACCATCAGGGACGACCTTGAAAGGGTCAGGGCAATGGGGGTAGAGATATCAGACAGGGACCCTGGCCTGAGGAGGGTGAAGTTAGCGGATGTGGATCTCGGGGCCATAGCAGGGGCCCTGGGACACTTTGATGTTGAACTGGAGATTGACTTCCTGGGGGTGGCTGTTCAGGACCATGGTGCAGGTGGTGATATTGGTGATAGGAACTTCCGTTTCATGAAGATCAGGGAGAAACTCAGAGAACCATTGAAACCTCAGCAGTTCTCATACCTCGGCGACGTACCCGATTACTTCACAAGGATGAAATCCATTGAGGAGGCACTTGATTATCCTCTCCTTATGATGGACTCCAAGTTTGCCTCAATAGCAGGGGCACTCCTTGACCCCGCAGTGGACTCAGATGGGCCGCTGGTCGCTGTTGATGTGGGTAACGGCCACACGCTGGCAGCCAGCATACTGGATGGCAGGATACATGGGGTCATGGAGCACCACACAAAAATGCTGTCCCCTGAGAAACTTGAGGAACTCCTCCTTAAACTCGCCCATGGTGAGATAACCCACCGGGAGGTCCATGGCGACGGCGGTCATGGTGCCCATGTCCTCGGAGGGGTGGGTGAGCCTGAGGTGGTTGTTGCAACTGGTCCACAGAGGATTATTCTCGATGAAACATCCCTCAGTGTCCACCATGCTGCACCTGCAGGGGACGTCATGATGACAGGGCCCGTGGGGCTCATAGGGAGCATAGAATACAGGGTGATGCACTGATGGGTTCAGGGAACATGAGGGCAATTTTAAGGTGATTTCATGATAAGGATTGACCCCCACATACACACGGTATATTCAGGGGATGCAAGGGGAACGCCACGGGATGTGCTGAAGAGGGCCTCCCTTGTGGGCCTTGATGCAGTTGCGATTGCAGACCACAATACAATGAAGGGTTCCCGGATTGCAATGGGGGAATCAGCAGAGTTTGGGGTCACGGTGGTCCCTGCAGTGGAACTCAGCACATCCGCAGGGCACATAGTGGCACTGGGTGTGCAGGAGGAAATACAGAGGGGCCTCACCCCTGCAGAGACCCTGGATGAAATACACTCACAGGACGCACTTGCCATAATACCACACCCATTTGTCAGGTACAGACAGGGACTCTTTGTGAACGAGAGAAACCTCCGTGTTGATGCAGTTGAAACCCTCAACTCCCGCTACATAGTTGGTTACTCCAACTGGAGGGCAAGGAAATTCGCAAGAAAGAGGGGCATCCCTGAGATAGGTGCAAGCGACGCACACTTTGTGGAGGCCGTTGGAAGCTCACTCACGGTCGTGGAGTCTGAAAATACAGCTGACGATATAATTGGGGGTATAAGAAGGGGTAGAACCAGGCCAGAGGGAAGAAGGACACCCCTCCCCCTGATTTTGAGGGAAGTAATCAACAAAAAGCTCATAGGCAGGATTAGAAATGATATCTGAGCTTCAGAAGTTCCTGGAGAGCAACTTCTTCTACCTCCACCCTGGCTACACACCCCTCAACACGGTTGTTTTTGGCCTTGTACTCGGAGTTGCTGTTCTCATCATACTCAGAATGTTCAGGTGGCTTAAAAAGGACCCCAGGGAACTTCTGGTGCCACTGCTTCCCTTCATATTTCTGGGGTCAGGTGCAAGGGCCCTTGTTGATAATGGGATCTATCCACTCACCCATCTCCTTGTGACCCCAGGCATATACATCCTTGTGGGACTCACGGCAATAACAACGCTTCTCATCTCGGTTAAACTTGAGAAACTTTATGGATGGGATTACAGAAAGCTTGTATTTGTTACAGGGGCGGTTCTTTCCATACCAAACATCATAAGCATGCAGAAGATTAATCCAGTACCCTTTTTCTCTGTACTGGGGGTATTCCTGGCATCTGCAGTCCTTCTCTATATAATAGGTATTAAATGGGAACTTCTAAGGGACAGGATGAACCTCTACGTGGTATACGCGCACCTTTTTGATGCATCCTCAACCTACGTTGCCGTTGACCTCTATGGCTATGCTGAGCAGCATGTCCTGCCATCGGCATTCACTGCCCTGACTGGCACGGCCCTCGTGATGTTTCCCCTCAAGATAGCGGTCATATTGATGGCGCTCTATGCCATTGACAGGTACGTTGAGGACTCCGGGGATTCAGATCTACTTAAACTTGTGATATTCATACTTGGCCTTGCACCTGGCCTCAGGAACTTTCTGAGTCTCAGCATGGCGGTTTAAATATATCCATGACCCCTCGTCTCTTGGCATCAGAACCCCTCTTCTGACTTTTAAGTTATAACTTATAACTTATAAGTCTGATGTGTAAAAGCTTTTAATTGTGGCGGCATATAGATCATGATAAAAGGCCAGACCACGGGGAATTTAAATGTACATAGAAGAGGTTAAACCGGAAATGAAGCTACCTGAGACGGTTAGAATATTTGACACAACACTCAGGGACGGTGAGCAGACACCTGGAGTGGCGCTCACGGTGGATGAGAAGATATGCATAGCAAGGAAACTGGACTCCCTTGGAGTTGACACAATAGAGGCAGGGTTCCCTGCAGCCTCCCCAGGGGAGATGGACTCGGTAAGGAGGATAGTTGAACTGGGCCTTGATGCGAATACCTGTGGTTTGGCAAGGGTGCTCAGGGAGGACATAGACGCTGTTATTGACTGCGGCGCTGATTACATACACACCTTCATAGGGACCTCACCCCTCCACAGGAAGTACAAGCTCAAAATGTCCCCTGAGGAGATAATAGACAGGGCGGTATTCGGGGTGGAATATGCGGTTGAACATGGGCTCAGGGTGGAATTCTCTGCCGAGGACGCCACTAGGACAGAATTTGATTACCTTGTGGAGGTATACAGGGCCGCAGAGGATGCAGGGGCTGACATGATAAATGTCCCGGACACCGTTGGGGTGATGATACCCCGGGCCATGAACCACCTCATAAGGGGCCTCAGGGATGAGGTCAGGACGCCCATCAGCGTCCACTGCCACAATGACTTTGGACTGGCCGCTGCAAACTCCCTTGCAGCGGTTGAGGCAGGCGCATCACAGGTACATGCAACCATCAACGGGCTCGGTGAAAGGGCAGGAAATGCAGCCCTTGAGGAGGTTGTGATGGCCCTCATAACCCGCTATGACCTCCCCCTCACCATAAAGACAACGGAACTTGTGAACATCTCGGAATTCGTATCAAAGATAACAGGGGTAAGGATGCCCCCCAACAAGGCAATCGTGGGCGAAAACGCCTTTGCACACGAGGCTGGCATACACGTCCACGGGGTTCTTGAGAAGGCAGAGACCTATGAGCCCATAACACCTGAGATGGTTGGCCACAAGAGGAGGATAGTCCTCGGTAAACACACGGGGGCCAACGCCCTCAGATCAAAGCTTCAGGAATACGGCATAGATATGAATGAGGACCAGTTCTGCACCCTCTATGAACAGGTCAAAAGACTAGGGGATAAGGGTAAAAGGATCACTGACGCAGATCTTCGGGCAATGGCAGTCACGATCCTTGGAAAGGCAACAAGGGAGATTGTGAAGCTTGAGGGCATAGCGGTGATGACAGGTGAGAGTGTGATGCCAACGGCCACCGTGAAGCTGAGGATTGGAGATGAAATCAAGACAACATCAATGACCGGTGTGGGGCCTGTTGATGCGGCCATAAATGCCATACAGAGTCTTGTAAGTGAAACAGCAGATATAGAACTTGATGAGTACAACATAGAGGCAATAACAGGTGGTACAAACGCCCTTGCAGAGGTCTTCGTTGTCATGAGCGACGCCGACGGCAACAAGGCAACGGGAAGATCCACCAGGGAGGATATAGTGATGGCGAGTGTGGAGGCGGTCCTCGATGCCATCAACAAGATCCTGAGCCTCAAATAGGTGTGCTGATGGAGCCAGTATCAACATGTAAACTCTTCGGGGCTGTAAGGGCTGTTTCAGGCATCCGCAATGCCATACCGCTCATCCACGGTCCCAGGGGCTGCGCATACCACATTGGATACCTTCTGAAGGCAAGGGGAGGTAAAAGGATAAGGGTTCTATCAACAGAACTCACTGAATCAGACGTGGTATTCGGGGCCACCGATAAACTCAAAAAGGTCATAATTGACGCTGACAGAACCCTTAAACCGGAACTCATAGCTGTTATGAGCTCCTGTGCAACAAGCATAATAGGGGAGGATATAGGGAGGGCTGCAGAGGAGGTTAAGGGGGAACTTGATTCTAAAATCATAACCATCAGTGCAGGGGGTTTTGAGTCAAACCAGGGCGAAGGATACCTCGAGGTTATGATGGCACTCCTTGAGTCCATTGCAGGTGATGCGAAACCATCAGATGAGCCATCAATCAACATCATAGGTGAGTTCAGGGGCGGCCCCGACCTCAAACATATTGTGGATACCCTTGGCAGGATGGGTGTTTCTGTGAACTGTGTTCTCACATCCGGGAGCACAGTCGGTGATATTGAGGGGATTGCGTCCGCCCATCTGAACTATTCCTTCTGTGATGTATCAGGAATAGGGCCCTGCAGGTTTCTCGAGGAGAAATTTGGGATGCCCTTCATCCACCACCCCATTCCCCTGGGATTCTCAAACACACTGAGGTTCTATGAGGAGATACTTGACCACCTCAGCATTGATTACCCCCTCCAGGATGAAATCGGTGAATACGCTGAGGAAAGTGATCGCCTGAGATCGGAACTGGAGGGTGTGAGGGTCGGTATAGTTTCAGGGCCCACAAGGGCCGTGGCACTGGCCGGATTTGTAAGCGAACTTGGAATGAAACCCGCTGTTGTGGCAATGGACATGATCGGTGAGTACACACTTGAAAACCTCTCTGGAACTGGCGTGAGGTCGGAGGTCCTGGTGGGGGCTGACCTCTCTGAGCTGGAGGATACGCTTATCAGGAATGAACCTGAGGTCATACTCGGTGGAGTTGCAGAGACAGGGTTCTCAGAATCACTGGGGGCGCCCCTCATCGATGTTATGCATGGCTCTGCCCTCACTGCAGGGTTCAGGGGCGCATGTGTAACCGGTGGGAGGATACTCGAAGCTGTTAAGTCCAGGATGTGTTATTAAATTTTTTAATTAGCATATCACAAACTTTATATAATCAGGGGGTTCTATCTTTATTACAGACACTCTTGGAGGTTAAGTGATGTCAGAGGAGAATGTAGTATACATCGGAAACAAGCCTGTAATGAACTATGTTCTGGCCGTAGTGACTCAGATGAACGGTGGAACCAGTGAAGTGATCCTTAAAGCCCGTGGAAGAGCTATAAGCCGGGCTGTTGACGTTGCAGAGATTGTCAGGAACCGTTTCATACCAGACATACAGATAGAGAACATCGACATATGTACAGAGGAGATCATTGGTAACGAGGGAACCGCTACCAATGTTTCAGCGATAGAAATCCAGCTCAGAAAGGATTAGGGATA
Source organism: Methanothermobacter sp. (assembly GCF_030055425.1). NCBI lineage: Archaea > Methanobacteriati > Methanobacteriota > Methanobacteria > Methanobacteriales > Methanobacteriaceae > Methanothermobacter > Methanothermobacter sp. The sequence continues at coordinate 83,065 of NZ_JASFYE010000002.1, forward strand.
TAAAAGATGGAAGCCACAGGTTTCCATTCTTTTATATTTTATATGCACTGAATTTTCAGGACATCTGCTCTTTATCAGTTATTCAGAACAGTCATTGCCTTCTCACTTAACCCCCCATACTTTATCAGAAATTAAGAAAGTTTTAATACTATTTTACTCAACAATTCAGTTTAATATCTCACTTTCATAGAATTGTAATAGTTTATTCACATATTCTGGAGATCATGATTATTTTTTCAAATTTTTTCAGTATTCTATCAAACTATTTATGGTAGCGTGTACATACAAAGAATCACTCCTCAAGAATTTATAATTGAGGGCACTGAAAAATTATTTTCCTGAAAAAGGAGGGGGGATGAATGAATAGGAAATTCAGGGCCTCCCGGTCAACTGGACCGGTAGGTCTTGGGCTGGTGGCACTTCTTTTAGTGTTAGTCCTAACAGGCACATCCTCTGCTGAAAGTGGAGGTCAGGCCGGGACAACACTCACAGCCAGTGTCACGGCAAACACAAGCTATGTGAGTGAATACACATGGCAGATCCACAAGAATGTCACACCCGACAGCTGGGACATCTTTAAGGGAGACTCAGCCACTTCAGAGTACACAGTAGGTGTTGAGAGGGAAGATCCTACAGATAGTGCATGGATTGAGGGCAACGTGACTGTACACAATGGTGGAGGTGTTTCTACAGAGAATCTCTCAGTTATACTGGAGCTGAGGGATGGTATACCACCACCAAATGACCTTATAGGGGTTTATCCACTGGATATATCATCGAATCCTGTTCTTGATCCAGGAGAAACGGGGACATACCCATACAGGATTTACCTCACCCCTGAACAGGTACACCCAGGGGGTAACTACAAGGTGACTGCGAATGTTACAATTACAAACCATTCCGGGCGCCTCGGAACACCCTTTGGACCGGCACCATCAGCAACGGCAACACTCCCTGCATCACCGGTGACGCTGAATGAGTGCATACATGTTGATGACACAAGTGGAGAGTCATGGCTCTTTAACGACTCAGGATCAGTTACATACACCAGGCGGTTTACCGGGGAAGGAACATACAACAACACGGCCACAATAAGGGAAACCGGTCAGAGTGCCAGTGCATCTGTCCGCGTTAACGTGTATGAGCTGATGGTCTCCAAGAATGCCACAACGTCCTACACTAGGACCTACACCTGGAACATCAGCAAGGAGGCCGACTTAACAGAGGTTACAGTGAACATGGGGGACACGGTAACGGTGAACTACACGGTGAACATTTCAGTTGATACAGGAACAGACAGTGACTGGATGGTGGGAGGCACCATCACAGTGTTCAACCCTGCACCCATTGCCGCTGTAATAAGCTCCGTCTCTGATACCGTATCACCAGGAGTTCTGATGAATTTAACCGGCGCAACGTTCCCATGTGTACTTGAACCAGGCGGTACACTTGTCCTCAACTACATGGGAAGTCTGCCTGATGGTTCTTCAAGGGCTAACACTGCAACGGTGGTTCAGCAGAACCATGACCACTACCTGGACAGTTCAGATATGGCTGGATCTACAGAGTACACCGCAATGGCTGATGTGGAATTCGGTGAACCTTCAGAACTTGTTGATGAATCTGTAACTGTATCCGACGACAGATGGGGCTACCTGGGAGTCATCAATGTGGGCAGTGACATAATGCCCGGAGAAACCTACACATTCAACTATTCTGTGGTCTATGGACCCTACAATGCACCTGGACTTTACACAGAGGTTAATGAGGCATCATTTGTAACATGTGATACCAGCACCGGGGGATCAGACTCATGGCTGGTTGATGTATATGTGAGGAGCCCTTACGGTACACTGACAATAGGCTACTGGAAGACACACGCCGGTTTCAATGGAAACAACCAGGATGCTGTAACACCACTCCTTGGCACGGGTTTATGGCTTGGAACTGCTGGTGGAGATAGGAGTGTACTTGCCACCACCGCTGAACAGGCTGTGAGAATCCTAAGCTTCAATGGCTCAGCATCCAATGGAATAAACAAGCTATATGCACAGCTACTTGCAGCAAAACTGAATATACTCAACGGAGCCTATGCTTCCCCACAGGTTCTCAGCGTGATTGCCCAGGCAGATGCTTTCCTAGCAACCCATGATGCGTCCAGCTGGAGCAGCCTCAGCAAAAAGGATCAGCAGAAGGTCCTTCAGTGGATGAGTATGCTGGATAAATACAACAATGGAATGCTCTAGGCATTCCATAAAACTTTTTTTAGAGTTTAGCATAATTCTAGGATTTCATAAAAATTTTTAGACCTTCTCTTTAAACCAGAGTACATGTTTTGCGGCTGCTGAGACCTCCCTGAACCTGCTGTTAAGGAACTCCACCTTATGGATTGAGATCCTTATGACGTTCATATCCACGGGGAGATTCCTCATGGCCTCAGTATCTAGGCCCCTTAGATTATAGATCCTTTCTGATTCCTCTTCATCCAGTATCTCCACGACACCGGTTATCTGCATCCCAGCCAGGTTGCTCATGGATGTGTAGTCCTCGTAAACTGCAACAGAGGCGTTACTGTTCTCAAGGATACCGGCGAATTTCTCCCCACCCTCACTGATCACGTATATGGACTCCCCGTCATACACGTATTCAAGGGGTGTTGCCCTTGGGCGGCTGTCATGGCAGGTTGCAAGGACACATGTGTTATGGGACCTCAGAAACTCATCAATGGATTCACGGAGTTCATTCTCATCAATGTCAGTCATAAGCGAGTCCCTGATCTCTTTAAGTTCAAGGGCAACCTCAATCACCTCTGAGATATCAAAGAGGTCATAATCCTTAATTTCAATTCCAGCAACCTCTGAGAACCTCCTGAGATCCTCAAGATCCCCATCAGAGAGTCTTTCAAGGATCATGCGGCCACCAAGTGTGGCTGAATGGACAGCGCCCCCAAGAAGTTTTTCAGCCTCACTGAGAGCCCTTCTACCATCATCCGGACTCAGGGAAACCGAGAAGATCGCAAAGGGTTTATCACGAAGCCAGGGATTTTTCTTTATAAAATCGGTTATCCTGTCGTGTAAACGGCCCCTGTAAACCCCTGAACCGATAACGAAGAAGTCAAATTCCCTGCCGTCTTCCGGAAACTCGCCTGTGGTGCAGCACCTTGAGGGCCCGAGTATTCTCCCGATGGCTGATGCAGCCTCCTCTGTGGAGCCGTAGGTGCTCTCATAGATTATGAGTGTCCTGAACATACTTCACCTTCAGCTTTTTAAATAAAATAAGGGTTTATTTCCTCACAACCCTTCTTATCACAGCACCAGCCCCTATGATGGCTATTATTATCACCGCCACATAGTATGCGAATGGTGAGGTGGGACCCTCCTTCTTCTTGGAGTCAAGGGCGTAGATGTAGCCGTTTTCGGTTGCAAAGTAGACGGTCTTGCCGTAGACTACGGGCGATGAACTTGCCGGTGAGCTGAAAAGGTAGTAACCCGGTGAGTAGCTCCACTCCTCCTTCCCTGTGTACTTGTTGAGGATGTGGAGTGTCCCGTCATCTGAGCCCACAGCCACCATGTTCTCGAAGAGGGCTGGCGCTGATCTCACGGCCCCACCTGTTTTGAATGACCATTTCAGGTTACCTGTCCTTGTGTCAAGTGAGGTCACGTTGCCATCATCGCATCCAGCAAAGAGGCTGTTCTCCTCTGTGTCAATGGCTGGTGTTGACCTGACCCTGTCACCGAGGCTGTACCTCCAGACCGCGCTTCCATCGGACTCTGATAGGGCATACATGTTCCCGTCATCTGACCCCACGTAGATGGTCCCGTTCCAGAAGGCAGGTGATGAGATGACCTGGTCACCGGTTGTGTAGCTCCACTTCTCCTTCCCGTCGGACTCTGATAGGGCATAGACATTACCATTGCATGATCCAAAGTAGACGGTTCCGTTCACCACAAGTGGTGATGATTTAACAGCCTCCCCGGCATAGAACTCCCACTTCTTTGACCCGTCATCTGCGTCAACTGCGTAGAGCCTGCAGTCATCTGACCCCACATATACGGTGCCTCCGCTAACTGCAGGGGATGACTCTATCCTGTTTCCTGTTTTAAATTTCCATTGGAGGTCACCGGTGTCTGTGTCTATGGCGTAGAGGTATCCGTCTCCTGAACCCACATAAAGGGTGCCGTTGACCACCGCAGGGGATGATACAACCGCACCGCCTGTCCGGTAGCTCCAGACAACTGAACCGGTCTCGAGGTTCACCGCATAAACCTTCCCATCGACTGAGCCGATGTAGGCCACCTTGTTGAATATTGCAGGTGATGACTTTATCCCGCCGATGGAGAGATACCATGTCCTTGCTGAGAAGTCACTTGGCTCCCCAGAGAAACCTGTGCGCTGCTGGCCCCCATGGAAGAGGGGCCAGTCTGCAGCTGATACAGGGCTTAAAACCATCCCAATGATTATAATCACTGCAATCAAACCTTTCCTTATCATATTACCACCTGAAATTTAGCCTTACCACCTAAATGTCCCTGTTAAACCTGGTAACCCCCATTGAAAAGAACAGGAGTGTGAATCCAAGAAGCACGGCCAGGTCAAGCCAGATGTCCCCGACACCCGCACCCTTCAGCATCACTGACCTAAGAGCGTCGTTGGCATAGGTGAGGGGCACCACGTAGGCCAGCTTCTGGAACACCCATGGCATGGTCTCGATGGGGTAGAAGACCCCTGATACGAACATCATGGGCATTGCAAAGGGCATAACCATCTGCATGTAGTCCTCCTGGGTCCCCACCCTCGCCGATATCATTATTCCGAATCCCACAAAGCACAGTGCTGTGAGTACAAGTAGAAGGACCGTAAGGAGCATGCTGCCGTTGATCTTTATTCCGAAGAGCAGTATGGCGACACAGAGCAGGAGGAATGCTCTTCCACTTTCTATAATCAGTTTTGATATTATTTTACCCCCAACAACTGTTGATACGCTTGTTGGGGTCATGAAGAGACGTGCGAGTTCTCCCCTCTCCCTTTCCCCTGCAATTGACTGTCCCATACCGAACATGCAGGAGAACATTATGGTCATTGCAAGTACCGCGGGCACCAGGAAATCCATGTACTTGACGTCGCCGTAGATTCTGTCAACCTGGAAGTTTATTGTGCTCACGATGCTCTGAAAGCCCGTCTCCCCGGGGGTTGAATTCTGTTTCTGAATGTTCACAGAGGGGCTCTGCATCTTCTGAACCGCAATTTCACCTGAAAGCCTGCTGAAAAGCGCCTGGGTTTCAGGTACGAGGGCCTGACTTGCCAGCTGGTCAGAGGAGTCAAGGTACATGACCACTGTTGGCTCGTCTGTGAGGTCATCATAGTTTGGGGGCAGTATTATTGCCGCCTTGACCTCCCCTGCATCCACCATGTCCCTTGCGGTTTCAGGGTCCTTCATGATATCCTTAATATCATAGAGGCTCATGTTCCTCATTGCAGCGACGGTCTGGTCTGTGAGGGGGCCGCTGCTCTGCTCAACTATAACCACCGGTATGTTCTCCAGTGTACCGCCCATACCGTAACCGAAGAGGGTTATCATGAGTATGGGGAACAGTATGATTGATATGAGGCGGGGTTTGTGCCTCCAGAGGACTATGAGGTCCTTCTTGAGCATCCACATTACCTTCTTCATTTCCATAACGGTTACCTCCCTGTAACCTTCATAAAGACATCCTCAAGTGAGGGGTCCCTGGTTGAAATTGAGCTTATCCTGGCATTGTTCCTTATAACTGCCCCGAGGACATCATTTATGGCAGTGTCACAGCCCTCATCCAGTTCAAGTATTATCCTGCCGGTGTGGTGCCTTTTAACCTCCAGTGTAACCGGGAGGGATTCGAGTTCAGCTATGAGTTCATCACTGAGGTCGGTGATCAGCATGCTGAGCTCCTTACCGGCGCAGGCCCCGGATTTTTTCATTTCCTCAATGATCCTTTTTTCGGATTCAGGGGTCTCCTCCTGTATCCTGTCAAGTATGGTGCCAATCTCCCGTGCCCTGAGGGATTCCTCCTCCCTTATAACGGTGTCCTTGAGGCCCTGGGGCGTGTCAAAGGCTGCAAGCAGCCCCTGATTTATTATACCCACATAGTCGCAGAGGAGTTCAACCTCGTACATGTCATGGGAGCAGAGTATGATGGTGTGGCCGCTGCTGTTCAGTTCCTCGATGAGGTCCCACAGCACCCTCTTTGTTGTCGGGTCCAGCCCTATGGTTGGCTCGTCGAGGAAGAGTATGTCTGGCTGGTGTATCAGACTTGCAACCAGGGAAACCTTCTGCTGCTGTCCCCCTGACATCTGTCCAACGGGTTTATCTGCCGCGTACTTTATGTCAACCAGTTCCATGAGTTCATCGATCCTTGTTTCCTTGAGGTCCTCTGGCATTCCATAGAAGTCTGCGCACATCTCCACGTTTTCCCTTGCTGTGAGGTCCTCGTAGAGGCTGACCTTCTGGGGGACCATACCTATCTGCTGTCTCACCTCGTCGGGGTTCTCCAGTATATCATATCCGGCGACACGGGCCGTGCCTGAACTTGGAGGTATGAGGCAGGTGAGCATCTTTATGGTTGTGGTCTTACCTGCCCCATTGGGCCCCAGGAACCCGAAGATAGAGTTCTTCTCTATCTTCATGTTGAGGCTGTCCACTGCTTTGAAGTCCCCGTAGACCTTTGTGAGGTCGTAGGTCTCTATGGCGTATTTCATTCTTCCTCCTCCCTCTCACATGGGAACATGTCGTTCCAGAAGTCCTCCCATATCCTTGAGATGTGGTTTTTCATTATATCACGGATCCTCTCTATTGTTTCACTGCCCAGTGGGGTTATCTCGTAGTACTTGACCCTCTTCTCCCCGTGCATATCCCATGAACCCCTTATGAGTCCCTTCTTCTCCAGGTCGTGGAGTACTGGGTAGATGACGCTTGGACCGGGTGGTTTGATCTCTTGGCAGTGCATCCCCTTGATTGAGTAGAACCTCTCAAGTCGTCGCATTATCTCGTATCCATGGATCCTTTCCCTGCTTATCATCCAGAGGATCATTGTTTTTCCGAATCCCCTCATGAAACTCTTTATTATCTTCTCATCGAACTGCCCCCCCTCTCCATGGGGGCCATTTTCTGCACACATCAGGACATCTCCAGAAAGTGATATATCAATTTTCTGATATATCCTGTTTTATATATACTTTTTGGTGGTACGATGAAGGTAATGTAGGGTAACACCTAAAACAGTTCTTATCACCACACATTGTCCGGTGAAGAGGAACGCCCTTCACATCCAGCCCATGGTCGGGGTCACTGTAGACGTCTTAAAACCGGAGGTACCATGCAGATCCAGGCACCTATAAGTATCTTTCATTTTCAGAGGGAATGGAAACACTCATAAGGCTGGCTGAATAGAAAACCAACCGGGATCTATATGAGGCTCGGATTTTCAACCCTGGCACTTTTCATGGAACCAATGGAGAATATCCTGGAGAAAGCAGAGGAGGACGGCTTTCAGCTTCTTGAAATACTCTGCGAGGGACCCTACTGGCCCCGAAGGCTCCTTGAAGATGGGGCGGCACTGGAGGTATTTGAATCCTTTGACCTTGAAATACTCCTCCACGCCCCCACCATAGACCTGAACCCCGGCAGCATGAACCAGGGCGTAAGGGAGGAGACAGAAAGACAGATGATGGAGACGGTGGAACTCGCATCAAGGATAGGGGCAACAACCGTAACAACCCACCCCGGTCTTGTGCACAGGAGGGAGGAGAGGATAAGGAACGCGGCCCTTAAATTCGCATCCGAAACACTTAAAAACTGCGTGGCCCATGCAGAGGATTCATCGGTAAAGTTCTCAGTTGAGAACATGCCCGGTCGGTTCTCATACCTCTGCAACAGCCCCCGCGAGCTTGCAGAATTCTCAGAGGAATGCGGATCATATGTGACTGTGGATGTGGGCCATGCGAACACCACGGGTTTCCTTGAGGATTTCCTCAGAATGGAGAGAATAGCCCACCACCACCTGAGCGACAACAACGGTGAAAGGGACCAGCACCTCCCCCTGGGGGAGGGAACTGTTGACCTTGAACTCCTCAGGGGGATAGACCGTGGGGTGATAGAACTGAATAACTATGAGGGAGTCATAAAGAGCAGAAGACTCCTGGAATCCTTTTATTGAGGCGTGAAACACGAAGAAGAACAGAATTGAGGGCCTCGTGGATGGAATATTCGCCATTGCAATGACACTCCTTGTTCTCGGCATTGAAGTGCCAGAGGGAATCATAACAGAGTCCTCAATGGCTTCATACCTCACACTCCTCGCCCCCAGGATCTACATCTACTGCCTCAGCTTCATCCTCCTCGGGATTTTCTGGTGGGTTAACCACATGCAATTTGAAAAACCTGAAGGAGGTTGACACGGGTTTCTGTGGATAAACGTATTCTGGCTGATGTTCGTGGCCATGGTGCCATTCTCAACTGAACTCACAGGAGACTATGGAGGACTTGTGACATCCAGGTTCATGTTCCATGTTAACATGCTGATGATAGGCCTCCTGCTATCTGCAAGCTGGTTCTACGACTATAAAAATGGGCTCATGGATCTTGAAAGGGAACAGTACCTGAGGGCACTTAAGAGGAACCTTCTGATGCCATTTGCAGCAATCGTGGCACTCCTGCTAACACCATTCACCCCCGAGTACAGCTCCATTGCCTATGCAATCATGTTCCTCAAGAGGTTCATAGATATCAGGCCTTACATAGGCATGAAATCAGTGACGTGCGCCACGGCGATATTTGAGTTCCTCCAGAATATCAGGGCCTTATATAGGCCCATCCATCGCACTGTTTTCTGACAATCTCACCTACACCCGAGGATACGGTATCAACACCATCAACAAGTTTCCCTGAGGTTATACCCAATGCCTTCAGGGTGTTGGAACAGGCAGCGAATCTGACACCATCATCAATGAGCTCATCGATCATATCTGAGTACTCCGAGTCCCTCATGAGGGCACTGACACCCTTTGAGTACGCCACAACCTCAATCTCAACATTCTGAATGTCGGCCATCAGGTTCCTCACATTGGCAAAAAGCAGCAAAACCCTCTCATCGTCATCCTCATCAAGGTGGAATACTGCACGGTAAACTCTCTCATCATCCATCATGATCACCAGAGCTTTTGCTGGAAGACAATCATACTGGTGTTATCCTCCCATCGAGTTCGGCATTAACCGGGCTGTTCTTCTCAATGTACTCCCTGAGGGCGTCAACGGCCCTGATGTCCATCTCCTCATGGTTCTCACCGTAACGTGATGGCACACCCTGACTGGTTACATAGACTGCAGTGTAGGTTCTATCTGGATCAAGGGGCTTCCCGTTCACGAATACCTTCTGTATCCGGCTACCGGGCGGGTTCTCTATCTTGAAGTAGATCTCGAGGCCCATGCACCTCTTGAGGTAGCCCCCCATCTGCCTGTAGGGGTCCCTGGAGAATGTGAGCTCAATGTTCTCCTCCATCATCTCCAGGATTTCCCTCCCCAGAAGTTCAACACGGGATACCGGGGGATTAACAGGGATCATGTTCCAGAGGTCCTCAACCCTGATATCCCCAGGGGGTACCGGGGCACCGTAGCGCCATCCATTGGAGAATGCAAGTTCAGATTCACCAACACCCATTATCGCCTTGAGTAGAAGGTTGTCCATGGTTGACTCAAGTATGGTGTACCTGTTGAGATGCGTCCTTGTTGAACCCACGGTGGCCTCAAGGTAGTCCCTGTCCACATCAGACGCCCTCATGACCAGCTCCTCAACATCATCATTTGACGGCCCCCTGACCCTTACAAGTTCGTGTTTGAATTTCCGGACACCACCATCAACCTCAAGGTCAAGGCGCCCAATGAATGAGCCATGGCACCCTGACTGTATTATGATGGTGTCATTGACAATGAAGGGCCTCTCAAGCCTGTTATGGGTATGGGCGCTAAGAAGCACGTCTATACCATCAACATCCGCTGCCAGCTGGCACTCCTGGGGGAAACCCAGATGTGATATGACCACCACAAGGTCCACCCTCTCCTCATCACGGAGCACCTCTATCCAGTAGGGGAGTTCATCACGTCCAAGGGTGAACTCAAGGCCCTCACTGAACCGTGGCGGCATCACCTTATCCACTATATTGGATGCTATCCCCACAACCCCCACCTGGAGGTCACCCCTCTCCACTATCTCATATGGTCTAAAAGCAAGGCGTTCTGTACCCTCATGGTAGCAGTTTATTGCAAGAACAGGATGATTCAGTTTTCCCGCCACTTCCATGAATCTTCTGGGTCCATAGGCGAACTCCCAGTGGGCTGTCATTGCATCAAAGCGCATTTCATTGAGTATGGGGATAAGGGCAGCGCCCTCACTCTTCACGGCATGGTATGTGCCGTGGATGGTGTCACCACAGTCAAATAGTAGTGTTGGTCCCTCTTCACGTATACCAGCCACAAGGCCCGCTATGTGGTGGTAACCCCCCAGGGTCTCATACCTTACGTCTCTGCCCTCCCAGAAGAGTTCCGGGTGGGATTTGAGGTATCCGTGGGTGTCATTCACCTGCACGATGCACAGTTCACTCAATATCAGCCCCCCATATTTCAGAATTCTATATCCAGAACCTCCCTTATGTTATCAACAACGTAGTCGGCAGCCTCAATCAGTCTCTGAGGCACAGGTTCCCTCTGCTGGAGTGTTAAAACTCCCACATCAGCTTCCCTCAATGCAAGGATATCGTTGAGGCCGTTACCCACCATCATGACGCTGCTGTACCTTCTCTTCAGCTCCTGGATTATCTCTGCCTTCCTCTCGGTGTCGGCGGTGTCAAAGACGTTCTCCTGGGGTATCCTGATGATCCTTGCAAGTTCCCTCAGTGACCCCCGCCGGTCCCCCGATGCAATGTACATGTGGATTTTTCTCTTCCTGAGTTCCTCCACAACATCCGGGACCTCCGGGAAGAGCTTTCCACCTGCAGTTATTGTGAAGTCAACCATGTTTCTGTCAATGTTGACTATGAAGCCGGATCCACTGCATATCTGTATGTTGTAGTTCTTCCTGGAAACGGCATCTATGGTGTCCTGTATGTCCCTGACAGTTGCAGGGTCATCCCTGAGGATATCCATGATCTCATCAGAGGTAACCGCGGTGTTGGCGTAGCTGACATCGAAGTCTATGCGGTTTCTCTTTATGAACTCATATATGGTCTGGTCGGGTTTTGCATTTACAATACAGGTTGCGGGGTCGGTCTGAAGCACAACAAGGGCCCTTCTGTCCCTGTAATCCACAATATCAAGTGAATTCATCCTGTCACATATCTTACCTGTTTTAAGGTTCTTGAGGGCCCTGTACCTTCTTATGAGTGTCCCTGAGTTATCAAAAACAGCCGCCTTCATCAGTTACTACTATGCATTTCATGGTATTAATGATTTGAGGCGTGATTGTATTATATCCCAGTTAAAGCATTCACAAAGAAGTAGGCTCCCACTATAATCAGAAACCCGTTACATACTGCCATAATTGCCCTGTAGACATTCCCAGACGTATCGAATGCCCCTCTGGATGATAGAAAGGATACCAGGCTGTACCAGGCAAGGTCGGATGACCAGTGACCCACCAGGAAACCTGCAAGTCCAGCAGCACCTGCAAGTTCAACTCCACTGTACATGAGGGCGGCCCCAACAGCACCCCACCATATAAAGAAGTAGGGGTTGGAAAAACTTATCACTGCTCCCCTTAGGACAGATCCCCCTGCTGGAATATCCCCTGATGATTCGTCCCTGGACCTCAGACCCCTGATACCGGTCCAGATGAGGACTGAGCCACCTGCAATCCCAATGAAGGAGGATGCGGACTCTGATGAGAGGAGGTAGCCCATACCCATGAATATCAGAACAACCAGAATGGCCTCACCCAGGATGTGGCCGGTGACAAGGAGGGGCCCTGCCCTGAAACCCCCCTGAATGGAGTCCGAGACCGTGACAGTGAGAAGGGGGCCGGGGGCCATTGCCCCTGAGAGGCCTATGATGAAGGATGTTACGGTAAATAGGATCACACTGAGCATTCTTCTCCCAAGCCTAATTGTACCTGTTAAGTATCTTCATGATCTCAGTGAGGTGACGGTCAATCTCCTCTATCTCATCCTTCCTGAGGGCCCGGGTCCTTCCGAGTATCCTTATCCTCTCGAACACATGGTCCATCCTTACGAGGAGTTCATGCATTGATGTCCTGGTGGGGTACATGATATCACAGCTCCGGTAACTAACTGTGTTCACCATCCTATATAGCATCTTTTCCTGGGGGCAGTGAATGGGACCAAACCCTTGTGATCAGGGTTTTATACCACCTTTTCTCAGCCCTGCAGGTCAACCTCCAGGCCCTCACCTGACTCAGCAGCCCTCTCATAGACCATCCAGGCTGTTGTAACATCCTGCAGGGAAAGTCCGGTTGAATCAAATACTGTTATATCCTCACCTGATCTTCTGCCCTCAATTTTACCTGTTATCACATCCCCTATCGCCCCCTGGAGGTCCTCCTCTGTGATAAGGCCCTCACTGAGGGGCACGTTTATCTCTCCACTGTGGGATGCCTGTTCCCAGTTGTCATAGAATACCCGCCCCCTTTTGAGTATGAGGGGGTCCAGTTCCTGCTTTCCAGGGGCATCCGCCCCCATGGCACATATGTGTGTCCCTGGTGTTATCCAGTCAGCCTTCACCAGGGGCTTCCTTGAGGGGGTGGCAGTTACAACTATGTCCCTCCCCTCCACAGCCTCCCTGATATCCCGGGCAGGTTTGACCCTGAACCCATAGACCTCAGAGGCTTTCCCTGCGAATTTATCTCGCTGGGATGGTGTCCTGCAGTAAACATAGGCCTCCTCAAGGTCTGCGACCCTGCTGATGGCCATGAGCTGTGTCCAAGCCTGTCTCCCGGCACCCACCATCCCCAGTGTTGAGGCCTCCCGATCTGCAAGGTACTTCACGGAGACCCCGCCGGCTGCCCCGGTCCTCATATCGGTTATATATGTTCCATCCATGAGTGCAAGGGGGAACCCGGTCCTTGGATCGACAAGCTCTATGACAGCCATGACCGTCGGGAGGGAATGTTCACGGGGATTTGAGGGGTGGACATTCACGCACTTAACACCCGCCATTTCAAGTTCCTCAAGGTAGGAGGGCATCACCCTGAGGTCCCCATCGTATTTCCTGAAGAATAGGTACATCTTGGGGGGCATCTGGACACGGCCAAGAGCATCCTGGACAAAGGCGTTCTCAACGGCCTTCAGGCAGTCATCCATGGTCAGAAGACCCTCAACATCACTTTTTTTGAGTATAATGGTTTTCTCCATCACTTCACCCTTTCCATCCATTCCATATCCTAGATCTTGGTCATCTTCACATTTATTAATGTTGAAAATGAAATTAAACCCAGATAGGAGGGTGACCAGGCACCTGCAGATACCTCAGGATAACCATCATGGAAAGCCAGGGACCCTCACATGCAGGTCTTCAGGATAACCGGTTTACTCAATGATAGGATACGGGTGTTTGGAAATGGAAATCATGGATAAGGTTGAAATGATTAAGGATCATGGCATGACCGCATCAGAGAACCTTGAAAGGTTCATCAGGACAATAAGGGCAAAAAATGATGACATAAACGCATTTATAGAGGTCAGGGAGGAGGAGGCCTTCCAGAGGGCTGAGGAGATAGACTCAAGGATAGCCTCCGGCGAGAGGACAGGTAGACTCGCGGGCCTGGTTATAGGTGTTAAGAGCAACATCAACGTGGAGGGATTCACGGTATCCGCAGCGTCCAGGACCCTTGAGAACTACACTGGAAGCTACGATGCAACCGTCATAAGGCGCATAAAGGAAGAGGACGGGATAATAGTCGGCATGACCAATATGGACGAATTCGCAGCAGGGAGTTCAACAGAGACATCATTCTTTGGCCCCACAGACAACCCCTCTGCACCTGGAAGGATACCCGGTGGTTCCAGTGGGGGAAGCGCCGCTGCCGTTGCAGCCGGGATGTGCGACATTGCACTGGGATCGGATACCGGGGGATCCATAAGGAACCCGGCCTCCCACTGTGGGGTCATGGGGTTCAAGCCAACCTATGGGCTGGTTTCAAGGCAGGGGCTCCTTGACCTTGCCATGAGCTTCGACCAGATAGGACCCCTTGCAGCTGACGTATCTGGCCTTCAGCTGACCCTTGAGGTGATATCAGGCCATGACCCCACCGACCCAACAACCATTTCAGAGGACCATGAACTCGGCGTGGATCGTGAACTGAAGGATATGCGCTTCGGGGTCGTGAAAGAGTTCCTTGAGGTCACCGATGAATCGATAGATGCTGCCATCCAGGGGAAACTTGACCTGATAGGGGATGAGGGGGCTGAGATAGTGGAACTTGATTTCAGGTATATTGACCTCTGCCTCCCAACCTATTACCTCATAAACTATGTTGAATTCTTCTCAGCCACAAGGAAGTACGATGGCAGGAAGTATGGCCACAGGATAGAGGATGTATGCGGACCTGAGGTGCTCAGGAGGATACACATGGGCTCCTACATCAGCCAGAAGGAACTATCTGGTAAATACTACAGGAGGGCCCTCCAGGCAAGGTCACTCATAAGGAGGGAGATAGAGGGTCTCCTGAAGGACGTGGACATAATACTGGGCCCCACAGTCCCTAAACTCCCCCACAGGCTTGGAGAGGAACTTGAACCAATGGAGATGTATGCCTATGATGTTCTAACAGTCATAGCCAACCTTGCAGGTATACCAGCTGCAAGCATGCCTGCAGGTGACGCTGATGGGGTCCCTGTGGGTCTGCAGCTCCAGGCAAAGCCAGGCGACGATGGAATGATACTCTCTGCAATGAGGGGTATAGCCTCCCTTTAGAGTGAGTTTACATGAGGATTGGACTCGCATACCTGAGGGGCTCTGTACCGGCCTTTGAGGATTTTGGATTTCTACCCACCGACCTGGTTAAGGAGAATGGCCTCGTGAATGGTGAGAGGGCCCACAGGGTCCTTGATGGCATCATAATACCCGGTGGGAGCATAGTTGAGTCTGGAAGTCTATCAGAGGACCTTGCATCAGAGATAAGGAGGATGGCTGCTGAGGGGAAATTTGTCCTGGGCATCTGCTCAGGGTTCCAGGCACTGGCAGAGAGGACGGATATAGGGAGAAAATCGCCGTGCCCCATATACAGGGAGGGTCTGGGGCTCCTGAATGTATCATTTCACCCGATGATAAGCAACGACCGTGTTGAGGCCCTTATCACCGGTGAATCGTTTCTCACCTCAGGTTTAACCGGTGAGAGGGTAACCGGTTTTCACTGCCACACCTACGGTGAGATAAGGGGGGATGCGCCTGAGATAATGCGCTCCATAATAAGGAGGGCCGATTACAGGGACAGGAGGCTTGAGGTAACCTCCGGGGTCTGCAGTGATGATGGAAACGTCGCAGGTACCATGGTCCACGGGGCACTGGATGAGAACCCCGCCCTTGTGGAGAACATACTGGAGTTTCTGGGTGCCGGTGAGGATGCAAGGGAGAGGATAATGGAGAAGAACAGGGAACTCAGAAAAACCCTCAGGTCAGAGATAGGCGTGGAAACAGGTATAAACGTTGAAGAAAGAGTAAGGGAGACCAGGAAGACCCCTCAGGCCATCATGATAGCATCCACAGGCTCGGATGCAGGGAAGACCTTCATAGTCACCGGCCTTGCAGGGGCCCTCAGGAGGCGGGGTCTCAGGGTGGGGGTCATGAAGGTGGGCCCTGATGTGAGGGACATAGTACCGGCCCTCTACCTCATAAAGGAGCCCATGGAGGAACACTCCTCCATAAGGATAGGGCACCTGGGGTGGATGGACCTTGAGGATGCCCTGGAATCGGTGAGGGGAAGGTATGATATAATACTGATCGAGGGTGTTATGAGCATATTAACAGGGCTCCTCAATGAAACCGTACCCTACTCAGGGGCTGAAATCGCTCTTGCAGCCGGAATCCCGGTTATAATGGTGGCCGGCTGCAGCAGGGGCGGGGTGGAGTCCGCGGCCGTTGACCTGGACGCCCATATAGGTGTCCTTGAGAAACTTGGGGTTGAGGTCCCCCATGCCATCCTCAACAGGGTCTATGACATGGATATATTCGAGAGGGCCTCAGGGGGGAGGTACCTTGCTCTGCCCAGGGTTAGGATGAGCATGAGGGGCGGCACCCCTGAGGTTGAGATAAAACTTGAGGACTTCTGCATGAGGGCAATGGAGGCTGTTGAGGAGAACCTTGACGTGGATCTTCTAATATCTGAGGCAGCGGAACCAGAATTCAGGGGATACACTGACCTTGAGGAGATAATGAGAAGATTCAGGAAAAATTAGGTTATTTTTTTAAGTAAGACGAAATAGTGGGGGTTAAATTTCAAGATCCTCCTCAGGGATCTCCTCCCCCTCTGTTATTGTTATACCCTCCTCTCCCCCTATCTCATAGGTGAGGAACTGGAGGGGTGTCTTTGTGCTTCTCATCTTAACTATGTCCATTATACGCTCCCTTCGACCCGTGTAGGGGTTCTCCCTCCTGCCGAGCTTTATGGCACCATAGACCGAGAAGAGGGCAAGTTCATTGAATTCTTTGGAGGTTGCGCTGTCAAGTATGATGACAGAGGTTATCCCCCTCTGCTTGAGCTCATATACCAGGAGGTCAAACTGGTTCCTGAACTCATATGCTGTTAACTTGGCTGTGTAGCCCCCAAGACTGTCTATAACGACCACCTCAGCCTCAGGGGGGATGTCGTGTATTATCTTGGTGAAGTTGCCCTTCATTGGGTCCATGTCCATGCTGAGCTCGGCCTCTGTTATCCTGGCCCTTATACCGGTCAGTTCAATGAAGTTGAGGAGTCCCCTCTCCTCAAGTTCCTGGGTGTTCCAGCCAAAGGAGTTTGCCTGGATGTGGAGGTCATTGGCGTCCTCCTCGGCTGTGATATAGACCGTGTTGTATCCCTCCATGCAGCTGCTTATTGCAAAACGCAATCCAAAGATTGTCTTCCCGCATCCGGGTTCCCCGGTTATGAGGACGGATCTGCCCATGGGGAAGCCGCCTATTGTGTCATCAAGTCCACTGATTCCTATTTTCAGCCTATCCATAAGAAACACCTCTAAGATCTGAATTCCATGTATGATTCAATGAGGTCTGCTCCGCTCATGAATATGAGGTCGTGTTCCTCTGCATATTTCATGGCGTCATCTGTTGAAAGCGCATTACCGGTCCTGTCATCCATCATCTCACAGCAGACCGCAACTCCCTCAAGCCCGGCCATCTCCATGAGTGCTATGCTCATCTCGGTGTGGCCCCTCCTCCTGGTCACATGGCCATCAGCGGCCCTCAGGAGGGTGACATGGCCTGGTGACCTGAAAAGATCCCCGAACTCATGGTGTTTTTTGTTTTTACAGAGCTCTGCAAGCTCCTTTATGGTTAAAGCCCTGTCATTGTCGGTTATTCCCGTGAATGTCCTCCGGTGGTTCACTGTTATGGAGAACGCCGACTTTTCATCGTAGGGTATATCGTGGGGTGATAGCCTGCTGAGTACCGGGTAGCGGCCTGAGGCCTCATTCATTATATCGGTCATGTAGGGTATGCCGAGACTTTCTGAGTTCTCCCATGATACAGGTACACATATGAGGCCACCTGCATCGTTCCTCATGACCCTGATATGATCGGGGGTTGTTTTTTCAGCAGCAACAATCATATCTGTTTCCCGTTCACGGTTGTCCGCGTCGAATACAAGGACCATTTCTCCCTTTCTGAGTGCTTTAAGGGCTTCCTGAATCATATGATCACGACTCTGTTGTATCACTCAATTAATCTGATGATTCATCATCCATTATCTTTAGGCTAACAGTATCTCCATCTCTTAATTTAAGGGTTTTTCTGAGGTTTACAGGGGCAACAAATTCAAGGCACACATCCCTGTGATGGGTTTTAACAGGGAACAGAATGGCTCCATCAACCTCATCGTTCAGCACGGCCCTAACATAGAGCACATCCCCGAAACCGCCACCACCATGTATTTTATCAGCCTTAAGGCGCAGTTTCCTGACGATTTCAGGGGTACCGGTTTCTATGTTGAGGGTGCCGGGGAATGGTTCGAAACCCAGTTTCTCCCTGAACTGTTCAAGGTAGACGTCCCGCGTCATGAAGTATGCGCCCTCACCGAAACCTGACCTGACCCTTCCGGTTATGATCATCATGATCACTCCAGCCTGCCCCTTACCGTTGAGAAGAGGGGGCCCCTCAGGTCTATCTCACGGTTTCTGCCTGTTATGTACCTCATGGCCACATCATCCAGGATGAGGTTCAGGTCAGAGAGGGACCTTGCTATCGTGCTCCTCACCTCAACCTCATCGGCGCCGCTCACAGCCATCTCCTCCACCCTGTAGGCTGCCTCGGCTGCAAGTGCATCCATGTAGGTTATCCCTGTGTTGAGGCCATCCCGCCGGGCGCTGGCTATGAGTTCGTTGTCCAGTTCAGTCCCGGGTGGAACACCCAGTATGTTGCCATCGTGGATGTAGATGGTGTTCCAGACCGCCGGTCCAAGGAGCCGTGTGTTCTCCTCATCCTCAACTGCCTCCACCCTGATCCTCCTCCCAAGGAATTCACCACTGTAAACCTCAAAGCTGCAGGGTGACTCTGCGTCTGCATGGGCCCTCCAGGTTTCAATTATCCTCTCCATCAGCATCCTGCCATCTGAGGTTACAGGGTGGAGGTTTATCCTGAGCATGCCGGCGATGTCCCTGTCGGTGAGACTCCAGGGGCCATGGATCTGGGGGTAGACCATCTCCCGGACGTCATCCACCTGGTTGAGTATCATGGCCACACGTTCAACACCCACCCCGAGGTTCATGACCTCCTCGTCTATACCGTACATTGAGAGTGCTATGGGGGAGTATAACCCGAAGGTTGCAATTTCAACCCAGTCCCGGAGGCCAGGGTGGTAGGCGTAGACCTCTGTCTGGGTCCCGGGAATGTAGTACTTGGATTTCTTCTCATCAGGCAGAAACTTGAACCTTGAGAAGCCGAAGTGCTCAAGCAGGCCCTCGGCCACTGCCTTCCCAACGTCGAGGGGGACCTCATCGTCCACAAAGACACATGAGGCTGAGTGATAGGTCATGAGGTGACTTGAATCCTCCCTCTGCTCCCTCCTGAAGCACCGGTCAATTGAGAAGAGTTTCAGGGGGAGGGGGTACCTGTCATGTATGTTCTGCAGGGATATGAACCATCCGGAGGTCATATGGGACCTAAGGGTTGTCCTACCTGCCACGGGCTTGAGGTCCCTTATCTCAGGGAACACCCTCTCGATGATCCTGAGGGCGTCATGGCTTTCAACCTCAAGGGCCCCGGATACCTCAAGGACGAGGTCGTCCCCTGAGATGTCACCCTTCTTGTAGGACCTGAAGACCTCCTTGAGGCTCTGGATTCTGTCCTCTGTCACCTCAACTCCCATATCCTCTATCATCCGGATCTTATCAAGGCCCAGGCCTATGTCTGGCCTTGGAAGCCCCCCCAGGTAGAAGCAGCGGTCCAGGACCGCCGGGGCCTCGGGGCCGAACTGGCGGTATATGTGCTCCTCGTCTATGAATACCGGGTTCACCATCTCACTGAAACCCAGCCTGAGGTAGGCCTCCCTTATCATCCAGATGGTGTCATAGAGGATGTGGGATTTTCCCACACCAAACCTCAGGCGTGGATACTGCATGTCATGGTGGGGCTTTTTAAGGAGCTTCCCGCTCTCAAGCCATGCCCTCTCAAAGTCCCTCCTTGATAGTTTAACTATATCCTTCTTCTTCAAATGGAACCCCCGTGATCTTTATGGTATACGTAATAGGGATCATCAAGTGCGATGAGCCGGGTTATCACCCATCATGAGATGCTTCCGTTAAATTAGCCAGTTGAAGGTGCCTTCAGTTTTCCCACCGTCACCTTCAACAGGAAGGGTGATCTTTCACTTCCCATATTCATCACCTTAACATATTGACTGCCAAACCTTATAATAATGAATGTTGAAAATAATCTCCATGGAAAGCGAGCTTTACGAATGTGATGTTCTCATAATAGGCTCAGGCGGAGCCGGCTGCAGGGCAGCAATTGAGGTTTCTGAACACAAACTGACACCAATCATAGTTTCAAAAGGTTTATCATTCAAATCAGGATGCACAGGAATGGCTGAGGGCGGATACAACGCCGCATTCGCATGCGTTGATCCAGAGGACAGTCCCGATGTCCACTTTGAGGATACAATGAGGGGCGGGGGATTCATCAACGACCCCAGACTTGTCCGTATACTGGTGGACGAGGCCCCTGACAGGCTGAGGGACCTTGAAGAATATGGTGCACTCTTTGACCGCCAGGAGTCAGGCCTCCTGGATCAGAGGCCCTTCGGAGGCCAGACCTACAGGAGGACATGCTACCATGGGGACAGGACAGGCCATGAGATGATCATGGCCCTCAAGGAGGAGGTTATAAGGAGGGACATAGAGACCATCGATGAGGTGATGATAACCTCACTCCTTGTTGAGGATGGCAGCGTCCTTGGCGCCATGGGTGTATCCATCAGGAATTCGGAGCCTGTGGCCTTCAGGGCCTCCTCCACCATACTGGCATCAGGGGGGGCAGGCCACATATACCCTGTGACCTCCAACACCATGCAGAAGGGCGGTGATGGCTTTGCAATTGCCTGGAAGGCGGGGGCTGACCTCATAGACATGGAACAGGTCCAGTTCCACCCCACCGGCATGGTCTACCCTGAGTCACGGAGGGGGGTCCTTGTGACGGAGGCCGTGAGGGGTGAGGGCGGTATACTCCTCAACAGTGAGGGTGAACGGTTCATGGGCCGCTATGACCCCCGAGGGGAACTTGCAACAAGGGACGTGGTTGCAAGGGCCATATACACCGAGATAATGGAGGGCAGGGGGACCGAGAACGGCGGCGTCTACCTCGATGTGAGCCACCTCCCTGATGAGGTTATAGAGGAGAAACTTGAGACCATGCTACTCCAGTTCCTGGATGTGGGCGTGGATATAAGGTCCGAGCCAATGGAGGTTGCACCCACAGCACACCACTTCATGGGGGGTGTCAGGATAGATGAGTGGGGCAGAACCAACCTCAGGAACTTCTTCGCAGCGGGAGAGGTGGCAGGCGGTGTCCACGGGGCCAACAGGCTCGGAGGAAATGCCCTGGCCGATACCCAGGTATTCGGGAGGAGGGCAGGCATATCGGCTGCAAAAAACGCCATGGATTCATCCATGAGACAGGTCAGGCCACTCATTGAGGAGGAAGAACAGCGGATTAAGGGCCTGGTCCGCGATGGATCCATAAGGCCGGCTGAGATAAGGGATGAACTCCATGAGGCGATGTGGAGTGATGTTGCAATTGTGAGGAGCCGGAGGTCACTTGAATCTGCAATGTCCAGGATTTCCACGCTGATGGATAAACTGGGGGACCTTGATGTCCCTGAGACAGGAGGGTTTAACAGCAACCTCCTGGAGGCCCTTGAACTTGAGAACATGCTCATAACAGCCTCACTGGTGACCCGCTCAGCCCTTATACGGGAGGAGAGCAGGGGGTCCCACTACCGGGAGGATTTCCCTGAAACACGCCCAGAATGGAAAAGGAGCATATTACTAAACAGGAAGGGAGATCCTCAGTTCATAGAGAGATGAGCAGTAAGTTAAAACTGCTCAGAGGTCACCATATCCATTATCTCAGGGCTGCGGTAGTCTCTGAAGACATGATCAGCCCCGGCCCGTGTGAGATCTGCCTCCCCGTACCTCCCGGCTGCTATTCCAATCTTAAGGGCACCCACATGGGCCCCGGCCATCATATCGTAGGGTGTGTCACCGAAGAGGACGATTCTTCCCGAGGCCCCCATCTCAAGTCCCCTTTTAACCGCGATTTCTGTGAGCTCCTCCCTTATGGGGCTGTCACTCCCAAAGCCCCCGAATGAGAAGTAACCTGCAATTCCAGCCCTCTCAAGCTTCATGAAGGCTATTTCCTTCAGGTTACCTGTGACAATCCCCATGCAGGCACTGCAGGATCTTAGAGCCTCAAGAAACTCCATAACACCATCTATGAGTCTGATATCATCGTACTGGATGTTTTTTCCCACATAAACTACGAGTTCATGGAGGAAGTCATCCATACCATCATCTATATCCTCTGATTTGAGGCCCAGGAGGCTGAGGACCTCCCTGGCTATTGCAGGGTCTGTTTTTCCATGGTAATCTATGAGGTCAACGGTGGCGTCAACACCGTAGACTTCCCTGAAAGCATGGCTGAATGCCTCCTCATGGACCTCTGAGCGGTGTATGAGGGTTTTGTCTATGTCGAATAGTGCGATCATCTTCCGAACCTACTGTTTTGATGCAAGCTCCTCTGCAGCACCCTCTGCAAGTTCCATGACGTGTTCCTCGTCCAGCACCTTCAGTTCACCCTCCAGTAGCAGAATCCTCCCGTCACATATCACAGTATCAACATCCGCGCCACTGGCAGAGTAGACGAGGTGTGAGGCCGGGTTCCTCCAGGGTGTGAGGTGTGGTCTGCGGGTGTTCAGGACCACAAGATCCGCCAGCATGCCCTCCTCTATGAGGCCAGAATTGACTCCCAGGGCCTTGGCACCATTCACTGTTGCCATCCGGAATACATCCATGGCGGGGAGTGCCGTGGGGTCATGGAGGCTGACCTTCTGGAGCAGTGAGGCGGTCTTCATCTCCTCAAACATATCCAGGTTATTGTTTGAGGCGGCCCCGTCTGTCCCGATGGAGACGTTAACACCCCTCTCCATGAGTTCAGGTACAGGTGAGGGGCCTGATGCCAGTTTCATATTGCTTGAGGGGTTGTGTGAGACCTTCACCCCCCTCTCTGAGAGGATCTCCATTTCATTTTCGCTCAGCCAGACACAGTGGGCGGCCACGGTCCCCGGTCCAAGGACGCCTGTAGAATCCAGGTACTCAACAGGGGACATTCCATGGGCCTCTGAGACCTCCCTGACCTCATTTTCTGTTTCAGATACGTGGATGTGGATACCAACACCGTGTTCAGCCGCCAGTCGAGCGGTTTCTCGGAGGAGTTCCTCTGAGCAGGTGTAGGGGCTGTGGGGTCCAAGGGCAACCCTTATGCGTCCATCTGCCATCCCGTGGCATTCACGGATTATCCGGAGGCTCTCCCTGATCTCAGCCCTCCTCTTATCATCATCCCCCAGGTCTATCATCCCGTGACTCAGAACGCATCTCAGCCCCGCCTCATCCACTGCACGGGCCACTTCATCCATGTAGAAGTACATGTCATTGAAGGTGGTTGTACCTGACCTTATCATCTCCACACATCCAAGGAGGGCCCCTGCATGGCAGTACTCCCCGTTGAGGTGGGCCTCGGCTGGCCAGATATGGTCATTCAGCCACCTGTCAAGGGGGAGGTCATCTGCCATCCCCCTGAACAGTGTCATTGAGAGGTGGGTGTGTGTATTCACAAGACCCGGGATGATGAGTTTCCCGTGGCCATCAATGACGGTGTCAGCGTCACCTGGACTCAGGGTGTCTGAAACCTCCTCTATGGTGTTACCCTCAATCAGAACCGATCCCCTGCGGGGGCCTGCTGCGTCAAGGACCTGGGCGCCATGTATCAGTATGCTCTCATTCTCCATCGGATCACCTTATAACTTATAAGTTTTAACTTATAATCTGGGATGAATCTAAAGCTATTATATAGGTTCCTTAAAAAGAGATATAAGTGATGTGATTCTGCAGATGAGATACATATGTACGGCATTCACAGTAAATATTTGAGTCACCGAGGGATTGAATGAAGATAAGAATAGCGGTTCCCTCAAAGGGAAGGATAAGCGAACCTGCAATAAGGCTACTTGAAAATGCAGGTGTGGGGCTGAAGGATACAATTAACAGGAAGCTATTTTCAAAGACACAGCACCCCCAGATCGATGTCATGTTCAGCAGGGCAGCCGATATACCCGAATTCGTTGCAGATGGGGCGGCTGACCTTGGTATCACAGGGTACGACCTCATAGTGGAGAGGGGGAGTGAGGTTGAAATCCTTGAGGACCTCAACTATGGGAGGGCCAGCCTTGTCCTGGCAGCCCCTGAGGACTCCCCCATTGATAAACCAGGGGACATACCCGACGGTGCGGTCATAGCAACAGAGTTTCCCAGGATAACAGAGGACTACATCAGAAAAAGGAACATAGGGGCCGAGATAGTTGAACTCACAGGCTCCACAGAGATAGCGCCCTTCATCGGGGTGGCGGACCTCATAACCGACCTCAGCAGCACAGGCACCACACTCAGGATGAACCACCTCAAGGTCATTGACACACTCCTTGAGAGTTCAGTGAAACTCATAGCAAACCCTGAAAGTTACAGAAGCAAGGGACAGCTGATAGAGGAGCTCAGAACGGGTATACGGGGAGTTATAGATGCAGAGGGCCGCAGACTCGTAATGCTGAACATAGACAGAAAAAACCTTGATCGTGTGAGGGCACTCATGCCAGGCATGACAGGACCCACGGTCTCTGAGGTGCTCTCAGATAATGGGGTTGTGGCTGTCCACGCGGTTGTGGATGAGAAGGATGTCTTCAACCTGGTGAACAGGCTCAAGGCCGTGGGGGCAAGGGACATACTGGTTGTGCCAATTGAGAGGATAATCCCCTGAGGTGTATCAATGAAGTTCCTCCGGTTTTCAGATGGCGGAAGGGTTCTCTGCGGCTTTACAGACGGAGAAAAGGTATTTCAGGTTGAAAGTGATCAATACCTCCTTGAAGACCCTGAGGTTATCTCGGAACATGATATGGGGGACTTGAGGATCCTCCCACCGGTTTCACCCTCAAAGATTATCTGTGTGGGTCTCAACTACAGGGACCATGCAGCTGAACTTGGAATGGACATCCCCGATGAACCCGTCATATTCCTCAAGCCACCAACCGCGGTCATAGGTCATGGTGATGCAATAGTATACCCTGCAATGTCCTCAGAGGTTGACCATGAGGTTGAACTTGCAGCGGTTATATCAGAAAGGGCAAGGCACGTTAATTCAGAGGAGGCGGATGAATTCATAGCAGGCTACACGGTCCTCAATGATGTAACTGCAAGGGACCTCCAGAGGCGCGACGGCCAGTGGACCCGTGCAAAGAGCTTTGACACCTTCTGCCCCATAGGGCCATTCATAGAAACTGATATCAGACCCAGCAACCTTGACATATCCCTTGAACTCAATGGGGTACTCAGGCAGTCATCCAGCACATCCAACATGATATTCACCGTCCAGGAACTGGTTGAGTTCATATCAGAGGTCATGACACTGGAGCCCGGCGATATCATTGCAACCGGCACACCACCAGGAGTTGGAGAGATGAAACCGGGTGACACCGTCAGGGCCACAGTTGAGGGTGTGGGAACACTTGAAAACAGGGTTGAATCTTCAGATAACATCCAGTGAAAACCATCATCTGAAAATAAGCTTTATTTAATCCCCAAGCCAGCATATTATTTTTTTAAATAAAAGGGTCAGGCAATGAATAAATAAAAAAATGAATGTCCCCCTTAACCTCATGTCTCAAGGTATATTGCGGGTTTAAGGGGAACAGCATTTTTGGCCTTGTTTTCAGGGTCGTAGTCCGCATCGCGGTGGATCACCACATCGGCCCCCACCTCTGATTTTATGTAGTCACCGGCATCAACCAGTACACTGTACTCGTCCACAGCAACAACCTCAGATTTACCTGCATCCCGGAGGATCCTCCTCACGAATTCCGAGACCTCCTTCATGTTGCTGTGGACTCCTGAGGCTGAAACCCTCCCCATTATGGCACCCATATCCGGTTTTCCAACCTCAGATGCTATTCTCAGGACATCCCACTTCCAGGGCGGTGATATGTAGAGGTGCACCCTCTCAGGCCGGGTGTCCAGTATCTTCATGATCTCCTGGATATCCCTGACGGTGTTCTGGACCATCTCCTCTGCAACCTGGACCTCCCTGCTTATTGCGTCCTCCCTGAACCCTGGCCATGGGGCCTCTGCTACGAAACCCTCACCACCGTATCTCTCCCACATCTCCTCGGCTGTGTAGGGAGTGAATGGTGCCATGAGCCTTATCCAGGCGCTCAGAACATATGCGAGCACCATTTTAACCTCCATGTCCGCACGTCCATCAACACGGGCCATGTAGTGGTCCACATCCTTTTTGAGGAGATATAGTGCCTCCTGCACTGCCTTACGGGTCTGGAATGACTCAAGGGCCTCAGTAGCCTCTTTTATCCTGTGGTTAAGCTGGCAGATCATCCACTTACCGGCGAAACTTTCAGGCTCAAATTCAGGAAGCTCAGATAGGACCAGTTCGCCGTCCCAGATCTCAGAGACCCTTTCACCAAAGTCCCTGAACCACTCGATGCGCCTCCTGGTCCCTATAACCTCCTTCTCCCTCCAGTCGAAGTCCTGCCAGGGCTCTGCAGATGACATGAGGAACAGGCGCACAACATCCGCCCCGTGCCTCTCTATTGCATCCCGCAGCAGTATCACGTTACCCTTGGATGAGGACATCTTGTTACCCTCAAGGAGGCCCATTCCAAATACAACAACACCACGGGGCCAGCGGGATTCAGGGAATATGGCGGAATGATGGAATATATGGAATGTGAGGTGGTTGCCTATGAGGTCCTTGGCAGATAACCTCCAGTCAAGGGGGTACCAGTAGCTGAATTCCTCCCTGAGTTCATCCCCCACTTCAGATTCATCAAGGAAGACACTGTCAAAGAACTCATCATTCAGTTTCTCAGGGTCCATCTCCCTCAGTTTATGGGCGATGGTGTAGTAGGCCATGTAGATGGTTGAATCGGTGAGGGGCTCTATTATCCACCTCTCATCCCAGGGGAGCCTTGTACCGAGACCAATCCTCCTGGAGCATGCCCAGTCATTCAGCCAGTCAATGTAGTACTGGAAGTTGGCCCTAACCTCCTCTGGTATTATCTTCATCTTGGAGAGGCACCGGTGGGCCATTTCCTTCCAGTCCTCATCGGAGTACTTCATAAACCACTGGTCCTCCATGAGCCTCACAACGCACCTTCCACCGCAACGGCATATCACAGGGCGCTCTGCAAACTCGTACATCTCATCGGCCAGCCCCTCAGATTTCAGTTCATCTGCTATGACTTCACGGGCCTCTGAAACCTTCATTCCAGCATATACAGGGATGTGGCTGCTCATCACACCCTTGGCATGTTCAACCTTGTAGAGTTCCCCGGTGGCGTCCTCAAGGCGTTCATCCTCCTGACTCTCAACCCCGAATTTCTGGATTGCCTCCGCGGCAGGGAACATTCCGTAACCCTCAACTGTGATAACATTGATGGGTTCGAGGCCCTTAATCACATCACCGAGGCCATACCTTTCAAGCAGTTCAGAGTTCTTCCTGAGGTCCTCAAGGGCTATGAAGTCTGCAGGGGCATGTGCAGGCACAGAGAATACCACTCCGGTGGCATATTCAGGGTCAACGAATGAGGCTGGAAGTATGGGGTGCCTTTCTCTGGTTACAGGGTTTTCAACTTCCCTTCCAATGAGTTCCTCAGGGTCCACCTCGCCCTCAACCTCAAGGTCAAGCTTCTGATGGGAGAGGTTATCAAGGGAGGCGCGGCTTACTATCCACTCTTCACCGCCTGTCCGCACCCTCACGTACTCCTCCTCCGGGTTCAACCAGAGGTTGGTTGCACCGTAGATTGTTTCAGGCCTGAAGGTGGCCGCAACAAGGTATGAATCATCCATTCTGAACTTGAGGAGTGTGAGCTGGTTTATGGCCACACCCTCCCCCTCAAGGAGGTCATGGTCACCCACAGGGTTTTCACAGTCAGGGCAGTACTTCACTGGATGGGCACCCTTCCTTACAAGGCCCATCTCACGGAGCTTCCCTATCTGCCACTGTATGAAACTGCTGTAGGTGGGGTCCGTGGTCTTGAATTCACGCCTCCAGTCTATGGAGTAGCCCATATCCTCCATCACAGAACGGTACTCCCTGCTGAAGTATTCAACTATGTATTCAGGGTCACTGAAGCGTTCAAGTTCATCTTCGGGTACCTTGTGGACCTCCCTGTAGATCTTGAGGGTCCAGGGGTCCTTTCTCTGTATCCTCCTGGCTATACCTATTACCGGGGCCCCTGTGACATGCCAGGCCATTGGAAAGAGGACGTTGTATCCCTGCATCCTCTTGAAACGTGCATAGACATCCGGGACAGTGTAGGTCCTGCCGTGTCCTATGTGCATGGCACCGCTGGGGTAGGGATAGGCAACTGTCAGGAAGATCTTCTCTCTGTCATCGGGGTCAGCATGAAATATTCCTGCATCTCTCCACCTATCGCGCCATTTACTCTCAATATCCACTGAATCACCGCCATCATGGCTTTTTGACTTCATCATTTAACCATTCAAGGTAATCACGGGATCCCCCTGTTATGGGAATTGAAATTATGCATGGATTATCATAACTATGTAGTTCCCTAACTCTTTTAATTATTTGCTGGGTTAGTTCACTGGTTGTTTTAACAATAAGGACCGACTCCTCATCCTCCTCAAGGGAGCCCTCCCAGTGGTAGAATGATTTTATGGAGGGTATGATGTTCACACATGCTGCGAGTCTATCCTCAACAAGTCTACGCCCGATCCTTGCTGATTCCTCCTGGCCTGAGGTTGTTATGTATATCAGAGTGAACATCAGATCACCTCAAGATCAGGTATTTCAGGGGGTCTGAGTTTGTGCCCTGCTGCACGGACCATCCCCTCTATCCTCTTAACCTCTTCAGCAGGCACTCCAAGTTCAGATGCGACATCAGAAACCCCCATTTTTTTATCAACCAGCAGAAAGAGGATCTCATCCAGGACATCGTAACTTATCCCCAGTTCCTCCTCATCGGTCTGACCTGGCCAGAGGCCGGCTGATGGGGCCTTGGATATTATCTCGGATGGAACACCAAGCTCCTCTGCAAGCATCCGAACCTGTTTCTTGTAGAGGCCCCCAATTGGAAGTATGTCGACTCCCCCATCACCGTATTTGGTGAAGTAACCCACAAGGAGCTCCGTACGGTTACCGGTACCTGCCACAAGCCGGTTCATGGAGTTTGCATGGTAGTAGAGGACCATCATCCTTGCCCTTGGCTTGAGGTTCGCCAGAGCGAGTCTGCTGGGCTGGTGACCGCATATACCACTGAAGGACTCCAGAATGGGTTCAATGTCCACGGTCTCATATTCTATCCCGGTTTCCTCTGCAACCAGCTCTGCATGTTTGAGGTCCTCGGGGGGTGTTGTGGCAGATGGCATGATTATGCCAAGGACCCTATCCGGGCCAAGGGCGTCCGCTGCAAGGTGGGCCACCGTTGAAGAGTCCACACCCCCACTGAGACCCATTACAACGCCCTCTGTCCTGCTATCAGCCACCATGGTCTTTATGAACTCCTCTATCCTCTCCCTCACGTGGGGACCAAGTCCTGGAACATGTCTCATGGAACCATCCTCTCCAAAGTAGCAATGGTTAAAAGTAAGTAGGGTATATCTTATATAACCATATAAATCAATGTAAGGTAACATGTGAAGATGTTCACCAGCATCACGGATTCTTACAGGAGGAGTACAATGGCATTTAAGGATCTTTTCAAGTTCAATAAGGGCAAAACAACATTCGTGTTCATAGGAGGAAAGGGAGGGGTTGGTAAAACAACCATATCAGCTGCAACAGCACTCTGGATGGCAAAATCAGGTAAGAAGACACTGGTTATCTCAACCGACCCTGCACACTCACTTTCAGATTCCCTTGAAAGGGAGATAGGCCACACACCAACCATGATAACAGACAACCTCTACGCTGTTGAGATAGACCCTGAGGTTGCAATGGAGGAGTATCAGGCAAAGCTGCGGGAACAGGCGTCAATGAACCCTGGAATGGGACTTGACATGCTCCAGGACCAGATGGACATGGCGTCAATGTCCCCGGGTATCGATGAGGCCGCGGCCTTCGACCAGTTCCTCAGGTACATGACAACCGATGAGTACGATATTGTGATATTTGACACTGCACCCACAGGCCACACGCTCCGTCTGCTCTCATTCCCTGAACTCATGGACTCATGGGTTGGGAAGATGATCAAGATAAGGAGGCAGATCGGCAGCATGGCAAAGGCCTTCAAGAACATACTCCCATTCATGGGTGACGAGGAAGAGGAGGACAGGGCCCTCCAGGACATGGAGGCCACCAAGAAGCAGATAAACGCTGCAAGGGAGGTCATGTCAGACCCTGAGAGGACCTCATTCAAGATGGTTGTGATCCCTGAGGAGATGTCCATATACGAATCCGAGAGGGCAATGAAGGCCCTTGAGAAGTACAGCATACATGCAGATGGTGTCATCGTCAACCAGGTGCTGCCAGAGGACAGTGACTGCGAGTTCTGCAATGCCAGGAGGAAACTGCAGCAGGAGAGGCTGAAGCAGATACGTGAGAAGTTCAGTGACCAGGTGGTTGCAGAGGTTCCACTCCTCAAGGAGGAGGCCAAGGGTATGGAAACCCTTGAGAAGATCGCCAGGCAGCTCTATGGTGAACCCGAGCCAGCCTGATTGGAATATAATATGTTCGGGGCTTATAATATTAAAAAATAATTAACTTCAAACACCATTATTTTTACATAAAACCTGTCTGAAGGCTTTAAAAATCCATAAAATTTTTAATCCATGATTTATTTGATTTTAAGGTTATATTGGATCATTAGGTTCATTTTAAGGTGATATTAGGTCTTATTTTTTTTAAAGAATCAAATGCCAAAATTTATAATATTCCTTCAAATTACTTAACAATATATTAACGTTAGGTGAGCACTATGAAAGTTGCAGTTTATGGCGCGGGTAATCAGAAACTTTATGTGGACCAGCTGAACTTGCCTGAAAAATACGGGGGTGAGGCACCCTACGGCGGAAGCAGGATGGCAATTGAATTTGCAGAGGCAGGTCATGACGTTGTGCTAGCAGAGCCAGCAAGGGAAATGCTGGATGACGCACACTGGAAGGTGGTTGAGGATGCAGGTGTAACAGTGACAGATAACGATGCTGAGGCAGCCAGCGAAGCAGAAATAGCAGTTCTCTTCACACCATTTGGTAAAAAGACCTTCGATATAGCCAAGGACATAACAAAGCACCTTCCAGAGGGGGCTGTGATAGCAAACACCTGTACTGTATCCCCGGTGGTCCTATACTATGTCCTTGAAAGGGAACTTCGAAGGGACCGTCAGGACCTGGGTATAGCATCAATGCACCCTGCAGCTGTCCCCGGGACACCACAGCACGGCCACTACGTCATAGGCGGACACTCAAGCAGTGAACTTGACATAGCCACCGATGAACAGATCTCAAGGTGTGTTGAACTTGCAGAAAGCTGTGGTAAGACAGCATACGTTGTACCTGCAGACGTATCAAGTGCAGTTGCTGATATGGGGTCCCTTGTAACTGCCGTAACACTTTCAGGTGTCCTTGACTACTACTACGTTGGTACCCAGATAATCAAGGCGCCTGTGGAGATGGTTGAGAAGCAGATCCTCATGACACTCCAGACAATAGCATCCCTTGTTGAAACATCAGGCGTGAATGGAATGCTCAAGGCCATGAACCCTGAGCTCCTTGTGAGGAGTGCAAGGTCAATGCACCTCCTTGAGGAGCAGGAGGAACTGGATGCTGCAATCAACACACTCTCTGACCTTGATGATGAGGTTACCAGGTGGATAAATAAGGGTGAGATCAGGCACACGGATCTCGTTGCAGCCCAGGCCCTTGCAAAGGAACTCAAGAACCTCATGGGTGGAAAGGCAGCAGAGGGTACCATAAGGAGGTGCATGAGGAAGATGTTCGAATAAAATCTTTATTTTTAACTATTTTAAGGGGTAATTTCTTTCAAGAGATAAAATCAGGTTATATTCGGATATTTAAGAATTAATTGCTTTTCAAATAAAAAAAGAAATAATAATCAGGTCACGGTTATTCGCATATCAACCGTCCTGAACGTCCTGGTTATGTACACGTAACTGTAACCCCTGATTGTCTTTGTGTGGCTGAGGGTTGCTGACAGTGTATCCGCCCTGAAGGTCTCAGATAACCTTATGGTCCTTGTGTACCTGCTTGGGTTGTAGATTTTCCTTGTTGTAACGATTCTTGCATCGTACGGGTAGTATCCTATGGTTGCAGTGTAGGATCCTCCGGGTTTCAGTGTAAATTTGTAGGTCCTGTATGCAAGTTTCGACCCGCCTGATGAGTAGACTGTGACATAGTAGGTCACCGTTGCAGTGTAACTTCCGGTGTTTTTGAATGTGAATCTGTAGGTCCTTTTCGCGGGGTTCACGTAAACTGTGGCGGTTTTCAGGTTGTTGATGCTGAATGTGTACGTACCTGGGGATGAGACGTATCTCTGGAATCTTAGCACCGCACCCTCATGGGGCCCCACCCTCACCGTGTAGGTACCTATGAGATTGCCGTTGAGGTAAACTGGAATTTTAAAGTCACCTTCAATGTCACCGGTGTTCTGGATTTCTGCCTCAACCTCGACGGTGGCTGATCCCACGGCACTGGATGGTGTCACATTGAGTGACCCTATTTCAAGTGTGGCCGGTTTCAGTGCATTGACGTTTGCAGCCGGTAGCGTGTCAACGGTAACTGTGTGGTTGCCCCGCTGTGTTATGGTGTATCTGAATGTCACGGTGGTCTCTCCACCGGCAGCCACGTTCACGGTCCTT
This sequence comes from Methanothermobacter sp., assembly GCF_030055425.1. NCBI lineage: Archaea > Methanobacteriati > Methanobacteriota > Methanobacteria > Methanobacteriales > Methanobacteriaceae > Methanothermobacter > Methanothermobacter sp. The sequence continues at coordinate 115,920 of NZ_JASFYE010000002.1, forward strand.
GATGCAACCGGTACCCCGTCTATGTAGAGCCTTGCGGTGTAGTTGCCTGAAACTTCACCCACATTGGAGACCCTTGCAGATGCTTCAACTGTCAGGGGAATAACACCCTCGTGTGGTGAAACCACCAGGTTGTCCACTACGAATGTGGCAGGTCTCAGGACCCTCACGGTCACAGGTGCAAGGTCATTAACCGTGACATCATGGGTTCCAGGGTCACTGAGTTCCACCCTGAAGAGTACTGTGGAGGCACCGGGTCCGGTAAGCTGCACGGTCTTATTCTGAACATTCACTCCGTCTATGTAGAGTCTTGCGGTGTAGTTGCCGCTTCCAGTCTCAGTGGTGCTGATTCTCGCTGTCACGTTGAATATGAGCGGTGAAACACCTGAAATTGGAGTTACGTTGAGGTTTGAGACTAATGGTTCATTGAGTACCCTCACGGTTACGGGTGCAAGTGCCCCTACACCGGCAAGGTAGGGTCCCGGAGCATTAAGGGTGTGGTTGAACCTGACCTGAGATGTTCCGCCTGCGGGAACTGTCACGGTTCTTGTATCAACAGCTGCACCATTTATGTAGAGGGTTGCGGTGTACTCCCCATCAACCTCCCCAGTATTTCGGAGTTTAGCGGATGCTGCAAGGTCAAGGGGACTGAATCCTGATGCTGGGGTGACGGTTAAATCTGAGGCGGTTATATTCGCCGGTTTAAGAACCCTGACATTCCCTGTGAATCCATTGATTCCAACACTGTAGTTTCCGGGTAACAGTGTTGTTTTCATTGATATTTCCTTTGTTTCACCGGGGTTTAGGCTGACCGTGTTCTCCTGCACGGTTTGGTTGTTGACATGGAGCCTTGCTGTGAACCCTATGACCATATCATAGGGGTTTGTCACATTGAGGAGTGCCGTAACGTTCAATGTACCCACGCCTGTTACAGGGGTAACAGCGAAGCCCCCGAACACAGGTTCAGGGTCAAGAACCCTGATTTTAACCTCTTCACCGGAGTTAACACGGAGATTGTACTCCCCGGGAACAACGATCTGGTTCTTAATTGAAACCTTAACACTTGACCTTCCAGGGACGGTAACCGTTTGGCTATCCCATGCGACACCGTCAAGGTAGACTGTAACTGTGAAATCACCTGGAAGGTCTCCCTGGTTCCTTACTGTGGCGTTCACCGTGACATTGAGGGGTGACTTACCCTCCGGTGGCGTTACTGTCACATTGGTGAGGGTGAAGCTGGCTGCACTGAGGGCCCTGACTGTGCCTGAAGTGGCGTTGTTGAGTGCTATGGTGTAAATTCCACTTTCGGGGAGTGTTATCATGGCAGAGAACGGTACCGTGCTTCCTGCGGGAACATCGAATGTCTGTTCATGGACATCCACTCCATTGACATAGATTATGGCCGTGTAACTCCTTGTCCTTGAGTCTATGTTGGTGATATTCGCGGTGACCATGACATTCAGCGGTGCAAGACCACTTTCCGGTGTCAGCCTGAAACCGTCCACAAGGAACTTTTCACCCTCCATCACATTGACGGTGAGGGGATCAAGGTCATTGATGGTTATTTCATGCATACCTGCGGCAAGGGTGCTGTTGAAGGATACCCTGACCCTTGATTTTGCATCAACAGTCACATTTTTGCTATCAACGAGAATTCCATCGATGTAGAGGCCAGCGGTGTATGTGTCAGGTAGATCACCGTAGTTCACAATATCAGCGGTCACGTTAACCCTGAGAGGTTCTGTGCCGGCACGTGGCAGTACTGTGAGATTTTCAGGGATTATGAGCGGGCCGCTGAATGCCCTCACAGTGAATGGCTGGAAGTTGTTCACGGTGACAGAATATGTTCTGCTGTTCCTGAGAAGGTATTCGAAGCTGAAGTCCCTTGTTGCTTTTGAGGCCACCTCTATCCACTGCCATAAGACCTCGTATCCGTTAACGTAGAGCCCGAGGCGGTACCATCCGCTGGCATCCCCGTAGTTGGTGATTTTACCGTTAACTGTAATTGATAGGGGCGCTGTTCCATTCACCGGTGTTACACTGAGGTTACTTATGAAGAAGGGTGTGAACCTTGTGAGGAAACCATCCGATAGTCCTGTGAGTTTCATTTTGATGGCATCCGATGTTACAGGGAAATTGTTTGACCAGGTCTTCCCGGCAATATAGATGTTCTGGTAGGGGTCAACAGCAACAGCATAGCCATGATCCGCTTCTATACCCCCGAGATAGGAACTGTAGAGAACGCTTCGCGGGATGCTGAATTTTGTGATGAAGGCATCCACACCGTTCAGTGACCTGTCAAGTGCTCCCTGTGTCAGGGGGAAGTCAGCTGAGGATGTTGTACCTGTCAGGTAAAGGTTTCCATACTTATCCGCTGCAATTCCATATACTGCGTCATCACCGCTTCCACCGAAGTAGGTTGAGTATGTCACTTCCTCGCCATCGAATGCAGCGATGAATCCATCAGAAAGGCCCTTCTTTGTCCTCTGGTATGCAGTCATGGGGGTTATGGGGAAGTCCGTGGAGTTTGTTTTACCTGCAACGTATATGAGACCACCATAGGAGGTAATGGCGTGGCACATGTCCTGTCCTGAGCCTCCAAGGTAGGTTGAGTGGTCAAAGCTCATCTGTGGGGTGAATCTTGATATGAAGATATCATTCGTGCCCCTCTTATACTGTGAAACCGCATCGAAGGTTACCGGAAAATCATCAGAGTAGGTGTACCCTGCAATGTAGATGTTTCCGTTGTTGTCAAGGGCAAGTCCCTGGCAGTAGTCATCCCAGGATCCTCCAAGGTAGCTCAGGTAAAGAATGTTAAGGTCATGATCAAGTTTGGCGATGAATGCATCATAACCACCCTTATTGATTTTCTGGTAGGCGTCATCTGTCACCTGAAGGTCCTCTGAGATTGTGTATCCGCTCACATAGAGGGTCCCCGACCCGTCCATTGCAAGACCCTTTGCAACGTCATACCTGGATCCACCAATATATGTAATCCCGTCGATTTTGCCAAGGGGGTCTATCCGTGCCACGAATGCATCCTTAGCCTCAACACCATCCCTACTTATTTCGCCTGCAACATAGGCGTATCCATCTGCATCTGCGATTATCCTGTGTCCCCAGTCGTCTCCAGCTCCGCCGAAGGTTGTGTAGTATATGATCTTTCTTGATGTGTTGAACCTGGCCACGAAAACGTTTTTGGATCCGCTGACGTGCGTTGAACCGGTTACATAGATATAGCCTGATTCATCAACGTAAACGTCACGGGCCTCATCAACCACATCACCACCGAGGTAGGTTGAGTAGTCCATGGTGTAATTTGATTCAGCAAAGGCTGAGCCCTGAAGGACGAGCATGAGGAGGAGCCCGCAGATCAGAGCAGAAAACTTTTTATATGGATCAATGATTATCACCTCCCTAAAACATTACAGTTTATATTTCAGTTACAATGAATATAGTTTACTATTTAATTTTAAAACTGAAAAAAGATTTCTATACTGAAATACATTCATTTTAAACTATTAGAATACATTAAACATTGAAATATAAGTTTAAAGGTTAGATTTTTGTTAAAAGAATACTTATATGTATTATCTAATTTAAATTATAATAAAGAGGTGTTCATTTGTTTTTTTCAAGAATTTCAGCCCTATTATTGACTTTTAAATATATTTCCTACTGAAATCTAAATAAAATGGAGTTATGATGACCTCAGATTTGCTGGAGTAACATGAACTGAATGGACATGGATCTAAACTGTGGAGGGTTTACAGTTATCTGTGATCAGTAAGTGCAGAAAAGTGGGGTCATTCTGCACCGGGATCAGTTTTTATCCAGCAGACAATTCATTAAATAAATAGGAAACTTCAGTACTTTTATCAGGTTTAGCATAAGAAGAAATCCATCGGGCTCTTCAGAATACAACAATGACTGACATGTAACTGAATTCAGATACCATCAATTCCTCAAGTTTCAGTTTAACAACCCTCTCATCGGGATAGCTGAGCCTTTCACAGACAGCAGCACATCTTTCTGGATCCACACCACTTTCAATAAGGAACCTGGCGGTCTCAGAGGGAGTCCTTGAGGGAAGGAGTATTGTTGGCCTCCCGTTATCAAGGATGTCCAGTAGATCCTCCTCAGCGCGACCGTGAAACGTGACTATGTCAGCATCATCCCAGGGGATAAGGAGCCTCGCAGCGCAGAGCTGGACGGAACTCACACCAGGGATAACCTGGACTTCAACGTCAAGCTTCTTTTCTGATATTATCCTCTTAACTGGTTTCAGAACACCTGAAAATCCCGGGTCACCTGTTGAGAGCACCGAAACCTTACCTGAAACTGCAAGCTCGGCTGCCATTTCAAGCTTTTCATCCATATCCCCAGCACCCAGCACGACAGCTTCATTCGCATCAGGAAACAGTTCAAGGGCCCTTCTGCTCCCAAATACAGTATCGGAATCTTCCACAGCAGCAGCCGCGGCAGGTGTGATGTAATCAGATGAACCGGGACCTATTCCCACTATATAGAGCACCATGACAATTCACAACCAGTGCATTCAGTAAACCGGATCTTGGTCAGAACCAACATATATAATTGTTTCATGACCATCTATTAATGTGGTAACAATGATTCAGATTGCAGTCACAGGAAAACCCAACGTTGGAAAATCATCCTTCTTCAACGCAGCCACACTCTCTGAGGCAGAGGTGGCATCATACCCATTCACCACAATCGACGCCAATCATGCAGTTGCCTATGCATCCTGCAGGTGCCCCTGCCAGGAGCTTGGAGTTCAGTGCAACCCTAGAAACTCACGATGCATTGATGGCACGAGACTGATCCCGGTGGAACTCATCGATGTGGCAGGGCTTGTCCCGGGGGCCCATGAGGGAAGGGGCCTTGGAAATAAGTTCCTGGATGACCTCAGACAGGCCAGGGCATTTCTGCATGTAATAGACGCATCAGGTTCAACAGACGAGGAGGGAAGGCCTGTTGAGCCAGGGAGCCATGACCCTCTGGAGGATGTGCAGTTCCTTGAGGAAGAAATAACCATGTGGCTCTATGGCATCCTTGAGAAGAACTGGGAACGCCTTTTAAGGAAGGCGGTATCAGAGAAGCTTGATATGAATCGCATAATCCATGAACAGCTTTCAGGTACAGGTATAACTCCTGAGGATATCATCGAGGCCTCAAGGAAGGTGGAGGCAGATATCTACTCATGGGGTAAGGATGAACTCCTGGAATTTCTCGATGAACTCCTCAGGATAGCGAAACCCATGCTGATAGTTGCAAACAAGGCCGACATTCCAGAGGCGCGTAAAAACATTGAACGCCTCATGGATTCCTACCCACACGTGGTGCCGGCATCTGCAGAGGCTGAACTTGCCCTCAGAAGGGCATCCGAGGCCGGACTTATTAATTACATTCCAGGTGCAGGGGACTTTGAGATCGTTGATGAGTCTGGACTCACCGACAGGCAGAGGTTGGCCCTTGAGTATATCCGTGAAAACGTCCTTGAGGTCTATGGAAGCACCGGTGTCCAGGAGGCAATCAACAGGGCGGTATTTGATCTTCTTGATATGATAGTTGTCTTTCCGGTTGAGGATGAACACCACTACATGGATCAGAGGGGTAACGTTCTCCCTGACGCACTCCTGGTGCCCCGTGGTTCAGGCCCCAGGGACCTCGCCTACCTGATACACACCGAGATCGGAGACTCCTTCATGCACGCGGTGGATGCAAGGAAGGGAATGAGGATTGCCGCGGACCATGAACTTGAGGACGGTGACATAATAAGCATAATATGCAGCAGATAGTATTACATAAAGTTAATAACAGGGGTGGTAAGTTTCAAGTGTAAAGTGGGTGTTATTTGCTGCTATGAAGTATGCTGCAGGAAATCATGATATTACTGAAAGTTATTAAATTAAGTGGTAAGTTTCAAGTGTAATTCATGGTGAGGGCAATGGGGGGTATACATGAACTCCATGAGGAAGAGGTTTTCAGGAGTCTTGAGACTTCACCCTCTGGCCTTGACCCCCCTGAGGCTGAAAGGCGCCTTGAGAAATATGGCCCCAACGAACTTGAGGAGGTCAGGGGTAAACCACACATACTTCTCTTTCTTTCCAACCTTTACAATGTACTGGCGATCCTGCTCTGGGTATCAGCTGCCCTGTCACTCATCACAGGCAACACCCAGCTTGCAGTTGCGATTGTACTTGTAATAATCATAAACGCGGTCTTCAGTTTCTGGCAGGAATATGAGGCAGAGAAGGCTGCAGAGGCCCTAAGGGATATTCTGCCGGTTATGGTTAAGGTTCTGAGGGGTTCAGATGAAACTGTTATCCCTGCGGCTGAGGTGGTTCCTGGGGATCTGATCCTTCTCGAGGAGGGTGACACGGTTCCGGCAGATGCAAGGCTTGTTGAATCAAGCCAGCTCAAGATTGACGCATCCACCCTCACAGGCGAATCAAAACCGGTCAGAAAGGTGTCGCATCCAGTTGAAAAATTCGATAATTACATAGATATCGATAACATCGTATTTGCAGGTACACAGGTGGTATCAGGGACAGGAAGGGCCATAGTATTTGCAACAGGAGGGGATACAGAATTCAGCAGGATAGCATCCCTTACACAGGAAGTGCGAGAGGAGCCAAGCCCCCTCCAGAGGCAGATATCCCGGGCTGCCAGTATCATAAGCATTCTGGCAGTTTCAATGGGCATCGTTCTTTTTGCAGTCAACCTCTACATTGTTAAACTCCCCCTCGAGACTGCGCTGATCTTTGCAATAGGGCTCATGGTTGCAAATGTACCGGAGGGCCTTCTACCAAGCGTAACACTGGCGCTTGCGGCATCAGCAAGGAAGATGGCCAGGGAGAACGCCCTTGTGAAGAGACTCTCCAGTGTGGAGACACTGGGATCCACAACAATAATCTGCACAGATAAGACCGGGACCCTCACAAGGGGTGAGATGACAGTAAGGAAGATCTGGATACCCTACAGGGTCGTGGAGGTCACAGGTTCAGGCTACAGGCCAGAGGGGGAATTCCTCTGCAACGGAAACCCCGTAACCCACCGGGAGGTAAGGGAGATAAGACTCCTAATGAGGGCGGCGTCATTCTGCAACGATTCAAAACTTGTTAGAGACGAAAAGGGCTGGCACGTGATTGGGGACACAACAGAGGGCGCACTCCTCGTGGCTGCAGAGAAGATAGGCTTTGACCTTGAGGGGGAACTTGAGAGTATGCCCCGAATAATGGAGCTCCCCTTTGATTCAAAGCGAAAGTCAATGACCTCCATCCATCAAAAATCAGGTAAAAGGGTGGCCTACGTCAAGGGGGCCCCAAAAAAGATAATAGATTTATCAGAGAGGATATCAGTGGATGGGAGACCCAGAACACTGGACGATGATGAAAAAAGGAAGATCATAGAGATACATGACAGAATGGCCTCTGAGGGCCTCAGGGTACTCGCATTCGCCTACAGGGAACTCCCGGAGGACCTTGAGGATTACACGCCAGAGAATGTTGAAAGGGAACTGACACTGGTTGGAATGGCTGCAATGCATGACCCGCCCAGGGAGGGTGTGAAGGAGGCTGTGAGGCAGTGCAGAACTGCAGGTATAAGGATAATAATGATAACCGGGGATTACGGGTTAACAGCCGCGGCCATAGCAAAGGAACTTGGTATCATAGAGTGCGACAGCTACAGGGTGATAAAGGGAAGGGAACTTGATGAAATGGAAGACCCTGAACTTTTAAGGATACTTTCTGAGGAGGAGAACATAATATTTGCCCGGGCAGTCCCAGAACACAAGATGAGGATAGCGTCGGTCCTTGAGGGCGCCGAGGAGATAGTTGCAATGACAGGTGATGGGGTGAATGATGCCCCTGCCCTCAGGAAGGCGGATATTGGCGTTGCAATGGGTAGCGGCACCGACGTTGCAAAGGAGGCCGCTGACATAGTACTCGCCGATGACAACTTTGCAAGCATTGTAACTGCGGTGAGGGAGGGCCGGACGGTATATGAGAACATAAGAAAATTCATAACCTACATATTTTCACATGAAACCGCAGAGATAGTCCCATTTGTCCTTATGGTGCTCTTTGGAATACCCCTACCCATAACAATAATGCAGATACTTGCAATAGACCTCGGTACCGATACACTGCCCGCCCTTGCCCTGGGAAGATCCCCACCCGAATCTGATGTGATGCAGAGGCCACCAAGACCGGTTAGGGAGAGACTACTTAACCTTGAGGTCCTCCTCAGGGGGTACCTGTTCACAGGATCCATTGAGGCATTTCTTGTGATGATGGCATACTTCCTTGTGCTCTCAGGGGGAGGATGGGTGCCAGGCCAGAGCCTCCCCGCAGATGACCCCCTCTACATGAGGGCAACAACTGTTGTCTTTGCAGGTATAGTGATGGCCCAGATGGGCAATCTCCTCTCATCACAGACCACCCGCTCCTCAGCACTGAAGGTGGGGCTTCTGAGGAACAGGTGGATACCCGCCGGCATGATATTCGCAGTCATTGTGATGCTGATGGTCATATATCTGCCCCCAATGCAGCCGGTTTTCGGGACACAGCCACTGAAACCGGTTGAATGGCTGATGATCATCCTCTTTGCTCCACTGGTTTTTCTTACAGATGAGGCGAGGAAGTTAATTCAGAGGAGGCTTGGTTGATCAGATATTTTTTCCTCAGAGAAGACCGGTAACCATATCATGAGCCGACTAGCAGGACTCTTTCAGAAATTTTTTAATAATGCAAATTAGAAACGTATTGCAGAGGAGGTGCCTGAATGAGATGGATTGCACTTATGCTTTTGATGGTATTTCTTGCCGGCGCCCTTGAAGCATGCGCTGCACACGACTCAGATTCCATGAAACCCACAATCAAGAGGGGCGGATTCAGCGGATTTAAGGGTTCATCAAAGAAGCTCAAAACAGATCTTGACGATGACGATGAGGGGGGCTCCGGCGGCTGGTGGCTGCTTGCAGCTATTGTGATTGTTCTGATTGTTGCTGTGGTTCTGGCATACATATTCTTCACAAGGCGGGGGTCCCCATAAGGGAAGGGTAATTGAAATGGTGCTCATAGTTGAGATAATAAGGAAACACCTTCCCCGGCTTATGAGGGTCCCGGCTGCGCGGATATTCCTCCTTGCAGCAGCGGTCATCGCCTACGGAACCCTTGGATTCCACTTCATTGAGGGTGAATCATGGACGGTATCATTCTACTGGACCTTCGTGACCATAGGGACCGTGGGTTATGGGGACTACAGCCCATCAACACCACTGGGGATGTACTTCACCGTGACCCTCATAGTCCTGGGTATAGGGACATTTGCCATCGCAGTTGAGACACTCCTTGAATTCCTGATAAAGAGACAGCAGATGAGGCTTATGGGGCTGATAGACGTGGTTAAATCAAAACATGTGGTTATATGCGGGTGGAGTGAGAGCACACTGGAGTGCCTGAGGGAACTCGGTGGAAGCGAGGTCTTTGTGCTCGCAGAGGATGAGGGCGTCAGGAAGACTGTCCTCAAGAATGGTGCCAATTTCGTGCATGGAGACCCAACAAGGATATCTGACCTTGAAAAGGCCAATGTAAAGGGTTCAAGGGCAGTTATAGTTGACATGGAGTCTGATTCAGAGACAATACACTGTATACTGGGGATAAGGAAAATTGACTCCAGTGTGAGGATAATAGCCGAGGCCGAACGCTATGAGAACATCGAGCAGATCCGGATGGCAGGGGCCGACCAGGTGATCTCACCATTTGTTATATCCGGCAGGCTCATGTCAAAAAGCATAGACGATGGCTATGAGGCCATGTTTGTACAGGATGTCCTTGCAGAGGGATCCACAAGGAGGATGGTCGAAGTTCCAGTACCCCCTGAAAGCCCCATTGAGGGTGTATCGGTTCTTGAAGCGGACATCCATGAGCGGACAGGCGTGATAGTAATTGGCGTGGGGCGGGGCGATGAACTCATAATAGACCCACCCAGGGATTACGTATTCAAAGAGGGTGATATAATTCTGGGGATAGGGAAAACCCATGAGATAGATCGCCTGATGGAATACATCGGGTCATAATCACGGAATTATGGCCATATAACAGGGATCCGCCTCAGGGGCTCAACACGCACAGAATCGTCAAGAACAGTCCGGAAGGAATATGCTATCACATTCAAACCTTTACCATGGGCTTCTTTCAGTGCATATGAAAATTCAGGGTCCATTTCAATATTCGGAGAGAAAAAACGTGCATTTTCACCAAAAACCAGAAAAAGGACGCTGCTTTTATAGCCCATTGAGAGCGCGGATGCAAGCTCCTCAACATGCCTCCTTCCCCTTACTGTGGGGGCATCAGGGAAGAGTGCCATCTCACCATTTACAAGGGTACAGCCCTTAACCTCAACAAGCATTTCTTCACTTTCTGATGTGAGAAGGAAGTCAATTCTGCTTTTTCCGAATCTGTACTCCCTTTTTTTCACCCTGAAACCATGGAATTCGTCAACAAGCTCCGATTCTATAAGGCTGGCTGCGATGTCACTGTGGAAACCGGAATTCACAAGGACCCACTCGTCCCCCCTTCTGAGTGCTATGACATCAAACCCGGTTTTCCTTTCTTTTCGGGCGGCTTTCCTAACGATAACATCATTTCCAGGTATAAGAAGCTCCTTTAGTCTACCGGGATCCTTGAGGTGGGCCAGCCCCCTTTCACCACCCACATCAACAACCATGGTGAACCTGTTGGGTCTTTCAAGGTATATTCCCATCAGAGGGTTATCTATGATCATGGTAACCATCCTTATATACTAATTTGACTTAAATGAATATCAATCAGTCCATGGATATGAACTGTGGGGTTAGTGAATTCGTGTGCTGATGGATATCAATCACTCCCCGATATGAACTATGAGGTGAGAGAATTTGCATCCAAGACCCAGCCCAATAGCAGCATCACTCTACACACTCAGAGACCTCGATGCTGACGTTATAATCCTCCACGGCCCCCATGGGTGCTGCTTCAGAACAGGAAGGCTCCTTGAAACCGACGGGGTCAGGGTGCTGACCACTGCAATGTCAGAGCAGGACTTCATATTCGGGGCCTCAGATAAACTGGCAGAGACACTCAGAAAGGCATATGAAATGTTTTCACCTGAACTTGTGGGTGTTGTTGGAACCTGTGCCAGCATGATAATAGGCGAGGACCTCAGGGAGGCGGTCCAGAGGGCAGACATACCTGCAAGGGTCCTGACGGTTGAATCCCATGGGGGATTCGGTGAGGGTGACAACACCGAGGGGGCCATAATAGTCCTTGAGGCGGCTGCAGAGCAGGGAATAATCCCCCATGAGGAGGCCGAAAGGCAGATAGAGATGCTCAGACTTGCAACTGAGATTGAGAAGACGAGGGGAATGGCACAGGGCGACTACATACGCCCCTCATATGGTGATGATAAGGATGAGGTGGCATTAAGGGTCAGTGAGGCCATAAAAGATGGTGAAAAAGTTGCATTTGTGCTTAACGCCAAGAAGGAGACATCATACCTATTTGCAGATCCCCTGACACTTCCATTTCACTCAGTAAACCCTGATAACCACCCTCTTATAATTGCAAATCTTGACAGGAACACGGGTCTTCCAAGGATACGCAGACATGCAGCTAACATACTCGCGGAAATAGAGGATGCAGGCAACCGTGTTGATTACATAACAGGGGGCCTCGATGAATACCCGGTAACAGGCAAAAGGGCGGCGGAGATACTGAGGGATGAGGAGATAGAATTTGCAGTCGTATCAGGTGTCCCCCATGCCCTGCCGGTTGAGGAACTTGAACTTGAGTCCGTCGCCGTTACAGACGGGCCAAGGCTCGTGGAACCACTAAGGAAGTTAGGATACACCCATGTGGTGGCTGAACTGGATGCACATGCAAGGACGCTGGGACAGAGCACCACCGTCGCATCAGACTTTGGAGATGCCCTGCGGAGAAACATTGAAAAGGTGATTTAATTGGCTGAAACCGTTGGAATGATACTCTGCGGAGGATTTGGAAAGAGACTGAGACCTTTAACCGAGAAGATACCCAAACCACTCATAGAAATAAAAGAGGGCTACACAATCCTGGATAAACAGCTCTTTGACCTTAAAAATGCAGGTATAAAGAGGACCTATCTCCTCACAGGGTTCCTTGGGGATAAGATAGAGGAGAGGTATGGTGATGAGTACAAGGGCCTTAAACTGGAATATGTGAGGGAGGAGAAACCCCTGGGAACACTCAACGCAATAAGGCTGGGTATGGAGGCCATCGATGGAGATAAACAGTGCATAATACGCAACGGGGATGTGGTGGCGGACCTGAACATAAGGAAAATGATACACCTTGGGGAGATGTCCGATTACCCCCTCACCATCTTTATAACCAAGATGCAGTCACCCTACGGTATAGTGGAACTCAGCGGAGACAAAATAATCAGCTTCAGGGAGAAACCACTCCTTGACTATTACATAAATGCAGGTGTGTACTTCTCCAAGGGGCAGCTGGACTTCGGGGACTTCGAGTCAGGTGATATTGAGAAAACACTCTTCCCGCTCATGGCCAGTGAAAACAAACTCGGCTACTACCGGGAGGACGGCCTCTTCTGGATGGCAATAGACACCTCCAAGGAGCTGGAGGAGATACGTAAGGAGTACCGTAACAGGGAGGACAAGCCCTGGGGCTATGAGAAGGTCCTCATAAACACAGAGAAGTACCTCACAAAGGAGCTGTTCATAAGGGAGGGCTACAGGACATCCTTCCACTACCATGAGAAAAAGGATGAGACCATGTACATAATATCAGGCTCAGGCTACATTGAATTCCAGGACAGGAAGGAGTACTTCAGCAAGAACGACACCATCAGAATTGAACCCGGTGAGAAACACTCCATTGTGGCAATGGAGAACACGGTACTCCATGAGGTATCAACGCCCCACCTCGATGACACCGTCAGGGTGAGGGACTACTACACCAGGTGATCCATTGATAGTCATCATAGATTACGGGAGCGGGAACCTCCGCAGCATCTCCAACGCCTTCAGAAAGATAGGTGCCCATGTTCAGGTAACATCAAGTCCAGAATCCCTCAATGACTCAGATGCCCTCGTGCTTCCAGGGGTGGGGGCCTTTGGAAGTGCAATGGATAAACTTGAGAATTTAAGGGACCCAATAATCAGGAACATAGAGGAGGGTAAACCCTTCCTGGGCATATGCCTGGGACTCCAGGTCCTCCTATCCGAGAGCCAGGAATCACCTGGCGTCAGGGGACTTGATGTGATACCAGGAAGGGTGGTGAGGATACCACCTGGAAACAAGGTGCCACATATGGGCTGGAACCAGCTGATCCCCAGGAGGGACTCCCCACTCCTTGAAGGCGTGGAGGACGAGTACTTCTACTTCGTCCACTCATACCATGCAGAACCGGCAGAAGATGTTGTTGCGGCAACAACCGAGTATGGTATTGAGATGACAGCGGCCATTGAGGCAGATAACGTATATGCAACCCAGTTCCACCCTGAAAAGAGCGGTGAGGCGGGACTTGATATCCTGAGAAACTTCAGGGAAATAATCAGGGGGTAAATTTTAATGGACATAGAGGGATTTGTAAGGCGCAACATAGACCACATGGACGAGGAATCCCTGCGAAGCATCCTGGCAGATAGGATACGGGAATTCAAGAATATCGACACCGAGAGGTCCCTGAGGATGGCAGATGCCGTGATATATGAGGTTAAAAATACACTTGGGACGGATGGTCTGGACGATGGATTGAGGGAGATAATATCATATCCCCTCGCCGGTGTTGGAATGGGCGAGATGGGTGTGGGATCCCGTGGAGAGGGGGACTTCTTTGTCCACAGAAAAATCGCCGATATAGTATCAAGCACAGAAACCGGGGCATTCATAAATCCCGAGGCCCAGGATGATGGTGGGGTTGTAAGGACTGACACCGCTAAGGGAGAGGTCTACATAACAACCGCCGTTGACGGAATCCACTCGAGGCTCAGCGAGTACCCCTTCCTGGGGGGCTTCCATGTTGCAAGGGCCGCCCTCAGGGATGTCTGCGTCATGGGATCCAGGCCAGTTGCACTCATAAGTGACCTGCACCTTGCAGATGATGGGGATGTTGGCAAACTCTTTGACTTCACAGCGGGTGTAGCGGCGGTCTCTGAACTGGTGGATGTCCCCGTGGTTGCAGGGAGCACATTGAGGGTCGGTGGCGACATGGTCCTCGGCGACAGGCTCGTGAGTGCGGTGGGAGCCATTGGGGTTTCAGGGACACCACCAACGGCCAGGAAGAGGGCCGAGCCAGGCGATATTATACTCCTTACAGAGGGCTCAGGAGGGGGCACCATCACCACAGCTGCCATCTACCATGGGCTCTTTGATGTTGTATGGGAGACCCTTGATGTGAACTTCATAAGGGCATCCGGGGCCATAATGGAGGCAGGGCTCCTTGAAGTGATCCATGCAATGACCGACGTCACAAATGGCGGGCTCAGGGGCGATGCCCATGAGATATCATCAACCACCGGCGTGGGCCTTGAATTCGATGCAGAGGCTGTGAGGTCAATGGTAAACCCAAGGGTACTTGAAATGCTCGAAGAACTTGAAATTGACCCCCTGGGGGTTTCAATTGACTCCCTCATGATAATAGCACCTGAGGATGTCTCCCATGATGTCATGAGGGCAGTTGAAGGTGCAGGTGTCCCCATAGCCGAGGTGGGAATGGTCACCGATTCAGGTGTTCCCATCCTCATAGGGGATGGTGAGATGAAGGAGCTCAGACCCCTCTTCCGTGAGGCCGCCTACACACAGATAAAGAAGATGGTTGGCGATGAAACACCCCATGACTTTGAGGAGATGAAGAGAAAGGTTGAGGAGGCCGCAAGGAGGGCCATAGAGAAGAAGGATATGATTGTTAAACTCATAGGGAAGTGAATGGTGTCCATATGGATGATGGGGGCTACATATCAACCCTGGATGCGGTCCTTGGACTTGCAGTGGTCTTCATACTTACGGCATCAGTTCTCAACACCGGCACAGCTCCTGTGGATGACACCCTGGAAGCTTCAGATGTCCTTGATGCAATGGCATCCTACCCTGCAGATAAACCGCTGCTTGAGGAACTTGCAGAGTCCTCTAATGCTACAGCTGCATCAGGGTTCCTCAACATGACCCTTGAGGGGATGAACTACAATCTGACCATGGATAATGGTTCTGGAGAGGTTACAGTTGCCTCCCGCGGTTTAATGGGGGATGCAGAAAACATAGATACCGCTGTGGCCTGCCGGGGCACTGTGCTCTTCAGGCTTTATGTGTGGAGATGATTGCTGGCATGGAAAAATATTAATAGTTGATTGCCCAATCTTTTTATTGGTTTCATTTTGCCCTGATAGTGTAGCGGATATCACGTAGGACTGCGGATCCTATTACCCGGGTTCAAGTCCCGGTCAGGGCATCTACTCAGTAAACTTTCATGAGATAGGTTTTAGTCATGGCTTTGGTTTTTTATAATATATTTTTTCTATAACCTCTCTTTTATACTTGAAAAAGCCACTATTTTGATGATCCTAGGTCATCGCTTATTAGGCTCATTAAATACAGTAAAATTAATACTTACAACTCTAATTAATGAATAAAAATATTACTAAAAATTAAATAGTAAATATTATATTATTCTTAGAATAATTAATATTATAGCTTAAAAGGAGGTTGAAGGATGGACTATGAAGAATTTTTGGAAATGGGATGTTTCCATAACCATTGAGATAGTTATTTGTTTATTTATTTTTGAAGAATTGGAATTATTAATTGGGTATTGGGGGCTATAAATGGAATATATCCCCTTTCTATTGGTATTTCACATAACTGGGCACTGCAATTTGAAGTGTTGTTATTGTTATGCAAATCGATATAAACGGGAACATGTTGACTTTGATGCTATAAAGGATGTTTTAAGACAATCAAAGGAATTAGGTTCAAGACATGTTATATTTAGTGGAGGGGAACCACTAATTCACCCAGAATTTCATGAGATATTAGAATATGCCAGTGAACTCCAACTTGGCATTCACATAACGTCTAATGGCACTCTCCTTGATAATGAAACTACAGTGAAATTAAAATCGGTGGATGCTAAAGTCACGATAAGTCTTGATGGGGCTTTTCCAGAAATAAATGACCCATTACGGGGGCCCGGGACATTCAAAATGGCTGTAAGTGCAATAGAAAATCTTGTAGACAACGGTGTTTATACTTCGATGAGAATGACTCTGCTTAAAAGTAATTTATTCAATGTACGTGATTATATTGAACTTGCTATAGAAAAAGGGGTAAATCGCTGCATAATTGAACGCATGACATTATCAAACTATAATAAAAGAGAATTAGCAAACCTAGAAATCACAAAAGAGGACCTTTTTCATACCTTTAAAATACTTTACGACTATAAGGACCTTAAATGTCTCAGAATAGGATCTAATGATCCACTCTGGCTTATTTTTTGTCGGAAAAACTATATTGATAAAGACAATATATGTGGAGGATGTACTGCAGGTGTAGCTGCTGTTTCTATTAACCCTGATTTAACAGTATCCCCTTGTCCTAGATTAGATATCATTTGTGGCAGTTTAAAGGACCATTCTTTAAAATCTCTCTGGAAAAAATCGGAGGTTTTTAGGAATTTACGTAATAGGAATCTTTTTGAAGGATGTAATTCGTGTCAATTTAAAAATCTTTGTGGTGGTTGCAGAGGAGCCGCTCATGCCCATGGATTCTATTTAGGAAGAGATCCTCAGTGCTGGAGGCTAGAATAATGAACTGCGTACTTATGGTTACTAAATCGTGTAATATAACTTGTAAATACTGTTATATGGATTCAAAAAGTATAGATTCCAAAATTGAACCACTTAAACCCATAATGGATATAATAGAATTATTAGAAACCATAAAACTCGAAAAATTGGTATTGGGAGGCGGAGAACCTTTTTTAAGAAAAGATATATTCAAAATACTTGAAGATAGTGTAAAGAGGTTTTGCACCAGTATTTTAACAAATGGAACCATGATTAATAAAAAAATTGTGGAAAAACTGAAATATACAGGAATTGATTGTATAAGCATTAGTTTAGATTCACCACACCCTACAATCCATAACCAATTTAGAGATAATTCCTTTTCTGATGCTCTAGAATCCATTAAAAGCTGCATAAAACATGGAATAGATGTTGATATGGGGGTTTGTGTACATAAAAAAAATTTTGAATATTCAATAGAGCTCATTAAAATGGCTGAAGATCTTGGTCTCTCATCAATTACCTTTGAAGGACTTAATCTTATAGGAAGAGCTGAAGACCGCAAATATCTGCAACTTGAAGCGCAAGAAACAGATCATTTTTTAGAGAAAGTATACGAATATTTAAAAGATGAAAAACCGGATATCAATGTTATAATGTTTTATCCCCAATGGGTTAGATGGGACAGTAATGCTAAGGGATGTGAAGCTGCAAAAAGCTTTTTTGGCATCTTACCTAACGGAGAAATGGTACCATGCACCAATATACCTATTTCATTGGGCAATGTACTCAATAAAGATTTTGAAGTTCTATGGAATAGTGAAATTATGAATAAGATCCGGAATTACAGAAGGGGAGGTTGTAAAATATGCAAATATAAAGATAAATGTGGTGGTTGCCGAAGCAGAGCCTATTGTACAGGTGATTTACTTGGAAGCGACCCTCTATGTACATTATCTCATGAGAAGGTGATTTAGTGTCAAATAAAAGACGTATTATCAGGGAATTAATTACCCTTCCTAGACCACAACTTTTTCCTATCCCAGCCAGTGCGGGGATGTGTGGGCTGGCTTTATCTTCATCCAGTATTAATTTTCATGAAATATCAAATGCAATAATAATACCTATTTTAATTTGGTGTGGTGGCCAGGTGTTAAATGACCTTTTTGATTCAGAGTTTGACAAAATATACCATCCTGAGTGGCCTATTCCATCAGGGTTGATAAATAAAAATCTGGCTTTTGTTTATGCAATGATCTTTTATATGGCCGGGTTTTTAGTTGCATTCTACATAAACATTTATTGTTTAATAACAACAGCTGTTGCGGCTTTTTTTGCTACAGTATACAATCAATTAAAGAGAAGAGGCATTTATGGGAATATTTGTTTTGGTTTGGCTGTGGCTTCATGCGTGTTAATTGGAACAGCTATAAATAAGGCCATATCCATGTTAATTTTACTTGTTATATTTATATCAAGCTTGGTTCATATGAGTGATAATATACTTGGGACTTTTCCTGACATTGAAGCAGATAAAAAGATTGGTTTTCAAACATTACCTATACAAATAGGACCCGAATACTCGGCCATCATTAGTTTTGTACTTTTTTCACTGGCAAGTTTACTTACTCTGTTATTATGGAGAGTGGGCTTGAGTATTTTCTATTTGCCTTTGGCTACTGTGGCTATAGTCTCTATATTATGGACTTCTTTTCTTGTTTTAAAGGATCCTATGAAATTCTGTAGACTAGAAGGGTTCTGGATTGTATATTCATTATTCATGGGTGAAATATTGCTTTATACATCTTTGATAGTAGGTTCCTGTATCTAATGTCAAGAGGTGGAAGAATGTCTGAAAAATATCGAAGCTTTCACTTTACCAATAGGGAAATTGCTATGCTGGCAGCATTCTCGGTTCTACTGCTATCTGTAGATCTTATCTGGATTTTAGGTCCTATTCTGGGAAATATAATCTATGGAATTATTGATGGGATTATACTGATCACGGCAGCCATTGTTATTGGTAGGAGGTACACTGTCTTAAACCTTGGAATAATTCGGACTATCGTCGAAATATTTATAGCAGGCGCTTTTGTGGGGACCCTCACGGCATTTGATTATCTGGTCAGTGCGCTAGTACTTGAGACGATTTTACAGTTTTCAACACCATATGCAGCAAATTTAAGAATCAATGTCCTTGGCATGACACTGTATGGTTTGGTAACAAGGTTGATGTTCATAACAATAAGTGTTTTTATTTATGGCATGATTTTACCCCTCTGGCTCATGTTATTCATGATTATTGTGCCTGTCATAACCTATGCAATAGGAGGATTTATAGGCCACGGTGTAGGCAACAGAGTTAAGAATACTGTGACAGCAATATAAAGTTCAATTTCAGACCTGAAAATTCAATTAAATCAGAAAAATAGGGTTATTCAATGATTGAGTATATAAACTCAGATTCAATAATCCACAAATTGAATCCCTTTACAAAATTTTTATTCTCCCTCATAGTTTTAACTGCGAGCATAATAACATCTTCCGTATGGATTCTGGCATCTTTAATAACGGTTTCTATAATTTGCTGGTTAACCGCAAGGATTCCCCTTAAAAATTTTAAAGTATTACTCATTGTCATAGTTGCAATGATTGTAATCGGTACTTTAACTCAATCTCTATTCTTTACAGAGAAACCCGGATACACTGGAACCAAAACAGTTCTTTTTAATATAATTCCATATGATCTGCCAGTAATAGGTGCTCTACCCATCACACTTGAAGGACTAAAGTATGGAATTATCTTTTCCATGAGAATGACAGCAATAGTAATTTCGTCACTCCTACTTCCTATCACGACACACCCAACTGAAATAATACTAATGTTAAAAAGGATGAAATTTCCAGAGTGGTTGATTCTGGTTATTACAATGTCCATCCGTTTTTTACCCATGAGCATCCAAAACTTCAACACCATGAGAAATGCTCAGCGACTTAGAAAGGGTAGGCTTGAATTGAAGGATCTTCTTTTGCTTTTGGAGTCTCTCATCATAATATCAGTTTTAACAGCAAAGAAGATGGCACTTTCACTGGAAATTAAAGCATTTGGACACAGCAAAAAAAGGACCTCCTTTAAGACCCTTCAATTCCGTTTCCGGGATTTAATATTCACCTTGTTTTCAATCACGATTCTTTTTATAGCGCTACTCGACAGGTGGTGGTCCTGAAATGGACGCAATCCAAATAAAAAATTTTTCATTTCGTTACGCAGGTTCAGATAAACCCGCACTTCGGAGAATAAACTTTACAGTAAAAAAAGGGGAATTTGTTGGAATCACGGGAAAATCAGGCTGTGGAAAATCTACTCTCCTTTATGCTTTAAGAGGGATAATCCCCCATGCAGTTAAAGGTGAAAGGCGGGGTTCAGTCAGAGTCTGGGGACTCGATACAGAGGAAAATGGAATAGAAACACTCACATCTCATGTGGGTATGGTGTTCCAGAATCCAGAACTTCAGATTTTTAGTGTAACCGTTGAGGATGAAGTTGCCTTTGTAGCTGAGAACTTAGGTTATTCCCCTGACAAAATAGAGGAATGTGTAGATTTTGCACTAAACGCTGTGGATATAGCCGAAATCAGATATCGTTACCCTCATGATTTATCTGGCGGAGAAAAACAGAAGCTGGCCATAGCATCTGTCTTATCAGTTAAACCTGAAATCCTATTATTGGATGAGCCAACATCGGAACTTGATGCAAAGGGAAGACACATGGTTCTTGAAACCCTAAGAAAATTGAATTCTAAAGGCATGACTGTAATAATTGCGGAACATAACCTTGATGAGGTAGCCCCCCTTATGGACAGGTTGATTATTCTGGATGAAGGCCGAGTCAGAGTTTCTGGAAAGCCAGAGAATGTATTCAGATCTAAAAAATTTTTTGAACTAAAATTAAGAGCTCCCCAAGTTGTTGAGGTCGGTATGAAGCTTAGAGAGCAGAAAGTTCCTCTATCGATATATGATGCTACGGAGTGTCTGAAAAATAAACTCCATGATATCCAGGTTCAGAGATATGATTGTCAGACTCCTCGGGGAAAACCGGTAATTGAGGTGAGGAATCTCTTCTTCCAGAAGGATGGTAGGAAAATTCTAGATAATATCAATATGCATATCAATAGGGGAGAGGTTGTAGGGCTAATCGGTCCGAATGGTTCAGGAAAAACAACCCTCGCAATGATGCTAACGGGCATTTTAAGACCTTCGAAAGGAAAAATTAGGATTCTAGAC
This sequence comes from Methanothermobacter sp., assembly GCF_030055425.1. NCBI lineage: Archaea > Methanobacteriati > Methanobacteriota > Methanobacteria > Methanobacteriales > Methanobacteriaceae > Methanothermobacter > Methanothermobacter sp. The sequence continues at coordinate 137,050 of NZ_JASFYE010000002.1, forward strand.
GAATTTGTAGATGGAAACCCACGAAAAGTTCATGGAAAAATTGGGTTTCTTTTTCAGAACCCAGAACATCAAATTTTCTGCAGTTCTGTAAAATCTGAGGTTAAATATGGAGCTGAAAATAGGGGGGATCTGGTTTCTGCCCTGCTAAAAAAGATGGATCTTGAGAAGTTTGAGGATAAACATCCACTAACCCTTAGTAGGGGGGAGTTGCAGAGAGTAGCAACTGCCACAGTACTTTCAATGGATCCTGAAATACTTATTATAGATGAACCAACGACTGGGCAGGACTGGGATCATGTAAAGGGGTTCATGGATTTTCTCATGGGCCTGAGAACGAAAGGAAAGACGATTCTCCTCATTACACATGATATGAGAGTAGCTGCAGAGTACTGCCAGAGGCTGCTTGTAATGAAAAAGGGGAAGATAGTGATGGATTCATACACACGGAATGTCTTTGCAAATGTGGAATTCCTTAAGGAAGCCGACCTGAAACCTCCACCTATTTCCGAGATAAGTCGGATGGCAGGTATAAATCCGCCTCTTCTCAGGGTGCATGAGATCAGATTAAAGAAATGTGGGTGAGGGATAGGAGGTGCTGGGGCTCATTAAACTGGCTGGAAAAAGGAGAGTTAAACTTTTCATAGCATGTTCATTGCATGTAATCGCTTCTGCTCTGGCAGTAGTCCCATTCCTTGTGATATACCTTATTTTCATTGAGATATTCAGTGGATCCTGCAACCATCGGAGGGTATGGATGCTAATGGCTTTAATACCAATTATCTACTTGGCAATGTCAGCTATCCTTGTATCTGCATACAATGTATCACATGCTGCAGCATATGAAATCCTTGCAGACACCAGAATTGATCTGGGAAGGAAATTTTTCAATTTGCCAATGGGATATTTCAATGATAAGAATACTGGTGAACTGGAAACAGTAATGAATGAGAATGTAGAAATTCTTGAGCTTTTTTTAGCCCACCACCTTCCAGAGATGATAAGTACAGTATTTGTACCTTTATCCCTTGCATTGATACTCTTCTTAATGGATTGGAGGATGGCAATGGCTTCTATACTACCAGTGACCCTTGCAATGGCTGTGATCATGACAAAAGATCAGAAATGGAAAGATATGATCGACGCGTATCTTAGGGCTCAGGCAGAAATTAATTCAACAATTTTGGAATACGTAGAGGGTATTAAGGTGATTAAGGCCTTCAATCAAACACCCAATTCATTCAGGCGCTATCTAAACACCATGGCTTGCTGGAGGGAAAGTATGATTGAATGGTCAAGAGAAAGGGCCCTTCCCTTCACGATTTACCAGGCTCTGATAACATCCACCCCAATATTTATAATTCCGGCGGGTCTTTTGCTATATAACCTAGAAATTATTTCTAAGGATACATTTTTAATGTTTCTCATACTCGGTCCAGTTTTAGGAAGCCTCTTTATGCGCATATATGACTTTTTAAGGTACGGTGTTGAGGAAAAGGAATGCGTAAATAGGATCAGGAAGGTGTTAAATGCAGATGAGATGATTGATAATGGAAATGAAAATGTTGAATACTTTGATATAACATTCAGGAATGTTTATTTTGCCTATGAAACCGGAAATGCTGTGCTGAAGGGTATAAGCTTTCATGTACCGAACGGAACAAGATGTGCCATCGTTGGACCTTCTGGGGCGGGTAAAACCACGATAGCAAGGTTGATATGTAGATTCTGGGATGTCGACGATGGTGAGATTCTCGTTGGAGGATGCGACATAAAGGATATGTCAGTAAAGGATCTTCTATCACATGTTTCAATGGTTCTACAGGAACCATACCTCTTCAATGATACGATACTGGAGAATATCAAGATGGGAAATCCTGATGCATCTGTTGATGATGTAATTGTGGCTTCAAAGGTCGCTGGGTGTCATAAATTCATAGAAAAACTTCCTAATGGTTATTTAACTTGTGTAGGTGAAAGTGGCGTGAAATTGAGTGGTGGAGAAAAACAGAGAATTTCAATTGCAAGGGCATTTTTAAAGGATGCACCTATCGTTATAATTGATGAAGCCACGGCATTTCTTGATCCGGAAAACGAGGCGATAATACAGGAAGCTGTAAGTAAGTTAACCTCTAATAAAACTGTCATTGTGATAACTCATAAACTTCATACAATACGTGAAGTGGAAAATATACTTGTCATTAAAGAAGGAAAAATAGTTGAAAGGGGACATTTTGATGAATTGATAACTAAAGACGGTCTTTTCAGGGAAATGTGGCATGATTATATGTCATCGATGAACTGGAGTATTAAAAAGGTGAGATGAATGTATAGTAGATTATTTCACCTTGTGGGAAAAAATAAGAATCAGTTAAAGTTCACACTTATTTTAATGTCAATTTATGGCATTATCAAAACTGCCCCTCTAGCTTTTCTTTATTTAATTATAGTAGAGTTTTTAAAGCCCGTTCTTAATATTCCAAGGATTTTAACCATATACTTACTTATGGTGGTTAGCTACGTAATCATAAACAGCATTGACCACTATCTGTTTCTCAGATCAATGCAGCAAGGCCTTAAAATTTCCTATGATCTCAGAATGAAACTTGGAAATAAATTAACAAAAATATCACTGGGGATTTTCACAAAAAAAACCACGGGAGAGTTTAATACAACACTTAGCGAATATGTGAGCAGGGTGGAATATTTCATAACATATATGGCACCATACCTAATTACCTCAAAGGCATCATTTATTTTTATCATAATCATTTTTTTTATTTTGGATTGGAGGATTGCACTGGCTTCCATTTCAGCGATTCCTCTGATTTGGATGGCCTTTAGATATTCTGATAAAATTTCTGAAAAGGTCAAAAGGGAACGAGAAAGGTCACTTTTCAGACTGAATTCACGGATAGTTGAATTCATAGAATGCATGCCAGCCATAAAAATTTTCAATCAGGAATTTTCTAGCCTTAATAAGTTGAGAAAAAGTGTAGAGGATTTTAGGGATAGGAACATAAACACTGTATCGGCTACAGTAATTCCTAATATAATCCTCCTTATATCTTCAAGTTTACTGATAGGATTCATCATGCCAGCATCATTATATCTTTATTTCAGGGGGGCACTGAACTCTGAAATCCTCGTATTCTGTTTAATAGCCGCACCTGCACTCTCAGAGGCTCTCGCACATTATCTTTATGGTTACCTCCACATGAAACATTCAGTTGGTAAAGCAATGAATCACATAATCAAACTTTTAGAGATGAAAACCCTTCCAGAATCATGTGAAAGCAGAGAACCTGAAAAATTTGATATCGAATTTGAAAATGTTACCTTTTACTATGAGGAGAAAAAAATACTCGATAACATCAGTTTCAGAGTTCCTGAGAACAGTATAACGGCACTTGTGGGCCCATCAGGCGCTGGTAAGACAACCATTACAAATCTCATCCTCCGATTCTGGGACCCTACCTCAGGTAAGGTGAAGATTGGAGGCTATGATCTGCGGGATATGGATATGGAGACGCTCTTTTCATGTGTTTCCATAGTCTTTCAAGATGTCATACTTTTCAATAACACCGTTAAGGAGAATATAAGAATTGGAAGGAATGATGCAAGTGATGATGAAGTCATAAAGGCTGCCAAGGCTGCCAGGTGCCATGAATTTATAATTCAACTCCCCCGGGGATATGATACTGTCATAGGGGAAAAAGGGGCAAGGTTAAGTGGCGGGGAAAGACAGAGGATAGCGATAGCCAGAGCAATTCTTAAGGATTCACCAATTCTTATTCTGGATGAGGCAACTGTTTATGTGGATCCTGGAAACGAAAAATCGATACAGGAGGCACTCGGAGAATTGATCAGGAACCGAACAGTTCTTATGATCGCTCACAGACTTTCCACAATAAGATCAGCAGACCAGATAATAGTCATTAAAGATGGTAAAATCGCTGAAAAGGGTAAACATAATGAGTTAATGAAACAAAATGGACTTTATAGGTATTTATGGGAGATCCAGGAATCTGCAGAAGCATGGAAAATTTAAAGTAGTGGAACTTTATGAGACCCCACAGCTACTTATGTTTGCGTATTCAAGATAAATAATGGTGGGTTGTCATGGGGAACTACTTCAACCCTGAAATAGAGACAATGGAACGGGGGGACCTGGACGCCCTCGTGGAGGAAAGGATAAGGTATACAGTGAACTATGCCTACGAGAACTCCCCATTCTACAGTAAATGGTTCAGGAAAAACAAGATCAAACCCTCGGATATAAGGAGCCATGAGGACCTCAGGGAGCTCCCGATAATAACCGGTGAAACAGTCAGGGAAAACCAGCCCCCTGAAAGGGATGACTTCGAATTCAGATGCGCCCCATGGGAGGATATATACACCATACATGAGACCAGCGGTACCAGTGGAAGGCCTAAGTCCTTCTTCCTAACATGGGGGGACTGGCAGAGGTACGCCGAGAAGTACGCAAGGTCATTCGTATCCCAGGGATTTGAGAGGGGCGACAGGGTGGTTGTATGTGCCTCCTATGGCATGAACGTGGGTGCAAATACCATGACCCTCGCAGCGCAGAAGATAGGGATGACCATAATCCCCGAGGGCAAATGCACCTTTCCTGTGAGGATAATAGAGAGCTACCGTCCCACGGGCATAGTTGCAAGCATATTCAAACTCCTGAGGCTTGCGAGGCGCATGAAGGAACAGGGCCTTGACCCCCGGGAGTCAAGTATAAGGAGACTGGTTGTGGGTGGTGAAAGCTTCGCACCCGAATCAAGGGAGTACGTGGAGGAAATATGGGGCGTGGAAGTCTACAACACCTATGGAAGCACAGAGGGGACCATGTGCGGAGAATGCCACATCAAGGAGGGCCTGCATGTCCCTGAGGACCTGGTGCACCTGGACGTTTATGATCCAGCCATGAGGGACTTTGTTGATGATGGGGAGTGCGGCAGAATAGTCCTCACAACACTCCTGCCCGTGGGTGAGAAAACAGGGACCCTCCTCCTCAACTATGACACCGAGGACACCACGGTTGTAATCTCAAGGGATAGGTGCAAATGTGGAAGGACCCATATGAGGATAATGAACCCTGAAAGGGAGGCTGAGACCTTCTGGGTGGCAGGGCACCCGTTCAACAGGGTTGATGTTGAGGCTGCAGTTTTCCAGAGGGAGAATATGGATTATCTAACAGGTGAATACGAGGCTTTCCTCTATGGTGACGAGGATGAGGGGCCAATAACAATGAGGGTGTCTCTGGAGTGTGAGGACCCTGAAAACTGTGCCTTGGACCTAATAAAGGAGAACTTTATAAAGGCATTCTTCAAATATAAGAGAGAGCTCTACGAAGCATATACAGAGGGTCTTTTTGAGATACTTTTCAACTTCACAGGGCCAGGGGAACTTGAATTCTACAGGGTCAAGGGAAGACCAAAACGTATCGTTGATAGAAGATAACGGCGATATTTGAGGTTGATACCGTCTTCAGCTTTGAGGTACAAGCATGCTTAACGCAGAAACCTACGTCACATCAACAGAGGGGATCGGTGGAAGGATCCGGGTGCATAACAGGGACTTCCAGGTTGAGGAATTACCGCTCACAGAGCCAAGCGGGAGCGGACCCAACACCTGGATATGGATGGAGAAAGAGGACAGGACAACCCTGGATGTCCTTCTGGACATTGCAAGGGAACTGCACCTTGACCGGAGGAGAATGGGATTCGCAGGGATGAAGGACAGAAACGCGGTAACCAGGCAGTGGATATGCGTCAGCAACACAGACCCCGAGGACCTTAAGAGAATAGAGGACCGAATCAGGAATGTCAGGTTCCTGAAGGTTACATCCAATGAAAAAAAGCTCAGAATGGGTCAGCTAAGGGGTAACAGATTCAGGATTCTCATAAGGGACCCTGAAGCTGGTGACCCCCTTGAGAAGACCCGGGAGACCCTGGATGAGCTTCAGGAGAAGGGTGTTCCAAATTACTACGGATGGCAGCGATTCGGAAGCCCCAGGGCAATCACACACCTCGTTGGCAGGGCACTGGTGCATGGTGATGTGAAGGGCGCAGTTGACACCTACATTGGAAACCCAATTGAGGGGGAATCCGAGCTTGTATCCAGGGCGAGACGGGCATATGATATGGGGGACCTTGAGGGTGCATATGAACTCATGCCTGCCTCTCTAAGATATGAGAGGATGATGCTCAGGGTCCTCATCAGGGACCTCAGAAAGGGAGAACTCTCTGAAAAATCCTATATAACCGCGGTACATGCACTCCCCAAGCCCCTCAAGAGGATGTTCGTCCATGCCTACCAGTCCTACCTCTTTAACCGTGCGGTCAGTGAGAGGGCGGCTCTTGGCATAAACAGTTACCTTGAGGGTGACATCATCATAGACAATGAGCAGCACATAATCCATGACCCGGATCCAGGGGAGGTGGAGGAGATGATCCTCAACTTTGAGGCACACCCCACAGCGCCACTCTACGGTAGCAAGGTGCCACTGGCAGATGGAAAACCTGGGGAGATCGAGAGGAGAATACTGGAGGAGGAGGGTGCTTCACCCCTAGACTTTAACTCCATAAAGGTTCCTAAACTTGGAAGCCATGGTATGAGAAGGTCCATAAGGTTCAGGATATGGGATGTTTCGGCCAGCAGTAACCATGAGGGAATCACAGTTGAATTTTCAATACCGAAGGGATGCTATGCGACATCTGTTTTAAGGGAGATAATGAAGAAGGACGTTGCATGAACTGTTAGATCTTATGGAGATGGTTAATTTGGAGATCAGCTGCAGAATCATTTCAAGGGGAAAGGGAAGGGGTTCTGTGATAATGTCAGATAAGCCCCTGAGTTTCCTTGGAGGTGTTGACCCACAGACAGGTACTATTATTGATCCCCGCCACCCCCTGCATGGCAGGAGTATGAGCGGGAAGGTCCTTGTGATACCTGGTGGTAAGGGTTCAACGGTTGGATCCTATGTCATATTCCAGATGTCAAAGAATGGTACGGCGCCAGCAGCCATAATATGCTCAAATGCAGAGCCAATAATCGCCACTGGAGCCATAATGGCAGGTATACCCATGGTTGACAGGCCAGAGGCCGATCTTTTTCAAATGCTAGAGGATTCAGTGGAGGTTGAGGTGGACGCGGTTGAGGGAAAAATCAGGGTCTAGGGGTTACACCCACCATACAGGGTCATGATTCAATGGCGGATCTCAGCACACCACCTGAAGCCCCGCCGAGTATCCCGAGACTCACATCCCCTGCAAGGGCGTAGATGAGTATTGAGAGGATGGCTGCATTCATTGATCCAGTTTTAAGGTAAACAATGAGGATATTTATCAATCCCACGGCAGCCCCCATGATGGCCCCATTGAGGGCACCTACTGGATATTCACCATCTGCAATGTAACCACATACCAATGCCGCCACGATTATTGAGAGTATACCTGTGAATGATGGAATCACAAATCTGAATACGGGTCCAAGGACTGCCGTTAGTAATATGCCTGCAGCAACTGCCTTCCAGCTGAATCTCAATTCCATTACTGATCACCCAGAGATAATAAATTTGCAGCGATATATAATCTTTGGCATGAGACAGGATGCATATAATCTGTTATTCCAGGACATGGGGACCATTAAATGGACAGGAAATACTTCTCAGTTTTTCTTGCAGTGTGGACGGTAGCATTTCTAATTGCAGGGTCGGTGCCCTACCTCAGATTTAAACTCATAGCCGGACTTATCATATTCCTCTTTATTTCAGGATTCGCTAAAAGGTCCCCTAAAAAAGAAGCACTTTATATTGCTGCGATACTCTACCCTCCAGCTGAGCTTGCACTGAAATTTTCAGTGACCCTTATCGACCCTGTAGCAGTTAATATGGCTGAACACTTCATTGCAGGGGCCCTGGCTGCCCTCGCAGCATCCGTGGTTCTTGAGAGAGCACTTGAGAAGCTGGATGGGTGGGATGAACTTGCATTTACTGTATCAGCAGCGGTTCTCTTCTGTCTCTTATATGAGATCACGGGCTATATGGTTTACTATGAGCCATCCGCCATCCTCTACTCTGATACCATGAGGGATCTTTCCATGAACATTGCAGGGGCGGTGATGACAGCATCCATCACCACATGGTATGATAGCAGATCAGGGGACCGATGGCGGCACAGGCGGCTCTGAACTGTTGTTTACAGGTGGAGCACCACCCCCTCCAGTGTCACCGGCATCAGTATTATTTCGAACCTCAGCGGTATCCTGTGCAGAGTTCAGGGTGCTTCTCTGGAAGTATGACCTGTAAATCACAAGCGCCAGGATAGCAACCACTATTATGGCCCCAAATAGCAGGATATATTCTGATGATGACTGTCCTGCTTCATCCTTAATCAATTTAACACCTATATCGTTGGGTTAGGTTCAACAGGAGGAACCACTGGAGGTTTTATGGGTTTGCCCGGTGGTTCTATGGGTTTTGGTTCGGGAACAGGTTTCGGGGATGTTGAATTATTTGCACTGGCATTTTTAGCGGCATCTGAGCCATTAATATTTTTTCTGACATCCTGAATATCCTGTGCAGAGTTCAGGGTGCTTCTCTGGAAGTATGACCTGTAAATCAGTATCGCCACAATTGAAATGACGATCACACCCCCAAAGAGGAGGATGTACTCGGCTGCACCCTGCCCTTCTTCATCAACAACTAATGAGGCAAGACCCGTAACATCACCCCCTGTCATATCCTGTCATATATTAATAAGTTCCAATCAAAATATATAATTTTCCCGAGGTTCATATTATTCTAACAGGTGTTTCAATGAGGTTCGCGGTAAAGGGGGAACTTGTAGACCTTGAATCAGGGGATCATGAGAGAAGATACATTCTGATCGACAACGGAAAAATAGCGTCTGTTGAGAGGCACATAAAAGGCGTTGATTTGGTTGATGCCTCAGACAGATTCATTCTACCAGGCTTCATAGACCTCCATGTGCATATCATGGAGGATGGATTCAGGGTGGAGAGCAAACTTGAGGATCCCCTCTCACTCTACTTCTACAGGGCACTTGAGAACATGAGGAAAACGCTCCACGCGGGTGTTACAACGGTAAGGGATGCTGGGCTGGCTGACATGGGCGTTAAAATGGCATCTGAAGCCCACATGATCCAGTCACCCCGCATGCAGATAAGTGTCACACCCCTATCGGTGACTGGAGGACACTTTGACTTCCACACCCGCTCGGGAATGAACATTGAGCGAACATACCCCGGTCTCCCCTCAGGTATCTGTGATGGCGTCTCTGATGTGCGGAAAAAGACCCGGGAGGTCCTCAGGGCAGGGGCAGATGTTGTGAAGGTCATGGCAACTGGCGGTGTTATGAGCAGCACCGACTCCCCATCTGACACACAGTTCACGGTTAAAGAACTTGCCGCAGTGGTGGAGGAGGCATCATTCAGAGGAAAAAGGGTGATGGTCCATGCACATGGACTTCAGGGGATAAGGAACTCCCTGAGGGCGGGGGTGCATTCTGTTGAACATGGTACATACATCGATGGAAGAACAGCAGCTGAGATGTCTGAAAGGGGTGTCTACCTTGTACCAACATTCCTGGTAACCCGCCTTAACTGCAGAAGGGCAATGCGCGGTGAACTCCCGGAATACAGCAGAAAGGACGCCATTGAAGTCGCCAGGGTCCACAGGGACAACATGGAAACAGCCAATGAAAAGGGGGTTAGGATGGTCATGGGAACCGATTCAGGGGTTATTGAACATGGCAGGAATCTCATGGAACTCTCTTATCTCACAGAAATCGGCATGGAGCCACTGGAAGCATTGAGGGCTGGAACTGTACATGCAGCAGAGTGCATGGGTTGGGAAGACCGTATAGGAACTCTGGATAGGGGTAAGATCGCGGATATTGTTATAACTGGTGTCGATCCGGTTGAGGAGATTGAAAAACTTTCAGACCTGGGGAATATTCAGTGGGTTATACGGGATGGTGTAATCTACAGGTCCCCGGACGACTGATATCTACTTAATGTGAAGGGGAGGTGCTTGACCACCCCCAGCGGTGTCACCCACCGGCGAATGATATCTGCTTACTGTGAAGGTGTCCTGGATGAAAAGGATAAAGATAAGGATAGGCGGAATGGGGTGCGCAGCATGCGCCCTCAAGATAGAGGATTCACTTAAGAACCTTGAGGGAGTATCTGATGCCTTGGTTAACCTTGTGGAGGGCACGGTATCTGTTGAGTATGACCCTGAAACTGTGGGGCTCCCATCACTGGAGGCCGCCATAGAGGAAGCGGGTTACAGTGTCATCAATGAACACCTGACTGTTCTTGTAGGGGGTATGAGCTGTGCAATGTGTGTACAGAGGATAGAATCAGCACTGAAGGAACTTGAGGGCGTGAGTGATGCAACGGTCAACCTTGCAGCTGAAAAGGCATACATAGCCTACAACCCATCCCTTGCATCAGCAGAGGATTTCAAAAGGATCATCGAGGACCTCGGCTATGAATTCATGGGAACCGAGGGTGATGATGAGATTCAGGAGGACCAGGGCCCAAAGCTGAGAAGAATAGCTGTGGGTTTTGGTGTTTCACTGCCTCTCATGGCCATGATGTACCTGGGTATACACCCACCGGTAAATGAGGGCCTCTTCATGCTCCTGGTCTCTGTGATACCATTCGCATATGTATCAGAACCGATATTCAGGGGTGCACTGCGGTCCCTGAGATCAGGAACACTTGACATGGATGTTATGTACTCCATGGGTATAGGGGTGGCTTTCCTTTCAAGTTTACTTGGTACCGTGGGGCTTCTCCCATCGAGTTTCATGTTCTATGAGACAGCCCTGATGCTGGCATCCTTCCTGACACTCGGAAGGTACCTTGAGGCAAGGGCCAGGGGAAAGACATCAGGGGCGATAAGGAGGCTCATGGAACTCCAGCCCGACACCGCCACCATCCTCAGGGAAGGGAAGGAGGTTGAGGTCAGGGCTGATGACCTGGCTGAGGGTGACGTGGTTGTTGTGAGGCCTGGTGACAGGATACCCGCGGATGGTCGGGTTCTTGAGGGAGAATCATATGTGGATGAATCCATGATCACAGGGGAACCGCTCCCTGTACTTAAAACCAGGGGATCTGAGGTTATCGCAGGGACCATAAACACCGATGGGGTGCTTAGGTTCAGGGTTGAGCGAACAGGGGATGATACATTCCTTTCCAGAATCATAGGCTTGGTTGATGAGGCCCAGGCATCAAAGCCACCGGTTCAGAGGATCGCTGACAGGGCTGTGTCCTATTTCATTCCAGCTGTTCTTACAGTTGCACTGGCAGCATTTCTATTCTGGTACCTTGTTGAGGGGGCCGGTCTTCTAATATCGGTCACGGTACTGATCTCGGTACTCGTTGTGGCCTGCCCCTGCGCCCTTGGACTTGCAACACCAACTGCGGTGACTGTTGGTATAGGAAGGGGGGCTGAACTTGGAATACTCATAAAGAAGGGCGAGGCACTTGAGGTTGCAGGCAGGATATCCTGCGTACTCTTTGATAAGACAGGCACACTTACAGAGGGGAAACCCGAGGTCACGGACATCTTTGGGGACGTGCTGGAGTATGCAGCTGCCCTTGAGGCCAGATCAAGGCACCCCATCGCAGTTGCGGTCACAGAGAGGGCCATGATGGAGGGCCTGGAGATACCAGAGGTTGAAGATTTCAGGGCCATTCCAGGAAAGGGCCTTGAGGGTAAAATCAACTCCCAACATGTGATTGCAGGTAACAGGGCCCTCATGGATGAATTCGGTGTGGAGATTCCAGGGGATGCCGAGAAATTAGAATCAGAGGGGAAGACAGTGGTCATGGTTGCAGCTGACGGCGAGTTTAAGGGGGTTATAGCGGTCTCTGACAGGATAAAACCCGGCTCAGCAGCCGCTGTAGGGGAACTTGAAAGGATGGGAATCAGAACGGCAATGATCACCGGGGATAACAGGAGGACGGCTGAGAAGGTGGCAGGGGAAGTGGGAATCAGCACCGTCATCGCGGAGGTCCTGCCTGAGGATAAGGCATCAAGGGTCTCTGAACTCAGATCACGTGGTGTGGGAGTTGCCTTTGTGGGTGATGGTATAAATGATGCCCCCGCCCTCTCAGAGGCAGATCTCGGGATTGCACTGGGAGGGGGAACGGATGTTGCAAAGGAGGCAGGTGAGGTGGTCCTTGTTGGTGATGACCCGCTTGATACCGCGGCAGCTCTCCAGCTTGCAGGTAAGGTCATCTCAAGGATAAAGCAGAACCTCTTCTGGGCCTTCGCCTACAACGTGATACTCATACCTGTGGCTGCCGGCGCCCTTTACCCTCTGGGGGTGGTGTTCAGGCCAGAGTATGCCGGCCTGGCAATGGCCCTGAGCTCAGTCACCGTGGTTTCACTGTCACTTTCACTCAGAGGGTACACCCCACCTGCAAGAAGGTTGAGGGAGATTAAAGAAAATTAGAGGAATACGTCCAGGGAGCTCTGCCTTGACCTGTCACTCTCAAAGAGGGAGTTCACACCGTACTCCAGTATCTCTATCCTCTGCATAAGGTATGGGTCTATGGGGTACCTTGATGCGAGGTTCTTTGATATTTCAAGGTACTTTATAACCGAGCCCTTCGAAACGGTGAGCACAAGGTTACCGCCGCACCGGCACTCCCCGCTGAGGGGTATGCGGCGGTACTTGCGGTTACACTTGGTGCACCTCACCTTCTGCCTGGAGAATGCCCTGATGTTACCCATCATATCGGGGAGGAAGTGGGACATGAGGACCCCCTCAACCACAGCCCTCTGATCCACGGCCCTTATCTTCTCTGCTAGGCTTATCTGGGATTCCACCTTCTCCTTCATGGTGGGGAGTAACTTGTAGAGGCACACCTTGGGCCCGGCATGTATGCTGGAGGTGTTATGGGAGAACATGAGTCTGCTGTACTGTTCGGGCTTTCCCAGGCGTTTTTCAACGTTATCTATAACATCAAGCACATCTGTCGGTTTAGCATGCTCAAAACTTTTCTCATAGACCTCAAGGGGTATCATGTCCATTGCATCTATGTTGTGGGATTCATCATCGATCTCCTCTGGGTCTATCCTTGTTGAGAGAACGAGTGGGGCATCCATGCTACCCCCACGGGTGCTCGGGAGGTAGGACTTGGAGAAGTTGAGGAGGGCGTCCAGGAGGAGCATGACCGAGTCCTCGTCGCTGTCACAGTTCCTCCTCTTGGCTGAATGGAAGTAGGGGTGGGCGTAGCATGCAGAGGCCTCTGTGAATCCTATGATCCTTCCAAGAACAGCGGCAGATGTATGGGGGGCTAGACCAGCTATGAGGTGCCCCACAAGGTCATCCCTTGTTTTAACGTTGTAGAACCTTTCAAGGCCATAGAACCTTTCAAGGAGGTCATCAACGAAACCCGCAACCCTTACAAGGTAATCGGCGCAGTTCTCTGATATGACCACGTCCTGGACCTTGAGTTCAAGTATCTGGTCCTCCCTCTCAAGTTCCTCCCCGTAGCAGTCGTGGGTGTATCCGAGTTCGCGCAGTTTACTGACAGGTACGCCAACCTCCCTGGGGGTGAAGTGTGTGAGGGGAAGATCGGTGGAGTCATGGCGGATTGTCGCATCCTTGAATGTGTATACGTCGTTCTTGGCCCTCAGTATACCCTTCTCAAGGGGTTCAGGGAATTTATCAGCGGATATCATCCCCTCAACCCCCTTTATCTCATCCATCTTACGGACGGATACATTTTCACCGGCCCTTTTAAGGAGGGATGCAAGGTTGATCTTTCTCTTCCCGGGTTCACCTATCACTGTCCTTGAACCACAGCTGGGACATATGGACTGCATTGAACTGACCCTGCATGATGGGCAGGTGGCCCTCCCCACCTCAACAACAATGGAGCCCCTCTTTGCTGCATCAGGTATGTTACGCCGGCTTCCACCGTACTTTCCTATTGGGAAGAGTACATGGGGTGCGGGCCTCATCTTGCGCTCCTTGGTCTTCTCTGGCCGACCAACACGTGTACCTATGTAGGTGGGGGCCTTCTTCATTATCCTGACACCCGAGACCCTGTTAAGGGCCTCAAGGGTGTCATCTGAATCTTCAAGGGACCCCCTGAGGGTGTTGAGGAGTGCGAAGGCATCATCGTATCCAATGATAACCCCTGATTCCTCCTGCCTGTGGGGCACACCAAGGATCTCCAGTATTCGCTTCTCAGGTTTAAGGTCAAGGGACAGTTCATCATTTAATCTGCCGGTTTTTAACCATTCCCTGAGTCTGTTGAGTTCCTCAACAGTCACGTCATGGTAGAAGTAGGTGTAGCGTGGATGGAGGGGCACACCGTACTCCTCTGAAATCCTGAAGGCCTCTTCAGCCCCAACCCTGAGCTCATTCCAGCTGTACCTGTGGCGGGCGAGGTTCAGGGGGTCGCTCTCAGGGTAATCCTCTGATGAGAGCAGGGTCTGGATCCACCACTCCTCGCACCAGCCTGCGGGCATGAGGACGTGGTTGTTCCTGAGGAACTCCCCGAAGGCAACCAGCATGTCCCCCAGGAAGAGTATCTCCTCAACCTCGGGTCGCACCCGCCTGGCGGTCTCAACATCCTCAATCCTGATGACGTCACCGTTCCTGAGTTTAACTATGGGGCCCTCTATTGTGTCCACCGGGACAACGCAGTTTCCCTTACCTGGCCTTTCAATTTTCATCTGTGTCCCCACCGCCAGGAACTCCAGCAGCTCCATGGTGGCGGGGTGAACCCCCATGGCTGCAAGCCCAGTGTTCCGTGACCTCCCATACCTCAGCCTGAATGCCCCCTTCCTTGAGGGGTAAGCCAGAACGGGTCTTCCACCGATTATATCCTCCACATATTTGCTGTCGGCCTTCACAACAACCTTATCTTCACCTTCATCCTTCTTGGGGGCCTTTGAGAATTTTTCCAGCCAGTCCCAGCCCTCAAGTTTTAACTGCCTGGCGTATTTGAGTACCTTTGGGGCCTTCTGTATCACCCCCTCAACCATGGCGAGGAGGGCCCCTCCGCGTATGTTGTTTGTCTCAACCCTCTCAAGGTCCCTGTGGGATACCTCCACCTTGTCTGTTGGCTCCCCTGTAACCTCCACAGGGATGTTGCTGGCTGCAAGGCGCACCTCATCTGGTTTGGGGCTGTACTGGAGGTTTGTAACCTCTGATTCGTAGAGTTCAACCTCCTCCACGTATCTCTCTATCTCCCTATCGACGGGTTTGTACCTGTCAAGGTTTATGGCGAGGCGTATGTAATCGGCTATGAGGACTGAAAGGGCGGCTGCGGTACCCCCGGCACTCCTTATGGGCCCTGCAAAGTAGACTGCGAGGTACCTTGAACGGTCGAAGTTCTCCTTTATCCTGACCTTCGCTATACCCTCAAGGGGGGCTGCCACCACACCCTCTGTCAGTATTGCAAGGGCTGTCCTGAGGGCCTGATCTGCAAGCCCCTCCCTTTCAGCAGGGTCATCATCAGGGACGGGCTGGGATGCTATCTCCGCCGCTATCTGGAAAGCAACCTCTTCACGTCCCCTGTCTTTTTCAAGTTCCTTTATTCTTTTAGCTATACCTTCAGGGCCCACAAGCCCCTCAACACGTTCAGCAAGGTCCTTGGCCAGGGGTATCTCAGGTTTGGTGCTAACGTCAAGGCCCTTAGCCCTGGCCTTTCCTGCAATTTCATATAGGCGTTCAGTCTCCCTTTCAAGTTCATTGAAGTAATCAATCATGGTCAATCACGCATCCACAGGGTGCACTTCCTCCTTGTTATCCGACTGCAAACTTAAACTTATATTATATGGTACTGTCAGAGATATAATAGGTTTATCTATCAATACTCATGGTGATTTTTCATGGCAAAGAAGGATAAAAAGACACTTCCACCAAGTGGAGCAGGTCTTGTAAGGTACTTTGAAGAGGAAACGAGGGGACCAAAACTCACACCTGAACAGGTCGTCGTGATGAGCATAATACTGGCTGTATTCTGCCTGGTGCTCAGGTTCTCTGGTTGAGGAGTGTTAAAATGGCCATTCATCCTGTTGAGTTCAGGTACGGGACCCCTGAAATGAAGGCTATCTGGGAGGCCGAAAACAAACTCCAGCGGATGCTCGACGTGGAGGCCGCCCTTGCAAGGGCAGAGGGTGAACTGGGGATCATACCAGAGGAGGCCGCAGCCGAGATCGCAAGGAAGGCCAGCACCGAGTTCGTTACCCCTGAAAGGGTTAACGAAATCGAAAGGGAGACAAAACACGACATAGCATCCATTGTAAAGGCACTGGCAGAGCAGTGCGAGGGGGATGCAGGGGAATACGTGCACTTCGGTGCAACATCCAATGACATTGTTGACACCTCCAACTCCCTCCTCCTGAGGGAATCCATAGATGTTCTGAGGGATAAACTGGTTGAGGTTTTAAGGGTACTCCTGGCACTGGCAGATGAGAACAGGGACCTGGTGTGCATGGGTAGAACCCACGGCCAGCATGCCCTCCCAACAACCTATGGCATGAAATTCGCCCTCTGGGCAGATGAGATACACAGACATATCGAAAGACTTGACGCCTGCAGAAAAAGGCTCTGCGTGGGCATGATGACCGGTGCCGTTGGCACAACAGCCGCCCTAGGCGAGGATGGCCTCGAGG
The DNA here is from genome assembly GCF_030055425.1 of Methanothermobacter sp. NCBI lineage: Archaea > Methanobacteriati > Methanobacteriota > Methanobacteria > Methanobacteriales > Methanobacteriaceae > Methanothermobacter > Methanothermobacter sp. Next base: position 153,734 of record NZ_JASFYE010000002.1, read on the forward strand.
TCCATGAGAGGGTATCTGAGATCCTTGGACTTGAACCTGTCCTCATATCCAACCAGGTTGTCCAGAGGGACAACCATGCAGAGTTCATAATGGTCCTTGCAAACATAGCCACAACCCTCGATAAGATAGCCCTGGAGATAAGGAACCTCCAGCGGACGGAGATAATGGAAGTGGGTGAAAAATTCGACCCTGAGAAGCAGGTCGGAAGCAGCACAATGCCCCATAAGATGAATCCCATAACAGCTGAGAGGATCTGCGGTATAGCAAGGGTTATAAGGTCCTACGTTGTGGCTGCACTCGAGAACAACCCCCTCTGGCATGAAAGGGACCTCACAAATTCGTCCTCTGAGAGGATAATCCTCCCTGAGGCCTGCATACTCACAGATTACATACTTAAACTGACACTTGACGTGCTCAACAACCTGGTGTTCTACCCTGAAAACATAAAAAGAAACCTTGAGCTCACAGGTGGACTTATAATGGCTGAGAGGCTCATGGCGGAGCTCACAAGGAGGGGGATGGGTAGGCAGACAGCATACGCCGCTGTACGCCAGTGCGCCATCGAGGCAAACCGGAAGGGAATGAACCTAAGGGACGTGGTTCTTGAAAGGAAGGATATCATGGAGCACCTTACAGAGGATGACCTTGAGGAGATAATGAACCCTGAAACCTACACCGGTTCGGCCTCAAGGATCGTTCAGCGGGTCCTTGAGGAGTCAGAGAACTGGCTCTGAACCATTCATGGACCATGGGGGCATGATGGTGTTTAATACACCGAAATAAAGTTTTCATAAGTTTTATATGTGTAATGACCACATAGATATGGCCGGTGATAATATGCAGCCAAAGGAAATAAAATCTGTAAGGGTTGTCCCCTACACCATTATGAACTCATCGATAGGGGCAGTATGGGCATTCCTCTTCGCCCTCCTGATCCTGATATTCGCCGGTGCAATAGGGTCAGCACTTCCAGCTGAAATGAAAGTATTGAAGGGGTTGATCACTGGAATATCAGTTGTTGGACTGGTTGTTTTACCTGTTGGAGCCTTCCTGCTGAGCATAGTAGAATCATTCCTGAGGGCATTCATTTACAACGGCCTCACCCCCCGCCTTGGAGGTATCAGGCTCAGCTTCATTGACATGGAGCAGATAGAATCATTTGACATCGTGAACACAGCACTCATACTCTCAGCAGTCAGTGCCATCATCACATTAATATACCAGCTCCTGGTATCCCCCCTTCAGTGGGTATTCTTCAACGCAATCCTCAGCATTGCAAGGACGGTTGAACCATCAGCAGCATCAAGCATGGCCGCAGTTGGATCTGCAACGGCACTTGGCACCGTCGTCAACATAGTCATAACACCCATAATGACCTTCATAGCAGCGTTCATAGGAACAGCCATTGTACTCCTCCTCTACAACTTCCTCTCAGGGAAGATCTCAGCGATAAAACTGAAACTCACAGAGACAGGGGATGGCTTTATGAGCATAGACAGGATAGAGGCCATACCACTTGGACTCATAACAGGGTCAATTTCTGCTGTTATAGGCCTCATCATAGGGGTCATAACATTCATAGTTTCAGCCATCGGGGGAGACTACGTCACAGGGCTCATTTTACTGGTGATTGTGACCATCGGGGCATTCCTTTATGCCTTCATAGTCTATGCACTGACAGCACTGTTCTACAATGTCCTGGCACCAAGGATAGGGGCCGTGCAGATAAGAATGGAGTAGAAACAACCCTTTCTTTTTATTTTATACGAACAGTTTCAAAATTTAAAGGATTTAATACTTTAATTGAGCACTTTAGAGTATCCGATGCCGGTAAAGACCATTTTTAGCTCTAATGACACTTTTTTTATATGATGAAAAACATAATAACTAACAATCTGATTACTTTAAAAGGAGCTATATGGTGATCCTGTGATTGATGATTCACGTCTTCTGGCTGCCATACCAACAAAGGCAGAAACATGTGTCCTGAAAAATAATGGCATAAGGGAAAAATTCAGCCATGAAAAACTTGTAAAATCCCTCCTGAACTTGGGGGCCAGCCTATGGACCTCCGAAAATGTGGCCTCAGAGGTTGCAAGGTCAGTTTACAATGGAATAACCACCAAGGAGATAAAGATCCTGGTTTATGATGCCCTCAAGAAGGTTGATGAGGAACTGGCAGACAGGTACCTTGCAGCCAACAGAATGAGGGTGAGAACATCCAGGGACAGAATAGAGACCTTCGACCAGAAAAAGATTGAGGAGAACCTTGTAAGGGAGGCCGGGGCCTCTGAGGAAGTTGCAAGGGAAATCGCATCTGATGTCTGGAGGGAACTCAAGAAACTCAACGTGGAGTACCTCACAGCTCCAATGATAAGGGAGGTCGTGAACACCAAACTCATAGAACACGGCCTTGAAACCCTCAGGAGGAGGTACACACGTCTCGGTATCCCCGTCTACAACATAACAAACCTCATAGAGAACGGGTCCAGGGACAACGCCAACATGATCCACAACCCCGAGACCGTGCACAAGTACGTGGCCGACGAGGCCCTCAAGCAGTACGCACTCCTCCACATACTACCATCCAGGCTTGCAGACGCCCACATGTCAGGGGACATACACATACATGACCTTGAATTCTTCGCTGCAAGGCCCCTCAACTGTCTACAGCATGACCTCAGACTCTTCATAAGGCACGGCCTCCGGGTTGACGGTACAGGTGACCATACATCTGTGGCAGGACCACCAAAGCACCTGGAGACACTCATGAACCATGCAGGGGAGATAATGCTGGCATCCCAGCAGAACATGTCAGGCGGCCAGGCAATGAGCCTCTGGAACGTCTTCGTGGCACCCTTCGCATCTGGACTTCCATATGAGAAGATCAAACAGGCGGTCCAGATGTTCATATTCAACCTCAACATGGCCTACGCTGCAAGGGGTAGCCAGGTGCCATTCACAAGTATAAACCTTGAGTTCGGGGTCCCCGAGTTCCTTGAGGACGAACCTGCCTATGGACCCAGGGGTGAGCACGTTGGTGTGTACGGTGACTTCGCAGAGGAGGCGAGGCTACTGACAAGGGCGTTCACAGAGGTGCTCCTTGAGGGGGACGCGGACGGCAAACCCCACCTCTTCCCCAACACCATCTACACCATAAGACGGGAGACACTGAAGGGTGAATTCCATGAGGAACTTGGACTGGTACATGAACTGGCATCCAAGTACGGGACAGCCTACTTCATAAACATGCTGGCAGATTACCGGGGTGAGATGGCCAACTACATGGGCTGCAGGACAAGCCTCGCAGATAACTGGACAGGTAACTGGGAGGAGGACTGCCTAAGGACAGGTAACCTTGCCTACATAACCCTGAACCTCCCAAGGGTGGCATACCAGTCCAGGGATGACGATGAACTCTTCGAGTACCTTGATGAGTACATTGACATGGCGGTGGAGGTCCTGAAGATAAGGAGGGAACAGGCACTCCACTGTCTGGATGACTACCACCTTCTACCATTCCTCTCCCAGGAGATAGATGGTGAACGCTACTACAGGATAGAGAATGCCACAATGAGCTTTGGATTCACAGGACTCAATGAGATGCTGGAGTACCACCTGGGCTCCGGTATAGAGGACCCTGAATCCAACAGGTTCGGTCTGAGGGTTGTGGAGCACATAAATGAACGCGCAGCTGAACTCAAGAAGGAGACAGGCTGGAGGTGGAGCGTGCTCCAGACACCTGCAGAGTCCACTGCCCACAGGTTCGCGATGCTGGACCATGAGCACTACCCTGAGGAGGCGGTGCTCCAGGGTACCAGGGGGGCATACTATTACACCAATTCAAGCCACACACCCGTGAATGCAGAGGTGGATATTGTACAGAAGATAAAGATCGAGGAGAAGTACCACCCCCTCACACCGGGAGGCCACATATTCAACGCCTGGCTCGGCGAGGCTAAACCCGACCCCGCTGCCCTTGAGGGCCTCACAAGGAAAATCTGCAGAAGTAGTGACATAGGATTCTGGGCCTACAGCAACGCCCTTAGCTTCTGTCTCAGGTGCAAGACCCTTATGAGGGGGCTTCAGGATTCCTGCGCCCGCTGCGGTGAAAGGGATGATGTTGAATGGTATGACCGGATCACAGGTTACGTGCAGCAGGTCGGAAGGGCCAAGTCCTCAAGCGGCGGCTGGAACAGGGGTAAACAGCAGGAACTTCTGGATAGAAGGAGAATAAACATCTGAGCCTGACCTGCTCATTTATCTATCCAGAAATGTATTTCTGGTTGTATTTTTCTTTTAATTGATTTTCTTGTAACTTGAAGAGCTTTCTTTTTTAATCAAGCACCTAAAGTCTATCCCTGAAGCTCCCTGTATTGGAGTCTTCCAGTGTCTGGCGATAAAGTATGGTTTCCCTTTCTGAGTATTTCATCAGATGGAAGTACAGTTCCCTAAGAGAATTGCGGGTTTAAAGGCAGAAAAGTAAGTAGAATGAAGGTCTTGTACTGAATTATACCAGTTAATCTCCACTGAACCTCACAGGCACCGTCTGGGACTCTGATGATCCTCCAAAACCGTGGGCTATCATAGTGTGTCTCCCGGGGCCACCGGCAACCACCAGGATGACATCTTCGGGACCTCTAGTTATATTTACCATGCCATCGGTTATGAGGTCCTCATCCAGCTTCCTCCCCCCACGGTCAGCCAGGCGAGCCTCCACGGTTGCATTTTCATGTATATAATTTTTAACATCCTCCCTGCTCCACCCATGGGATGCGACGGTCTCTGCATGCTCAGGGCTCATTATAACCAGTAGCTCCCCGGGGACATGACAGTTGTTGCAGCCGGCCGTCGAGGCGGTGTGCACGATGGTGTCAAGGAGGTCCTCGGGGGTCCTGCTCCGGTGGTCATTCACATTGTGTGGCGCCTCAACTCCAATCACGGTCACCGTGCTCTCTTCAGCGCCGAAACCCCTCTCGACGTGCAGGGGCTCCCAGGGGCTTTCATCCTCATTCTCCGCGAAGCAGTAGCTGTACTTTGCAGGTGAACCCATAGTGGCATGGTCACCCACCCCGGGAACAGCACCTGCAATGTTGATTAGGGAGAGCCTCAGGGCACGCCCGAGGGTGGCACAGGCAAGGTTGCCGGGTCCAAGGCATCCCACACCTGAGTTGAAGCCGAGTTCATCTGCAGCGGGGCCGTTGACCAGGACCGCAACCGCCACTGGGTGTGTCGTGGCGTTTATACCTGCAAGGTTGAATTCGTCCCGTCCGACACCATCGATGCATGCCTCTATGAGCGGCATCATTGGGGGTATGCAGCCGGCCATCACAGCATTCACAGCCACCTTCTCAACGGTGGCGATCCCCATCCTCGGGGGGAGTGTGGCTATAACGTCCTCTGGTTTCCGGGGGGTGTATCTGTAGAATTTCCTGACACGGCCCTCTGTGGGTGGTATGATGGGTAGTCCATCGGTCATCCTCTTCTCATAGAACTCCAGGCTGATCCTCTCGGGGTCAGGGTCGACCATGACCTTCATATCCTCGGGGGATGAGCTGCACAGTCTTTCATCTTTCAGGAGGTCCTCTATGAGGCATCCGCATGATTTATCGATTTTAACCAACCTATCACCTCAGATGGTCCAGTATGGAGGGTATCAGTTTCTCAGCCTTTCTCCTTACAGTTTCGGGTTCCAGACCCGCTATGGGGTGTTCCACCTCAACTATTCGAAGACCGGGCATGCCGTGGGCTGCTGCCAGTCTCCTGGCGTATTCACTGAAGCGGTCTGAGCAGATGGAGATGGTGGGGACGCCCATACCCTCCAAGCGGATGGCGTCAAGGATCACCCATGTGGTGCAGGAGCCACAGTCACCCAGGGCAAGGATGCAGAGGTCACCCCTGGCAGCCCTCTCTATCTGTTCAGCCTCTGCAGGGGCACCTGCAGGTTTTTCTGACCAGATGAATTTGAAGCCTCTGAGCTCTGATTCCAGAGTTCTCAGTATGATGTCTGCACCGGGCTTTGTGTTATCAAAGAGTGATATGGTCCCGGCATCACCTATGCTGTTAACCGGGATCTCCTCCATGCTGGTATCTGCCAGGGGGTCCATAACCTCCCTTTCAATGATTTTCACCTTCATCTGACCACCATACTGTCAGGCCTTTAAGCGGAGCCTTTTTACCACGAAGTCCCTTTTAAGTGAAAGTAGGAATGATGCAGCCCTTGGACCCATCTTCTTACCTATCAGAACCTTATATATGGCCTGGAATGCCTTCTGGGGTTTGAGCCCATGCTTTCTCAGTATGCTGTACATTTCGTCGTGGAGTTCCTCAGGGCTCATATCCGTGGACTCAAGGACGCCTGCAAGTTCCTCAAGGAACTTCCTCTGGGGCTCTGAGAGTTCAACCTGCGGGAGTTCATCCTGGACATGGAACTTCACGAAGTCCGGGGCATAGAGTCTGAGCCAGTTTTTAACATTTTCAACCCGTTCCCTCAGCTGGGTTAACTGCTCCTCTGTTAAATCCCCTAGTTCTTTGTCCATGAACTCATCTGGAAGCTGTGAGTTCCTTTTGAGGATACCGTAGAGCCTTTCAAGGTCGTCCCCGGCGATCTGATAGGCCACGGTCATGAAGCGGTAGGATGGCCTCAGTGGAAGATCAGGTCCATCTATCATTGAGACCCGGTAGATCCTCCTGAGTTTCTGCTCCTCCTTCTCTGAGGCAGCCTCCTCCATACCATAATATATCCTCTCTGTCCGGTCGAACTGGTCCATGAGGTCAAGGAATGGCATGTCAGGGTTGAAGTCCTTGTGTTTCATGGGCTTACTACGGAATATGAAGTAGTTGAGGCTCTCAGGGGGCCCTATCTCAAGCCACTGGCCTGGTGTGAAGAATACGCCCCTTGACTTGGACATGGCCTCCCCCCTGAGGGTTATCCACTCATAGGGGACCGGGTAGGGGGCCGGGTAATCGAATATCTCCTCTGAGATTATGCTGCTCACGTCATATGAGCCGCCGCTTGCGGCATGGTCCTTACCGAAGGGTTCGCAGGTGACACCCAGGATCTTCCACCTCGCGGCCCACTCAACCCTCCAGGTGAGTTTACCGAGCCCTGACTTTATGTCCATCTCCCCATCGAATCCACAGTCGCAGCGGTACCTCACTGTGTCCCCGCTGAAGTCATATGCCTCTGTGGTGTTCACACGGCCGCACCTCTCACAGATGGGGTTGTAGGGGAGCCAGTCATCCCTCAGGGGCCTCTCCCTGAACCTGTTGAATATCTCCCTTATCTCGCCGGCCCTCCTCAGGGAGGTTCTTATGTAGTCATTGTAGACCCCCTCGGTGTACATCCGGGCCCCTGAGTGGTGCTCGACCCTTATCCTGAACCTTTCAAGGGCATCCAGGAAGGGTCTCTGGAAGTGTTCCACGAAACTCTCGCAGCAGCCCTCAGGGCAGGGGATCATGGAGTAGGGCACTCCCAGGTACTTCTCGTAACTTTCTGGGAGGGGATAGGGGACCTTTCTGAGGGGGTCATGGTCGTCTGCTATCCAGACGGTCCTTGATCTGAACCCATCCTTTTCAAGTGACTTTGATATTGAGCTTGCTATGAAAACGTCGCAGGAGTTTCCTATGTGTATTGAGCCTGATATGGATGTTCCGCTTGCAACAACGTGCTCATCAACATCCCTTTCCTTAAGTTCATCGGCTATCCTTTCAATCCAGTGCTTCAAGAAGATCACCTGTAAGCGTGATAGAATAAGTGCAGTAAAAAATTGTGTGAACTTCAAAATATATTAATTCTTCTCTAAAAAAAGGAGTGGGGGTTCAGTCGAAGATCCTGGTATCTGCACTGTCAAGCCACTCGTTGACAATCTTAACAGCGCAGTACTCACCGCACATGGTGCAGGTGTCTGGATCCTCAGGCGGACGCTCGTCCCTTATGCGCCTTGCCTCTGCAGGGCACATGGCTGCATCGAACTGGGCCTCCCAGTTGAGCTTCTTACGGGCGTTGGCCATTTCAAGGTCCTTCTCTCCACTGTGGATTCCCTTGGCCATGTCACCAACGTAGGCCCCGATCCTTGTTGCAATTACCCCCTCCTTAACATCGTCAGGGTAGGGGAGTGCAAGGTGCTCTGCAGGTGTAACATAGCATATAAAGTCTGCACCTGCAGCTGCAGATGCAGCGGCCCCTATTGATGAGACTATGTGGTCATAGCCAGCCCCTATATCCGTGACTATTGGTCCCAGCATGTAGAATGGGGCCCCACGGCAGAGTTTCTTCTGGAGTATGACGTTGGCCTTTATCTCATTGATGGGTATATGGCCCGGGCCCTCAACGATGGTCTGGACACCGGCCTCCCTGGCCCTGTCGATGAGTTCACCCAGCACTATGAGTTCCTGGACCTGGGCACGGTCGGTTGAGTCTGCAATGGCACCGGCCCTCATTGCGTTTGCCATTGACATGACAAAGTCGTGTTCCTTGGCTATCTCCAGTATGTAATCGAAGTTCTCATAGAGTGGGTTTTCCAGTCCATTTTCAACCATCCAGGCTGATACGAAGGCCCCTCCCCTGCTCACAAGGCCACCCTCGCGGCCCTGCCTCTTGAGCCTCCTGAGGGTTTCCCTGTTGACACTGCAGTGGATTGCCATGAAGTCTATACCATCCTTTGCCTGCTTCTCAATGGCCCTGAACATGACGTCCTCGTCCATGTAGATGGCAGCACCCTCCTTCCTTATGGTCTCGATGGCTGCCTGATACACGGGCACGCTTCCAACGGGTATGGGTGAAAGGTCCAGTATACGCCTCCTTATCTCGTCGAGGTCCCCTCCCACTGAGAGCTCCATGAGGGTGTCTGCCTTGTTTTCAATGGCAACACGGGCCTTCTCCTCCTCCATTTCGAAGTCCACGATGTCGGTGGATGTCCCTATGGTGGCGTTGACCTTGGTCCTTAAGCCCTCACCTATACCGACAGGGGCAACATCGTCCCTGTTCAGGTTGCTGGGGATGGCTATTCTTCCACTGGCAACTCCTCTTCTTATGAATTCTGGGGTGACGTTCTCTGCCTCTGCCACCGCCTTCATTTCTTCTGTTATAACACCTTTTTTAGCTTCATCCATTTGAGTCATACAATCACCGTCTGGTTTGACCCTTAACCCGTGCGGGTATGATCGGGATCAGCTGGAATGAGATTCATGCGCATCTTATATTGGTTCAATCCAGTTATAAAAACTATGAGGTTTTAATCTCCTTAATAAAAATTCATGGTCTCTGATGTCAGGGGATCCTTCATTTTCTTGGGTAGGAGGGCATTCATAGTTTATCTGCTAGTGAGATATCTGCTAAATTATACTGGGGGTTCATAGCCCCAGTGCCTCTTAAAGCGTCTCACAGCAGATTCCAGATCTGGAATGTTTGTCTGGGTCCCCTCTTCCTCCACTATGAAGGATGCAACCGCCGATGCAAACCTGCCACAGTTCATGAGATCTGCACCGGCAAGGTATGCCCTCATGAACCCTGCCCTGTAGGAGTCACCGGCCCCTGTGGGATCTGCTGCCTGTCGGGGTATTGCATCGATTTCCATCACCTCATCGGCATAGATAACACTTCCATCCCTGCCGTAGGTCTTAACCACAACATCCGGGCCAATGTCTCTGAGACCCTCAACATCAACCTCCAGTCTGGAGCATATGCGGTCTATCTCGTGGTGGTTGCCAAAGAGGATGTCACATACTTCCACGGCCCTCTCAAGCTGGCTTCTGGAGTACATGTGGAGGTCCTGTCCCGGATCGAAGGATATGATCTTTCCCAGTGACCTTGCGAATTCACCGCACCTGCAGTTAAAGGATGGGTCTCCGGTTGCAAGGTGAACCGCCCTTGCAGATTCTATTACTCTGCGCGGGATCTCGCTCTCCCTGAACTGCGCCGCGGCACCCCAGTAGAAGTAGCTTATCTGGTTGTGGTCGGCGTCTGTCATCACAAAGGCGGTTGGTGTTGTCTCAGATTTCACCACAATCATGGAGCTTATATCTATGCCGCTGGCCTCAAGGAGTCTTCTGTAATCTGATCCCTCAAAGTCGCCTCCAACGGCTGATACAAGTGATGTTCTAAGCCCCAGCTTTGACCCCACCAGGGCGACGTTGGCCGCCGCTCCACCATGGAGGTTCCTCATCCTCCTTATGGCCGTTGATGAGTTGGGTTCGGGAAATTTATCAAGCTGTATTATGTAGTCAAAGGCGGTATGTCCAACAGCAAGAAGGTCTCTGTCTTCATTCATGGAATCACCCTGAAAATATAATTAAACTCTGCCACGGCGACTTATAACATCATTGATTATTCGTTAAACAGATCAGTGTAGCGGTTCAAAACCCGCCTCCAGCACAGCCTCCTGGCCCTCCCCCATCATGAAATCCATGAATTCATCGACCACTTCACTTTTCTGACAGGCAACGGCACTTATAACGTGCCTGGTCTCATTCTTGAGGATTTCAGAGCCACTGAACTGACTTGCACTGAGGAATGTCATGAGTTCCTGGTCGCTCTTGACGATCCTCTGGGCATGGTATGGGGACCTGACCTCCCTCACAATTTCAAAGCTGACACCGGAATCTGAAAGCACCTCCCAGGCCAGCCTCTGGGCCGAACCTTCAACACCAATGAATGATGAGCCATCAAGTTCCCTCATGGTTGTTGCATTGCCACCCACAAGCACCAGGTGGTCGTATGCAACCGGCACGAAGTCCAGGCCCCTCTGGTAGGCCTGCAGGGGATCGTCAAGGAATATCACATCAAGCATACTTCTTTCTGCAAGGTGGAAGAGGTCAGCATCACAGCATGAAAACAGGGATGCCCCCACCCCGAACCTCTCAATGAGGACCTCGGCAAGGTTTGATGAAACATAACCCGCCGCAACCATGAGTCTCCCTGAACCACTGAGGACTTTCAGGTACCGCATGTAGGTTCTTAGGATCTCCATACCCTCCGGTGTGAGTTCTGATCCCGCTCCACTGCTTTTCACGAGCTTAACCCCGAGAAGAGATTCTGCCCTAAGAATCCTTCTGTTTAAAACCTGTGGTGTCACACCAAGTATCCTTGCGGCCTTCCTCTGGGAGAAGGTTTCCCCTATTACACGGAGGGTCTCAAGGAACCTGTGATCCATTTCATGGTCGTTGATCTTCATTCCAGGGAGGGGTTCAATATCCATGGGGATACCTCTAATCTGGGTGAATTTTCACCCCCTAACATCATCCCGCCTATAGCATGGGGGCAGCTGGCTGGAATTATTTTTTACTCTTATATCTCATGATCCATATATTAGATTACAGGTGTTGCAATGATAATGAGAGAGGCCATCAGGGATATAGTTGATAATCTGGAGAAGATGGAAAGGGAGATTGACGCCGACACAGTTGATAGATTCATAGAAACCCTCACATCCGCAGGAAACGTCTTCGTGCTTGGACTGGGGAGGTCGGGGCTCGTTGCAAAGGCCTTCGCCATGAGACTCATGCACCTTGAGATAAACGTCTTCGTGGTGGGTGAGACCATAACACCCGCAATAAATGAGGGTGATGCGCTGATTGCAATATCAGGTTCAGGGAGGACAAGCTACATAGTCAACGCTGCCAGGATAGCCAGGGAGAGGGGTGCAATGGTAGTTGCTGTAACCTCTCATCCAGAATCGGAACTTGGAGGGATAGCTGACCTCACTGTAACCGTGAGGGGCAGGACAAAGATTGATGGTGAGAAGAACTATATGAAGAGGCAGATACGGGGCAACCATCACTCAAGGACACCTCTGGGTACACTGTTTGAGATATCAGCACTTGTCTTTCTGGACGGCCTCATAGCTGAACTCATGCACCGGCTTGATAAGAGGGAGGAGGACCTCAACGAGAGGCACAGCGTTTTTGAATGAAATCTATGTTTCGAACATCTTTAAAGCTCAGAATCAGTGGCAATACCCGAATCAAGTATTATCCTCTCAGGGTGGCTGTATATGTTGAACCTCCTGCCCCTTACAAATCCAAGCATCGTAAGACCCGTCTTCCTTGCAGCGTCATAGCCTGATGATGTTGGGGCGGCGTTCGATGCTATTATGGGAACCCCTGCACGAACAACCTTTATCAGCATATCCGCGGGCATTCTGCCACTGTAGACCATGAAGCTCCTGGAGAAGTTAACACCGTCCATGGCACCGGAACCCAGAGCCTTATCAACCGCCACATGCCTGCTAACATCCTCGAATACCCTGAATTCATCCCCGGTCACAAGGGCGGCAACATGCGTACCTCCGGTCATCCTCCACACGGTCGCTGCCTTCACCATTCGCCTGAATGCATGGAATATGTCCTCAGCCCTCACCCTCAGGTCTGAGTCAACTGGTTCCACCATCTCAGCCCTCTGCCTCCATCCACCGAAGCAATCAGAGCCCATCACAAGCTCACGCCTTATCTCAAGGTCCTCTGATTCTATCTCAACGTCGATGAGGTTCTCTGTGATATCCATGGATACTATATCATCCACCGAGTCCACGAATCCCTCGCCGAGAAGGTAGCCTGCTGCGAATTCCCTAAGGGCAGCGGGACTTGTGGTGAAGCGCTGTTCCAAGCCCCCATTTATTCGGATACGCACCTCAAGGTCATTCACGATTCTTTCTGGGACCCTCCGCATCTCATCCTCCACACGGAATGCCTCAACCTCTCTGTAAAGTGACATTCATCCACACCTCTCATCTAAAAACATATATTCACCCTGGTTTAACAGTTAAACAGATGTTTAATCATTCATCCTAATTAATATGAATGCGACACTAGAATGGATCTCACATTTAGGTGGAGGTTTCTGATGGATAAGGAATTGAAGAGGATATTTTCTGGCTACACTGGCCATGCCTCAGAGATCATACCCATCCTCCAGGATATTCAGAATGTCTACGGCTATCTGCCGGAGCATGCCCTGGAGGAGGTTGCTGGTTTCACAGGGGTCAGTAAAACACATGTATACGGGGTTGCAACCTTTTATGCCCAGTTCAGGTTCAAACCGAAGGGAAGGAAGCACATAATGGTCTGCACCGGAACAGCGTGCCATGTAAGTGGGGCCGAACAGGTCCTGGATGCCCTTGAGAGGCACCTTGGCATCGGTGAGGGTGACGTCACAGAGGATATGGAGTACTCCCTGGAATCGGTGGGATGCATTGGCTGCTGCTCCCTGGCGCCATGTGCCATGGTGAACGATGAGGTTGTATCACGCATAAAGCCATCAAGGGTAAGCAAAATTTTCCCAAAAAAGTCTTAGAGTGTTTAAAATGTTTGAAGATATTGCAGGAAGGGCACTGGATGAATACATGTCCCTCTTCAGGGACGGGCCGGTTATATTCCTGGGTTCAGCAACATGTGGAAGATCCGCGGGGGCTCATGAAATAGAGAGAGTATTGCTTGAGAGGGCTTCTGAACTCTCAGTTGAATGTCGCATCGTACACACAGGCTGCATGGGCCTCTGCTACGCTGAACCCATGGTGACCGTGTTCAACGGTGATACCCGTGGCGCCATCTACGGGCCAGTGAACAGGAGACTTGGAAAGAGGATAATTCAGGAGCTCGCTGATGGTGAGGAATCCTCAGCCATTGGTCATGTTAATGTGGCCTTCAGTGGCGACTCATTTGAACCCTCCTACAGCATTGACTTCATGGAGAAACAGTCAAGGAGGATACTCAGAAGATGCGGCCTCATAGACCCAGAGAACATCAACCATTACCTGGCGACAGGAGGATATCGGGGGCTCCTCAGGGCACTGGAGATGGAACCTGAGGATATCATTGAAGAGGTGAAGGATTCTGGACTCAGGGGCCGTGGGGGAGCAGGATTCCCCACCTGGCTCAAGTGGAGCCTCTGCCGCCAGGAGGAATCCGATGTGAAGTACCTGGTATGCAACGCCGACGAGGGCGACCCGGGTGCCTTCATGAACCGTTCACTCATAGAGGGGGACCCCCACTCCCTCCTGGAGGGGATGCTCATAGCATCATATGCTGTGGGTGCAGAGGAGGCCTACATCTACTGCAGGGCAGAGTACCCCCTTGCCCTTGAAAGACTTAGAACCGCAATATCTGACCTCAGGGACCTTGGACTCCTTGGGGAGGACATCCTGGACTCTGGGTTCAGCCTTGATATAAGGATAAAGGAGGGGGCAGGGGCATTTGTATGTGGAGAGGAGACAGCCCTCATAGCATCCATTGAGGGTAAAAGGGGAATGCCCCGTACCAGACCACCATTCCCAACAACAAGCGGCCTCTGGGGGAGACCAACAGTTATAAACAATGTGGAGACACTTGCAGCTGTCTCAATGATAATGCAGCATGGCCCAGAGTACTTCAACACCCTGGGGACGGAGGGGAGTCCCGGGACCAAGACCTTCTCCCTTGTGGGGGATGTGAGGAGAACCGGCCTCATAGAGGTTCCCCTGGGCACAAGCCTGAGGGAGGTCATCCATGATATTGGTGGGGGTGTAAGGGACGGTGAACTCAAGGCCGTCCAGATAGGAGGACCATCAGGCGGATGCCTCCCGGCAGAACTTGTTGACACAGGAATAGACTATGATTCACTGACATCTGCCGGTGCAATAATGGGGTCAGGGGGGCTCGTGGTTTTATCTGACCATACATGCATGGTTGAACTTGCAAGGTACTTCCTTGAGTTCACTCAGCGGGAATCATGCGGAAAGTGTGTCCCGTGCCGTGTGGGTACAAGGCAGATGCTCATGATACTCAATGATATAGTTGAGGGTTCAGGAAGAGAGGAGGACCCGGAGATTCTAAGGGACATAGCAGAGACCGTCAGGGCAGCATCCCTCTGTGGCCTGGGCCAGACATCCCCAAACCCTGTTCTAACCACACTCAGGTACTTTGAAAACGAATACCAGGACCACATAAACGGAAAATGCACTGCAGCATCATGCAGCCAGCTCATGCACTACCTCATAGATTCAGAAAAATGTGACGGCTGTATGGCCTGCCTGAAGACATGCCCTGCAGACGCCATTGAGGGTTCAAAGGATGAGGTGCATGTTATAGATCAGGAGAGCTGCCTCAAGTGCGGCTCCTGTCTCGACACATGTAAGAGGGACGCTGTTCTGAGGGTGCCAGGGCCATATTCACCTGCCAATCAGGACTGATAGTAGGGAGACCTCCTTCTGATGGCCTCAAGAAAGAGTTCACGGAGACCCTCAAGGTCACCGGAGCTGAGTGCTTCCCTGGTGTCCACAAGGTTGTCGTTACGGAGGAGGCATGGCTTCAGCTTCCCATCAGGGGTTACCCTAAGCCTTGTGCAGTTTGCACAGAACCTCGTATTGTCCATGGGCCTCACAACCTCCACCTCCCCACCCCCGATGAAGTACTTCTTGCGGTCCTGCATGAATTTCCTTGTTATTATACGGTCAGCCATCTCTGCCAGTTCAGCCTCAATGGGGGTTATGTCGCAGTGGTACCTCTCCACTCCATTATCAGGGCAGCTGTCGGTTTTCAGGAGTTCTATTATCTGCAGTACAGCACCCTGCTGGCGACAGAACTCAAACATGTCCCATATTTCGTGGTGATTGACACCCCTCAGTATCACCATGTTTATCTTGACAGGGTCGAGGCCAGCCATAACGGCACCTTCTATCCCCGCCTTAACCCTCTCAAGGTAGTCCTTCCTGGTTATGAACCGGTAGGTTTCAGGGTTGAGGGTGTCGAAGCTGACATTGACCCGGTCAAGCCCGGCATCCCTCAGGGGGACACTGAGGTCATCAAGGAGGGTCCCGTTGGTTGTTATGGAGATATCCCTGAATCCGATACTGTCTATCCTCTCGACTATCTCAACAATATCATCCCTTATGAGGGGCTCGCCACCTGAAAGCCTTATTTTCTTCACACCAAGGTCAGAGGCCACCCTGCATATGTTCTCTATATCCTCCGGGCTCATCTCCTCGTCTGAACGCACGATTCCGTCCCGGTGGCAGTAGATACAGCTGACATTGCAGCGCCCCGTTACAGATATTCTCAGTGATACCAGCGGTCTTCTGTGGTTATCACGGACCTGCATTCTCTACCCCGATATTAATCTGGTCTTTTTATGATGAGATCAACCTTTTGATGTTTAAGGCTTTCTGTATCAAGGGCATCCACCATGCCGAGAACAGTACCTGCTATGAAGTTCTGGACGAAGGGGTTCAGGGGGACGGGGTTTCCATTTACCCTGAGGAGAACCCTATCAGGCTGGCTCTTACAGTCTGTACCATCTGCCTCGCCCTGCACCTTTGCCTTTGCAAACTCTCTGCATGATTCAAAGCCGCACTTACCGCAGTTGAGGTCCTGAAGGAGGCCGTAGCTTCTTCTTTCTATGAGCTCAATCAGGTCATCCACTTCATCGATTTTGAATGGGTCAACAACCTTCAGGGTGAATTCTCCTGGTGTGGATGTTGATATGTTGGCATACTCCATTGACTTGAAGCCCTCAACCACAAGGAAGTCGATGTCATCCAGCATCTCAAGGACACCCACAACCTCAGGGAGGCCCATTTCCCTGTTGATAAGGAAGAAGGTTTCCCTTCCAGTTCCTGCAACTATCTCTGCACCGGCCCTCCGGTGCCTGTCGGTGTCCTTGCCTGGAAAATCAAATCCCCCATGGGTATGCTTGAGGGTCGCGACCCGGTAACCCGCATCCACGAGTTTCCTGACGATTTTCTCAACCAGGGCGGTTTTGCCGGTGTCCTTGGTGCCTGTCACCCCTACTATCCTCATACTTTCACCTCTTCATAAACTTTATTTTATGTGGGGATAAATTTTCAGTATAAAAAATTAGCTGAAGATAACATGAAGGGGACTGTAAAATTCAGGATCGATGGAAGGGAAGTTGAGGCAGCCAGGGGGATGACGGTCCTCCAGGCAGCCCTTGCAAATGGCATCTACATACCCAACCTCTGTTTCAGGGAGGGTCTTGAACCATTTGGGGGCTGCAGGCTGTGTCTGGTTGAAAACAGTGAGGGACGTCTGGTCACTGCATGCGAGACCCCCGCAGAGGATGGTGCTGAGTTCATATCAGAGTCTGAAAGGATAAACAGGATCAGGAGGACCACCCTATCCCTGATAATAGCTGACCACAGCAGGGATTGCCTTGCGTGCCCTGCATCAGGTGACTGCAGACTTCAGGAGGTCTCATCCTACCTCAACGTATCTGAGGGGGACCTTGAGAGGCTGAGGCCTGAGATTTCAGGGATTGAGGTGGATGAATCCAACCCCTTTTTCATGAGGGACCACGATAAGTGCGTCCTCTGCGGCATATGTGTACGTGTCTGCAGGGGAGTGGGTGCAGAGGCGGTTGATTTTGCATACAGAGGCCATGACACAAGGATAGCCACCTTCATGGACAGGGATATACTTGATTCAAGCTGTGTCTCATGTGGCGAATGCGTCGAGGCATGCCCGGTGGGTGCCCTTCTACCCAGGACTGAGAGGCCATCCACCGAGGTGAGGACTGTATGCCCCTACTGCGGCGCCGGCTGCGAGATCTACCTTGGGGTGAGGGGGAACAGGGTTGTGAGTTCAAGGGGCGCCCCTGAAAGCCCTGTTAACAGGGGAAGGCTATGTGTGAAGGGGAGGTTCGCACTTAAATTTGTAAGCAGCCCTGAGAGACTCAAAAAACCATTGATAAATGTTGATGGAGAGTTTATAGAGGTGGAATGGGATGAGGCCATCTCAGTTGCGGCTGAAAGGCTCTCTGAATACGCTGGGGAAGAATTTGCGGCTGTGGCATCTGCCAAGTGCACCAATGAGGAGAACTATCTGCTGCAGAAGTTCACAAGGGTCGTTATGGGTTCAGGGAACATTGACCACTGCGCAAGGCTCTGCCATGCCCCCTCACTTACAGCACTTAGAATGAGCCTTGGTAGCGGGGCAATGACCAACTCCATATCTGAACTGGAGGGCTCCAGGTGTATACTGGCAGTGGGAACCAACCCAACAGAGACACACCCTGTAACCTCCTACAGTGTAATCAGGGCCGCGAGGTCTGGTGCAAAGCTGGTTGTTGTTGATCCAAGGAAAACCCGGCTATCTGAACTTGCAGATATCCATCTTCAGAATAGACCAGGATCTGACATCCCACTTTTAATGGCAATGTGCCGCTTCATATTGGAGGAGGGTCTGCATGACGGTGAATTCATAGGGTCCCGCACAGAGAAATTTGAGGAGTTCAGGGATGCCGCCATGGCCCTGGATCTTGATGAGGTGGAGAGGGTAACCGGTGTTAAACTTGAGGACATAAGGAGAGCCGCAATAACGTACGCCTCAAATTCCCCGGCATCCATAATATATTCAATGGGCATCACCCAGCACGTCAATGGGACGGGTAATGTGCTTGCACTGAGCAACCTGGCGCTTCTTACAGGTAACATCGGTATAAAATCAGGGGGTATCAACCCGCTGAGGGGCCAGAACAACGTTCAGGGAGCCTGTGATATGGGGGCGCTCCCTGACCTCCTCCCGGGTTATCAGGAAATTGGTGAGGCTGCAGGGAAATTCTCTGAGAAATGGGGTTCACCCATCCCCCCTGCAGGGATGACGCTCCCTGAGATGTTTGATGCCGCAAGGGACGGAAAAATCAGGTGCATGTACATAATGGGTGAGAACCCACTTCTGAGTGAACCTGACACTGAAAAGACCCGGGAGGCCCTTGAGGGTCTTGAATTCCTTGTGGTACAGGATATATTCCTCACCGAGACAGCAGAACTTGCGGATGTGGTTCTGCCCGCTGCATCATTTGCAGAGAAGGATGGTACATTCACCAACACCGAGAGAAGGGTTCAGCTTCTGAGAAAGGCACTGGATGCCCCAGGGGATGCGCTCCCTGACTGGCAGATAATCTCCATGATTGCAGAGAGGATGGGAAGGGAGGACTTTGATTATGAATCAGCGTCCAGGATATTCGATGAGATAAGGGAACTTGTACCATCATATGCTGGTATCTCCCATGAAAGGCTGAAATCTGGTGGGATACAGTGGCCCTGCATATCAGAGGATGACGCTGGAACAGGATACCTTCACTCTGAGGGATTCCCAACACCCACAGGAAGGGCATCATTCCTGCTGCCTGATTACCAGTTCAGGGAGGTCTCAGAGGAGTATCCGCTGGTCCTTGTAACGGGGCGGAATCTCTACCAGTACCACACAAGGTCCATGACTGCAAGGGTGAGGGAACTGGCATCATTCTCAGACCATGAGGAGCTTCTCATGAACCCTGCTGACGCCGCCTCCCTGGGTGTAAGGGATGGGGATACCGTTGAGGTCACATCAGAGAGGGGCTCCCTCAGGGTGAGGGCAAGGGTTACAGATGATGTGATGGTGGGCGTGGTATTCATGACATTCCACTTTGCAGATGCTCCTGCAAATGTCCTCACAGGCGGAGACCGGGACCCTGTTTCAGGGATGCCTGAACTCAAGTTCACCCCGGTCAGGGTGTTTCGCGTCTAACTAAAGATGAGGCGTGCCCCAACAGCACATTCATTGATTATTTTTCCATTGCTGGCTGACCAGAGATGTGTGCTAACAACACACCCACATATATATTTTTCTATTTGTTTTTTGTAGAAAATTATTATATACATAGCGGCTAAATGTGTGATTAACACACATGGTGACCCTATGCCGAAACATATAGTTTCTGGACTCAAATACATAGCAGCTGTAAACCTAACAAAACAGGGCCATTCACAGAGAGAGATAGCCAGAGCTCTGAAGATAAACAGATCAACTGTTTCTCACTACCTCAACGGGAGAAACCTCTCATGGAGGTCAATAGAGATTGCAAGGGTAATAACAGAGATGTGTCCAAGGGATTTCCTTCTTCTCACCCACTCCCTTACACAGAACACAGAGATGACAAGGACGATAGTGAAGACATGCCAGCAGAGGGAATTCCAGGGAAACGTCAGGAACTCATGTATTGGGTGCGGGCTATGTGTGGACACATGCCTCATGAAGGCCATAAACCTCCGAGACCTCAAGGCACATGTGGATTTCGAATGGTGCTGCGGGTGTCTCATATGTGTTGATATGTGTCCAACTGATTCTATAGAAATAAAGGAGGTAGAAATTGATGGAAACGACCGAAGTAATTGAAGGTAAGAATATTACCGTGGAGCGGACCGGCGAAGAAAACAGAAAGTTGATCTTCCAGGATTGCCTCTGCGCTGTGTGTGGACTGTGTGGCGAGATATGCCCGGTCAGTGCAATCGAGGTTAACCCAACAGGTGCAATGGTCAGAACAGAACAGGATGAATCAAAGATACTTATCGATGAGAACAAATGTGTCCTCTGCGGTATGTGCAGTTCAATCTGCCCATTCCAGGCTCTTGACCTTCAGATTGATGGAACATCCATAAAGGAACTTGCAGAATATCCTAAAATCCTCAAATCAGCCGAAATTGATGATGAAACATGCATACAGTGCAAGGCATGTGAAACAGCATGTCCACAGGACGCCATAACCATAACAAGGGAACTTCCAGAAAGGAAGGACCTCATCACAGGTGAAATCGAAATAGACAAGGACACCTGTATATACTGTGGTATGTGCGAGGAAATGTGTCCTGTTGACGCCATAGAGATAGAACACCAGATACCAAGTTCAGCAAGCCCAACCGTTGCAACCGACATCAACGTGGATGAGGACAAATGTGTTCACTGTGGAATATGTAAGAGGATCTGCCCAGTTGACGCCATAATGCAGGTCTGCAGGATCTGCCCATACGGTGAGTACGAGATAAAGGTCCCTGAGGTTACAGGAACATCCTACATCGACCCTGAGCTCTGTGTAAACTGTGGCTGGTGCCAGGAGATCTGCCCTGTTGATGCTGCAACAGTGACGAAGCCATTCGAGGGAGAACTGATAATCGATGAGGACACATGCCAGGCCTGTGAAACCTGCGTGATGGCATGCCCATGCAACGTTCTCTCATTCCCGAAACCAGAGAAACCAGGTGAAAAACCAGCCAAACTCTACAAGGACGAAAGATTCTGCATATACTGCGGAGCATGTGAAAGATCATGCCCTGTGAACGCCATAGAGGTTAAGAGGAGCAAGATAAATACAACTCCAATAAAATCAAAGGCATGGAAGAACGCCTTTGAATCACTACTCAAATAAATGGAGGTAATCAGATGGCAATTGGACTTAAGGCATACCCTGAACTCTGCCATGGATGCGGAAACTGCGTAATCGCATGTCCCGTGAACGCCCTCAGAAGCCCGGAAGTCGCCGGTGGAAAGGGCCCAACAGATGATGTTGAGATCATCATGATAGTTGAGGACGGGGTTGTAAACATAAAAAACCCTGACCTTTGCGGAAAATGCGGCACATGTGTTGAAAGTTGTCCTGTGGATGCAATTAAACTGGAGGAGTTAGAATGATGGCTATACTCAACACAGGAAGGACAATATGGCAGGGACAGGCCATAGAATCAGGTAAGGATCTTAAGATGTACGTGGACGCAGCTGCAATAGCTGAAATGAACCCTGAAATGATGAGTGAACTTGGAATTAAGGAAGGAGATAATGTAAAGGTGATATCTGAATACGGAGATGTTGTTGTTAAAGCTGTTAAGACCAGAGAAACTCTTCCTGAGGGAATGATATACATACCCATGGGGCCATGGGCCAACCGCGTGGTGAAGCCCAACACAGATTCAACAGCAACACCCAGCTTTAAAAACATTCCAGTGGAGGTTATACCCACTGATGAAGAGGTTCTTGACATGCCTACCCTCATGAAGGTCTATGGTAAGGTAGGTCAGATTTAATTAGTTCAGCGGGAGGATTCAAATGGAATACATGATCAAAAACGGATTTGTTTACTGTCCTCTTAACAATGTCGACGGAGAAAAGATGGATATCTGCGTCAGGGATGGTAAAATAGTTGAAAGTGTCAGTGACTCCGCCAAGGTGATCGACGCATCCAACAAAATAGTCATGCCTGGTGGTGTCGAGATACACTCTCATATCGCAGGTGCTAAGGTTAATGTTGGAAGGATGATGAGGCCAGAGGATAGTAAAAAAGACGTTGAGAAATTTAAAGGCGGAAGGGCAGGTAGTGGATTTTCTGTGCCTTCAACCTTCATGACAGGTTACAGGTACGCAAGGATGGGTTACACCACTGCAATGGAGGCAGCAATGCCGCCACTACTGGCAAGGCACACACATGAGGAGCTACGGGAAACACCGATACTCGACAATTCAGCGTACCCCCTTCTTGGCAACAACTGGTTTGTCATGGAATACCTCAAAGAGGGCGACATAGACGCATGTGCAGCTTATGTTTCATGGATCATGAAGGCAACAAAGGGTTATGCAATAAAAATTGTCAACCCCGCTGGTACTGAGGCATGGGGATGGGGTGGAAATGTTCACGGTATCTATGATCCAGCGCCCTACTTTGACATAACCCCTGCCGAGATAATTAAGGGTCTCGTTGAGGTCAACGAAAAGCTTCAGCTACCCCATTCAATACACCTGCACTGCAATGATCTGGGACACCCCGGGAATTATGAAACAACACTGGCTTCATTCGACCTTCCAAAGGATATAAAGGCAAACCCCGCGACAGGTGACAGGGACACGGTGGTATATGCAACTCACGTCCAGTTCCACAGTTATGGCGGAACCACATGGAGAGACTTTGAATCAGAGGCCCCCAGCATAGCAGAATACGTGAACAAAAATGACCATATAGTCATAGACGTTGGACAGGTAACACTTGACGAGACAACAACAATGACCGCTGACGGCCCAATGGAATATGACCTCCACTCACTCAACGGACTCAAATGGGCAAACTGTGACGTGGAACTTGAAACAGGTTCAGGTGTTGTACCATTCATATATTCTGCAAGAGCACCTGTTTCCGCTGTTCAGTGGGCAATAGGAATGGAGTTATTCCTCTTAATCGATGATCCGGGCAAGGTATGCATGACCACAGACACTCCAAATGGAGGTCCTTTCACAAGATATCCACGTATAATAGCATGGCTCATGAGCAACAAGTACAGAATGAATCTCATCGAAGGGGAACTCCATAAATGGGCCCAGAAGAGAAGCAGCATAGCCACAATTGACAGGGAATACACATTCTCCGAGATTGCTGCGATCTCAAGATCCACAGCTGCCAAGGTTCTTGGCCTCAGTGACTTCAAAGGACATCTGGGTGTAGGTGCTGACGCAGATATTGCGATATATGACATCAACCCGGAGACCGTGGACCCATCCAACGAATACGCAAAGATTGAAGAGGCCTTCTCAAGGGCGGAATACGTCCTTAAGGATGGTAAAATAGTTGTAAAGGATGGAAATGTCGTTGAAGATCCATATGGAAGAACCTTCTGGTCATACACCGAGGTTGAGGAATCCCTTTACAATGAGGTTCTTGCCAATGTGGAAACCAAGTTTAAACAATACTACTCTGTGAACTTTTCAAACTACCCAGTTGAGGATGGCTACCTTAGGAATCCTGCTCCAATCAAAGGGGTGGTTCTATGAATGAGATAATACTGAAACCAAAGGAACAGCCTGAAGTACCGCTTGAAGCCCCAAACATAAAACCAGATGTTTTCGCAGGCCTGTCAATAGATGAAATCAAAGACATCGAAATAATGCATGGAAACAAAACCGTCAATCTATCAGATTTCTTTGACGTTGAGGGAGAATCCGCTGAAAGCCCTGAGGACATAAAGATAGTGATTGATGGCTCCGTTCATAGTACAAAAAGGATAGGCCAGGAGATGACCGCTGGAGAGATACAGATTAAAGGTGACGTTAACATGTATGTCGGTGCGGGCATGAAAGGCGGTAAAATCACTGTCGA
The DNA here is from genome assembly GCF_030055425.1 of Methanothermobacter sp. Taxonomy (NCBI): domain Archaea; kingdom Methanobacteriati; phylum Methanobacteriota; class Methanobacteria; order Methanobacteriales; family Methanobacteriaceae; genus Methanothermobacter; species Methanothermobacter sp. The sequence goes on from NZ_JASFYE010000002.1 coordinate 177,615, forward strand.
AGGCAATGCCGCTCCATGGGCAGGTCAGAATATGGCAGGCGGTGAACTGGAGATACTTGGTGATGCAGGTGACTACGTCGGATCATCCTATCGTGGTGACTGGAGAGGAATGAATGGAGGCACAATTATAGTTCATGGCAATGCAGGAAACGAAATCGGGGAATACATGAGGGGCGGAAAAATAATTGTCAAGGGTAATGTCACATATATGCCTGGAATACACATGAACAATGGCCTTATAGTTATAGAGGGCAATGCACTGGGAAGAGTTGGCGGTGAAATGGCCGGAGGCACCATAATTGTTAAGGGTGCTATAGAAACTTTCCTGCCTGGATTCAAGTATCTTGGCGTTGAAAAGAACATTGAAGTGGATGGAGAAGAATTCGAGGGAGCTTTCTATAAATTTGAAGGAGACTATGCAATAAAAGGAGCAAAGGGAACTGTTTATGCCGCTGTTGGCTGTAACGATCACATAGTTCCCTAATCTGGGAGGTATACTCATGGAATATGTTAAAAATGTAACATGCCCATTCTGCGGCACCCTCTGTGACGATATTATATGTAAGGTAGAAGACGATGAAATCGTTGGAACCATCAATGCATGCCGTATAGGTCATAGCAAATTCGTACATGCTGAGGGCGCAGTCAGATACACGAAACCCCTTATAAGAAAGAATGGGGAGTTCGTTGAGGTAAGCTATGATGAAGCAATTGATAAAGCAGCGAAGATCATAGCAGAATCAAAAAGACCCTTAATGTATGGATGGAGCTGCACAGAATGTGAAGCCCAGGCTGTGGGGATGGAACTTGCAGAGGAAGCAGGTGCAGTGATTGATAACACAGCATCTGTCTGCCATGGGCCATCCTTACTTGCGGTACAGGACACAGGATACCCTGTATGTACACTTGGAGAGGTCAAAAACAGGGCTGATGTCGTTGTTTACTGGGCATGTAATCCTATGCATGCTCACCCAAGGCACATGTCAAGGAATGTTTTTGCAAGGGGCTTCTTCAGGGAACGTGGAAAATCAGATAGGACAGTGATTGTGGTTGATCCAAGGTACTCTGACACAGCCAAACTTGCAGATATACATTTAAAGCTTGATTTCAACAGGGATTACGAGCTTGTCGATGCAATGAGAGCATGCCTCATGGGACATGAGATACTCTATGATGAAGTTGCAGGTGTTCCACGTGAAAAAATCATAGAGGCAGTGGAAGCTCTCAAAAACGCCCAGTTTGGTATACTCTTCTTTGGTATGGGTATAACACAGAGCTTAGGAAAACACAGAAACATAGACACAGCAATTATGATGGTCCAGGACCTCAATGACTTTGCTAAATGGACCCTTATACCGATGAGGGGCCATTACAATGTGAACGGATTCAACCAGGTATGTTCATGGGAAAGCGGGTTCCCCTTCTGTGTTGACTATTCAACGGGCGAACCCAGATATAACCCTGGTGAAACCGGTGCCAACGACCTTCTCCAGAATAAGGAAGCCGATTCAATGCTGGTTGTGGCCTCTGACCCAGGGGCACATTTCCCACAGAAGGCCCTCGAGAGAATGGCTGAAATACCTGTTATTGCTGTTGAACCACACAGGACACCAACAACAGAACTGGCCGACATAATCATTCCACCGGCAATTGTGGGTATTGAAGCGGAGGGCACAGCTTACAGAATGGATGGTGTGCCCATAAAAATGAAGAAGGTTGTTGAGTCAGAGCTCCTCTCAGACAGGGAGATTCTGGAGAGACTCCTTGAAAAGGTAAAGGAATACAGGGCCTCAAAGTAATCAGGCCCACCATTTCTATTTATTTTAAAATTTTTTGATCTGGTTTCTGTTCATTTTTATGGATACTTATTTTATGGGTACTTAAACACATTGAAATATTTCAGTTGTTCTGTTTTTGATCTGGTTTCTGTTCATTTTTATGGATAGTTGAACACATAATTTTCAGCCATGCACCGAAAAATTTAAATATGATATCCTCCAATAGTAGAGTGTCGGAAGAAGGAAGCATACTTCCGTCTGAGATGGTGATTGGTGTATGGTACGTAAAATTGCAATATATGGTAAGGGTGGGATAGGAAAATCCACAACACAGCAGAACACTGCAGCGGCGATGAGTTACTTCCATGGAAAGAACGTCATGATCCATGGATGCGACCCCAAGGCAGACAGTACACGCCTGATACTGGGCGGTAAAATGCAGACAACAATGATGGACACCCTGCGTGAACTTGGAGAGAGTGCATGCACACCAGACAAGGTTATAGAAACAGGATTTGGAGGTATAAAGTGTGTTGAATCAGGAGGTCCAGAACCCGGTGTAGGATGCGCAGGCAGGGGTGTCATAACCGCCATAACCCTCATGGAGAGACATGGGGTATATGAAAATGACCTGGACTTTGTATTCTTTGATGTTCTGGGGGATGTGGTATGCGGGGGCTTTGCAATGCCAGTAAGAGACGGAAAGGCAGAGGAAATATACATTGTTGCATCAGGTGAGATGATGGCACTCTATGCAGCCAACAACATCTGCAAGGGCATGGTGAAATATGCCAGACAGAGCGGAGTCAGACTTGGAGGGATAATATGCAACAGCAGAAACGTTGACGGCGAAAGGGAACTCCTTGAAGAATTCTGTGATAGAATAGGGACACAGATGATACACTTCGTGCCAAGGGACAACATTGTACAGAAGGCAGAATTCAACAAGAAGTCTGTCATAGAATTCGACCCTGAATGCAACCAGTCACAGGAATACCGGGAACTCGCAAGAAAAATAATTGAAAACAAGGATTTCGTGATACCAGAACCCATGACAATGGATGAAATGGAGGACCTCGTTGTAAAATACGGGGTTCTGGATTAGGTGTTAAAAATGAAGATGATAAGGGCAATAATAAGACCTGAAAAGTCCGAAGAGGTGGCTGATGCTCTGGATGATGCAGGGTTCCCGGCCCTCACAAAGATGGAGGTTATAGGGAGGGGTAAGCAGAAGGGCATTCGCTTTGATGAAATTTACTATGATGAGATACCCAAGACCATGCTGCTCATCGTTGTGGACGATGCTGATGCAGAGAAGGTGGTCTCGGTTATCAGTGAAAGCGGATACACAGGAAAAATTGGGGATGGTAAAATATTCATAAGCCCAGTGGAAAACGCCTACACCGTCAGAACAAGAGAGGAAGGCCTTTAGGTGTCTGAATGAAGGAAATAATCGCCATAATAAGACCAAAAAGCATGAAGAAGACCAGGGATGTTCTTGAATCCCTGGGATTCCCCTCATTCAACGCCACCAGAGTTCTCGGAAGGGGCAAGCAGAGGGCAATAATTGATGAGGTCAGCATTCCCACACCCCCAGAGGGGATTGATGAGAAGAGGGGAACAATGAGATACATTCCCAAGAGGATGATCCAGATAACCGTGGAGGATCCTGACGTCCAGCTGGTTGTGGAGGCCATAATGAAGGTCAACCACACAGGAAAAATTGGGGACGGAAAGATCTTTGTATGCCCGGTTGACGATGCAATGAGGATAAGGACTGGTGATAGAGGGACTGAAGCGCTTTAACCCTTTATATTTGGATTGAAATGGTAGAGGGCGGTTTTAGTTTCTCCGTATAAATCAAAGGATGATTGAAAATGCCATTTGAACTGTTTGATGTCGATGCTGAAATACCAGATAGAAAAAAGCACATCTATGTAAAGAAGGAGGCGGATCCCCAGGAGGACATACCAGCATGTAACACGACAACGATCCCCGGCTGTATGACAGAAAGGGGATGCGCATTTGCAGGTGCAAAGGGTGTGATAACAGGGGCAATAAAGGATGCGCTTCACGTTATCCATTCACCTGTTGGATGCACAGCATATGGCTACGGTACAAAGAGATACCCCACATCACAGAAAATGCCTGATGGAAGCATGTTCCCAATAGAAAACTTCAACCTCAAATACATAACCGGAACGGATCTGAGTGAGTCTGATGTGGTGTTTGGTGGTATGGACAAACTCAAAAGGTGCATCCTGGAGGCGGTCAGGGAATTTCCAGAGGTAAATGCGGTTTACACCTACGCCACATGCACAACAGGTCTCATAGGGGACGATATTGATGCAATCTCAAGGGAGGTCTCAGAGGAGATTGGTAAGGATGTTGTTGCAATAAACGCTCCGGGCTTTGCGGGTCCAACACAGTCAAAGGGACATCAGGTTGCCAACTACACCCTCTTTGAGGACCTGGTGGGAACCGCAGAGCCCCCCAGAACCACGGAATATGACGTGAACCTCATAGGGGAGTACAATATCGATGGGGACCTCTGGGTTCTGAAAAAATACTTTGAGGAGATGGGGATAAACGTCCTGAGCACATTCACAGGCGACTGCTGTCACGACGAGATAAAGTGGATGCACAGGGCAAAGCTGAGTCTGGTCAGATGTCAGAGATCAGCAAACTACATTGCAAAGCTCCTTGAGGAGAGATATGGCGTCCCCTACATGAAGGTTGATTTCTTTGGAATGGAATACTGCAGAAAAAACCTCATGGCAATAGGGGAGTATTTCGGAATACCAGAGAAGGCAGAGAGGGTGATAGAGGACAGAATGGAAAAAATAGGTCCAGAGATTCAGTATCTCAGGGATAAACTCAGGGGTAAAAGGGTCTGGGTTTTCTCAGGAGGCCCGAAAAACTGGCATCTTCCCAGACCACTCGAGGACGAACTTGGAATGGAAGTGGTTGCAGTTTCAACAATGTTCGAACACGAAGACGGCTACGAGAAGATCAAGAAAAGGGTCCGGGAGGGCACAGTGATAGTGGACGACCCCAACTCACTGGAACTCGAGGAGATCATCGAGAAATACAGGCCAGACATCATTCTATCAGGAATAAAGGAAAAATACCTCGCCCATAAACTTGGAGTGCCCTGTATACTCATCCACTCATATGAAAACGGGCCATACATAGGCTTTGAGGGATTCCTTAATCTGGCGAGGGACATGTACGCGGCAATATACAATCCTGTATGGGATCTGCTTGAATTCGAGGAGGATGTTAACTGATGCCAGAAATAAACGTGATGGAGAGGGGAAGGGAACTTGTGATAAACCCCCTCGTGACCTGCCAGCCATTCGGTGCAATGTTCGCAACACTGGGTATAAGGAGGGGGCTGCCCCTGGTTCACGGCTCCCAGGGCTGCAGCACCTTTGTGAGATACGGGCTTAACAGACACTTCAGAGAACCCGCAGAGATAGCCGTCACATCGCTTCATGAGGACGCTGCCGTATTCGGAGGTAGAAGTAACATAATAAACGGTGTTAAAAACCTTGTGAAGAGACTCAGACCCGACCTTGTGGGAATTGTAACCACCTGCTCAAGTGAAATAATAGGGGATGACGTGGATGGTTTCATGAGGGTCGCTGAGACTGAACTGAGGGATGAACTTGGAGACAGGTTCCAGACAAAACTGGTCCACATATCAACACCCAGCTTCGTTGAAAACCACTTCAGGGGATACGGAAATGCCATAAAATCATTCATAGAGACCCTCGCCAGGGAGGATGGAGACTGTAACCATAGGCTCAACGTGATACCGGGTATAGTTAACCCTGGCGACATAAGGGAGATAAAACACATCCTGGGCCTTATGGGCATTGACCATATCATACTCACTGATACCTCAGATCCCTTTGATTCCCCACTCAGACCATCAAAAACAGAGAAGATGCCATTCTACCCCCGTGGAGGAACACGGGTTTCTGAAATAGAGGACTCATCAAGCAGTATTGGAACAGTGACAATGACCATGTATGGTGATGAAGCAGTGAATACACTTGAAAAGCGATTCGGGGTACCGGGTGAGTACTCCATACCAGTGGGGGTCCGCAATACAGATGAATTTGTTCGCACGGTAGCCAGGATTTCAGAGAGTGATGTGAATGATGAACTGCTCGATGAAAGAGGCATCCTGATTGACTCAATGGCGGACCTCAGTTCAAGGTACCTCTCTGGAAGAACAGCCGCGGTCTACGGGGACCCTGACATGGTTGCGGGAATATCAAGGTTCCTCTGTGAACTTGGGATGGTTCCACTCCACACTTGCACAGGAACAGATAACCAACTATTCCTTGATAGGATGAAGACAGTGGCATCTGAGGCAGGTGAAAGGATAAATGTCATGATAAAATCAGATCTCAGGGCACTTGAGGCGAAACTCGCAGAGGAACCTGTTGACCTCATGATAGGAAACTCAGATGGCAGACTCATAGCCCAGGACCTTGGAATACCCCTTGTGAGGGTTGGCTACCCGGTATATGACAGGGTGGGCTATCAGAGGGTGCCCATCACAGGCTACAGGGGGGCAGTGAATCTCATAAACAGAATAACAAACACAGTACTCAGGGAATACTATGAACCACAGCACTGGAAACTGCAGCAGTAAAGAGAATTTTTCAGCGGGCACCGCAGGTGATCTAAAGGTTGAGGAGGTCCCTGAAGCGGTTATAGAGACACTCTCCCCCAGAAAAGAACACTTCACAAGGAGCTGCAGCGGGTCAGGGCCACGCTGTAATCGTGAATCACTTCCAGGCATGGTAACCCAGAGGTCATGTGTTTATGGGGGGGCGAGGGTTGTCCTCATGCCCATAACGGATGCAGCCCACCTTGTGCATGGACCTGTGGGATGCGCTGCATGCACCTGGGACATCAGGGGAAGCAGAAGCTCAGGGTCTGAACTCTACAGGATGGGATTCTCAACTGGTCTTGAGGAAAAGGATGTGGTGTTTGGGGGGGAGGATAAACTCCTTGAATGTATACTGGAGATAAGTGAAATTCACTCCCCCTCAGCCATATTCGTCTACTCCACATGTGTTTCAGGCGTTATAGGGGACGACATAGCGGCTGTATGCAGAACAGCAGAAAACAAAACAGGAAGATGGGTAATACCGGTGCAGTCTGAGGGATTCAGAAGCTTCAACAAGTCACTCGGCCACCAGCTAGCCTGCGATGTTATTCTCAGACACATAATAGGGCGTGGAGATGCTGAAGTCAGGGAAAACTCGGTTAACCTTGTGGGTGAGTTCAATGTTGCAGGGGACCTCTGGGAGATAAAGGGTCTACTTGAGAAAATGGGTATTTGCGTGGTTTCATCCATAACCGGTGACTCAACAGTGGCTGAAATCTCAGAAGCCCACACAGCGCAGCTTAACATTGTACAGTGCAGCAAGTCATCAGGTTACATTGCAGAGGAGATGAAGAGGAAATACGGGATACCCTACATAAATGTCAATTTTTTTGGCATAAAAGAGACCATGGATTCTCTCCTATCAATTTCAGATTTCTTTGGTCTCAGCGATGAAAAATGGATCAGCTCAATGGCAGAAAAAACATATAGAATCATCAGGGGCTACAGGAGAGCCCTTGAGGGTAAAAAGGTGGCAATATACGTGGGCGGTAACAAGGCATGGTCCCTTATAAGGGCATTCGGGGACCTTGGAATGGAGGTGATAATGAGCGGAACCCAGAATGGGCTCCCTGAAGACTACCTGAAGATAATGGAGAAGTCAGGAAGGGAACTGATACTCTTTGATGATGCAAATCCAGTTGAACTTTCAGAACTGCTGCGAAAGTACAGGCCTGATCTGCTTGTTTCAGGGGCCAAGGAAAAATATCTCTCCTATAAGCTTGGAATACCCTTCTGTGAATTTAACCATGACAGGATAAAACCATTCTCAGGCTTTGGAGGATTCCTGAATTTTGCCGAGGAGGTTAAAAGAACCCTGGAAAGTCCCATATGGACTATTGCCAGCAAAAAAAGGTTATCAGGACCAGGAGGTATGTCAGGTGGAGCATAGAAGCACCATAATGAATCCTGGAACCATCTGTCAGCCCCTGGGTGCCGTCATGGCGTTTCTGGGCATCAGGGGCTCAATGCCACTCATACATGGTTCACAGGGCTGCAGCACATATATGAGGTTTCAGCTCACAAGACACTTCAGAGAACCTGTGAATATAGCCTCAAGTTCCCTGAGTGAAGCTACAGTTGTATATGGTGGAGAAGAAAACCTTTTAAGGGCCCTGAAGACGGTTGAAGAACAGTACAGCCCTGAAGTTATAGGTGTAATTTCAGGTTGCCTCTCAGAGACAATAGGAGATGACATTGATAGAATAGTGGATAAACACAGGGGAAGAGGAGAGTCTGAGATTATAACGGTTTCATCACCTGGCTTCAGAGGTTCACACGTGGATGGATATGAGGCCGCTGTTAAATCCATTCTCAGATCACTTGTCAGGGGTCATGCTGAACCTGTTGATAGAATAAACATCATAAATGGTATCATGAGCCCTGCAGACACCTCAGAGATAAAGAATATTCTTGAAGGAATCGGCGTGGATTTTCTCATGATAACCGATAACTCTGAGTCCCTTGACGAACCATTTGATGGTGACCCGTATTTTATAACACGTCACGGAACATCCATCCATGAAATAGCTGGTGCAGGTAGCTCCATGGCCACCCTTAACCTTGGGGGGTACGGTGGAGGGGAGTTCCTGGAAAAGAAATACGGGGTTAAAAACATTGAACTCCAGATCCCTGCAGGTCTTGGAGGTACAGATAAATTTTTAGGGGTCCTCCTTGATCTTTTCCATTCAGATATTTCCCGCTCCATCAGGAGGGAGCGGGGTAGACTGATGGATGCGATGATAGATTCCCATCAGTACACCTCAGGAAGGAGAGTGGCCATATTTGCAGACCCAGCATATGCTGTTGCATTAACATCGCTGGTACTTGAGATGGGAATGCAGCCGTACGTTTTCACAGGTTCCAGGAGCAGATACTTCCATGAAAAAATCAGCCAGCTCCAGAGTAAATGGGGGTCCCGATTTCTGGCACGGAGTGGGGTTGATATATTTGGCTTAAGGGAAAACCTTGCTGGCAGAGAGATCGACGTCCTTATAGGAAACTCCCACTGCGCAAGGGTAGCCAGGGAACTTGGAGTGCCCCTCATGAGGATTGGATTCCCGGTTTACGATAGGGTGGGGTCCCAGAGAATAAGAATAGCAGGATACGCCGGGGGGATAGCCTTTGTTGACTCCCTCACAAACCTGATACTCGAGAGCCACTATGATGAGGGATATGAAATTGAGGGTGATACATGTGATAAGGATAGCTGTTGCGTCGGATGACGGTAGATACGTTAACAGACACTTCGCAGATGCAGACGGCTTCATAGTTTTTGAGAGGATTGATAATGAAATCAAATTTTCTGAAATAAGGAAGGTGGATGGGGGAAAAATAGAAAAGCACGACGATAGATGGAGGCGGGTCCTGGACCTTATTGATGACTGTGAAATCGTAATATGCAGAAGGATAGGGGAAAAACCACTTGAGGAGGCTAAAAGGAGGGGTGTTATAGTCTTTGAATCAGATGATGGAATATCTGCGGCAATACTGAAATCACTCACGGAACTGAACATATCCTGCAGAGTATAATGGGTCTCCCATGAGAGTCTTCACAACCTGCACAAGGGACTGTCCAGGCGCATGTGGTCTCACAGTCAGGGTTAAGAGGGGAGTTGTAAGGTCGATAGGTGGAAACAGAAAACATCCACACAGCAGGGGATTTTTATGCAGAAAAACGGCCAAATATCATATTATGAGGCTCTACTCCCCTAAAAGGATCCTGAAACCCCTCATGAGAGATGGAAATCAGTGGAGGACCGTATCCTGGGATGAGGCTCTTCAAACAGTAGCTGATGTGATGAACAGATGTGTGGATGAATACGGTTCAGAATCCATAGTCTATTATCAGGGATTTGGTGCAAGAACAGCCCTGAGACTTCTTAACCGGAGGTTTTTCAATTCTCTGGGGGCAACAACCCTTGAGGGAACACTCTGTGGAGGTACAGCCATAGCTGCCCATAAAATGGATTTCGGGAAAAGGATATCCCATGAACCAAGCGACCACCTCAACAGCAGAAACATATTCATCTGGGGACGTAACCCGGCAGTTACCGACCTTAACCTCTGGAGGATAGTAAGGAGGGCCCAGCGCAAGGGGAAAACCATCGTCACAGTTGACCCTCTAAGGACTGAAACAGCCGCCAGAGCAGATATCCACTGCCGGGTTAGACCAGGCACCGATATGTACCTTGCAATTGCACTTTCAAAGATCATCATGGATGAGGGACTCCACGATCAGGGGTTTATTGAGGACCATGCAGACAACTTCGATGCCTACCTGAACGTCCTCGATGCCTTCAGCCTCTCTGAACTATCAGGGATCACAGGGATTCCCGAAAGGATGATGTATGAGCTTGCCTTCATCTATTCAGATGTCCCGAGCAGCATAATAATTGGGTGGGGTCTGCAGAGGTACTTCAACTCCCACATAACCTGCAGGTTCATAGATGCACTCGCCGCCATATCCGGTAATATAGGGATCAGTGGAGGGGGCGTTAGCAGCGGATTTGATGAATACGGCGGTTTTGATGAATCGGTCTGCCTTGAAACCAGAAGAAAAATATCCATGCCACTTTTTGGAAGGGAACTTGAGAATCTGGATTCACCTGAGGCGAAATGTGTCTTCATAACTGCAGGCAACCCGGTGAACCTGGGCCCCAATTCAATGAAAACCCTGGGGGCCCTCAGGAAAATGGATCTTGTGGTCATGGTCGACCACTTCCTCAACGACACATCATATGCTGCCGACATATTTCTCCCAGCAACAACCTTCCTTGAGGAAACCGATCTGGTGGGCAGTTATGGTCACCCCTATATATCTCCTGTAAATGCAGCAGTCAGGCCCTCAGGGGAATGCCGGTCAGAATTCTGGATTCTTAAGAGACTGTCAGAGTTCATGGGTCTTGATAGCATGGAGGGATCCCTCATGGAATGGCTTGAAATCATAGCAGCACCAGTCCTTGATTACCATGGAATAGAGATTCATGATCTTCTAAAAAGACCATACAGATCTCCTGAAATTCCAGAGGTTCCATTTGAGGATTTTAAATTCTATACCGAGAGTGGAAGGTTCATCTTACCATCAGAAATCCCCTCAGAGGTCAGAATCCCGGATGAAAAATCTCTCAGACTTTTAACGGTAATGAACTCTGAATGGATAGGATCCAGAGAACCATATGATGAAGAAAGGCTTCTGGAGGTCTTTATACATCCAGAGACCCTATTAAAAACAGGATTTGAAGATGGTGAAACCGTAACCATTGAATCGGGTGCGGGCAGAACCTGTGCAACTGTAAGGTCCTCTGATAAGGTGTATCCTGGATGCGCCCTGTCATTCAGGGGTACCTGGCTCTCAAGGGGCGGGTGTATAAATACCGTGATCGAGGATGGAAGGACAGGCGGGGGCCATGGAACGCCCTACCATGAGACCAGAATAAAAATTAAAAAGCGTCATTGAGGATGAACTCATGGAGTAATACAGTTCCACCATGAGACTAGAATAAAAATTAAAAAGGGGGACATCATGCGGGTTTTCTGTTGAGTAGATGGGCCATCAGACTCACAATTATAAATCCGGCCACTATGAGTGAAACTATCTCTACCACAGCCAACATCCAATCACCTCATTCATCAACAGCCTCAATTACGCATACCCCACCCTCACATTCGTGCTCCAGTTCAATGAGGTATTCCTTCAGCTTCTCAACGTCAATCGTTGTAAGACCCTTTATGAGGTCGCTGTCTATCTTTATCTGTATGACGCCCGCGTTGTTGGTCACAACCTTTCCAGGAATGTATACGCGGCCGAGGGATAGCCTCACAGTATCCCCTGGTTTAACCTCTTCCCTTATGTACCTGCAGAGTTCATCGCAAGTTGCAATTCTATTTTCCTTTTTCAAATAAATCACCTTGCCTCTGATTATATAATCTTATGATCATTATAAAAATAAGTTTTACACAAGTTATGTATGAGTTCCAGGATCAGGGGTTTAGTCCTATAGGGGCTACACCTCGTCAACATACATGAATTCCTTAAGATCCATGAGCCCCTCAACGGCCTTCATCCTTACATCGATACCCGCCTCACGGACAGCCGCAAGGGGGTTCAGGCCTCCAGGGGTCACTATCCCCGCATGGTACTTCTCCACACGGGCGTTGTAGACTATCTCACTGGGTTTTCCGATTTTCAGTATGCTGAAACCTGCTTCTGATAGATCCTCAATGAGGTCTGTGGCGTGATCCCTTGCAAGGTAGGGCACCTCACGGAGACTTGCAAGTACCCTGCCGGGACCATCAAGGGCTTCAAGAACTGCGGTCATATTCTTTGAAACATAGATCTCATGGGGGTCTAGGGATGATCCGCTGTAGGCTGTTAGCTCAACAAAGCGGGGATCCCTAACTCCAACCTCAAGGAGGCCCCCATACTTTGGCGTGGACATGATACCGTTCTTTATGAGTATCCCGTCCAGGGTGAGGCTGCAGACAGTTGCAATTCCAGCCATTTTTCCCTCGTCTGTGATTCCTATAAGTGGCAGGGTTGAAAATTCAGGGCGCTTCCCCAGGACGTCACGTATGATCTCGAGGGATTCATCAAGATCCTCTCTTTTAACCAGGGATATGTTTGCAATTACCCTCCCGGAAAAATCCCTGTGGTTAAAATCAACCCTGTTTATGAGGTTCCAGGCCTTTGAAAGCAGGAATCGGACCCTGACACCCCTTTCAGGTGCAGACGCCATCAACCTCCCCTCGGGTTTTACGAGGGGCTCCAGGTTTCTGAAGTCAATGAGGTTCTCTGCCAGTTTAATCTCGACACTGTAACCTGCCTCCTGTATTGCGCAGAGTGGAGTTATCCCGCCTATGATGGCAACCCCAACCATTCCATCAGCCACAGGGACTCCCAGGACATCCTCCCCTGGCTCACCCACCTTGAGGACGCCTGATATATCGGCTCCCTCAAGTTTCCTGAAGAGTTTAATGGCCTCCTCCCGTGCGGTTCCAGGCATGATGCGGAGGTTTGCAGGTACGGTCCCCTCTCCGTTTTCAATGACATCCAGAACTGAGGTCATGTTCTCGGATGTGAATGCCTCAAGAGGCGTCATAGATGTCTTCTTGTATGCTATGAGTTCCCTGAAGTTCACTGGCCTGCCCTCCTCGAACCTCACAAGCCCCCCAAACTGGGGTATTACAGGGATTCCGTTCATTAGCAGAAGACCATCAACAGTTGTCCCGCAGATGGTACTTATTACAAACTCCCCATCGTGTTCTTCGAGCCTTACACGGGGGCTCAAACAGAAACCGTTTTTCATAACATGTTTCAGGGTTTCGATGGATTCAGGGGATATCCTTGATGTGTTTACAACCACCTTCCCCTCAAGGGTATGAGGGTTGAAACTTGTACGGTAGATCATACTCTCGAACTTTGAGAATATGAAGTCCACCTGGTCGTAGACGAGGCCACGGTTTATCTCCTGCAGCCCCTTTTCTGTTATCCTTCTTCCGGCGTAACCAACCCTTTCTGTAAGGCCCTTTTCATCAAGTATGCGCATGTGGTACCTGACAGCACGCTCTCCAAGGTCGTAGCCCTTCTTTTTAAGTTCTGATGCTATTATCTTTGCTCCAAGGACGTCGTCGTGCTCTGCAAGGATCCTCAGAATCTCCATCATCTTCTGGTTGGTCTCTTCAGCCATCAGCAAACACCATATAAAAAATAGGGAAGGGGGTTATTTAAAGTTTAATAAAAAAAGGAGGGTTAGATGTCAAGGTATCTTTCAAGTTCGTACTTGAAGACCCTCACCCGGTAGTCGTCCCATTCTTTGTGCTTTATCTCCATGAACTTCTCATAGACATGGTCCCCGAGGGCTCCCTTGATGACGTCGTCCTCCTCAAGGGCATGGTATGCCTCCCACAGACTTGATGGGAGGGTTTCGATTCCCATTTCCCTGAGTTCAGGGATGGATTTTTCGAATACATCGATTTCAGTCGGTTCGCCGGGGTCAATCCTGTTCTGTATACCGTTCATACCTGCTTCCAGCATGGCTGCAAATGCAAGGTACGGGTTGCATGAGGGGTCAGGCATCCTCAGTTCCACACGTGTCCCCTTACCACGGGATGCAGGGATCCTCACAAGGGTTGACCTGTTTTTGAGACCGTATGCGATGTACACAGGGGCCTCATAGCCAGGCACGAGCCTCTTGTAGGAGTTGACTGTAGGTGCACACACAGCTGATAGTGCCGGGGCATGCTTGAGGAGCCCTCCTATGAAGTACATGGCCTCCTCTGATAGCTGTGTCTCGGTGTCAGGGTCGTAGAATACGTTTTCACCGTCCTTGAAGAGTGACTGGTGGCAGTGCATACCGCTACCGTTTTCACCGAAGAATGGTTTTGGCATGAAGGTTACCATGTAACCCATCTTGTCCACTATGGCCTTTATTGCCTGCTTGAAGGTTATGACGGCGTCTGCTGTTTTAAGTGCCTTGTCAAATTTGAAGTCTATCTCATGCTGCCCTGGGGCGACCTCGTGGTGGCTTACCTCAACATCGAAGTTAAGGGCCTCAAGGTCCATCACGAGTTTTCTTCTGAAGTCTGTACCCTGGTCCACTGGTTCCACATCGAAGTATGCGCCGCAGTCGTGGGGTATTATGTTCCCATCTTCGTCCTGGTCCAGGATGAAGAATTCGGGTTCCGGTCCGACGTTGTATTCGTAACCCAGGTGGGAGTATTTGTCAAGGGCTTTTTTCAGGACGTATCTTGGGTCTCCCTCGAATGGTTTTCCTTCTGGCCAGTATACGTCACAGATGAATCTGCAGACACCTTTTTCCTCTGGCCTCCATGGGAGTGTTGAGAAGGTGTCCGGGTCTGGTTTGAGGACCAGGTCACTTTCGTTTATGTCGACGAATCCCTCAATTGATGAACCATCAAAGAGGAGACCGTCCTTTATTATGTCCTCTATCTGGTCTGGCCTTACCAGGGGTATTGCCATGTTTTTTGGTTTTCCGTGTATGTCCACAAACTGAAGGCGGACGAATTTTACTCCGCATTCATCCATTTTAGCTATTATTTTTCCAATCTTATCTGACATGGGTTATGCCTCCGTGGCATGAGCTTAACTGTCACCGGAAGTAACTTTCCTTCTACTGGTTTATATATTTTTTGGCTATTATAGTTCAACAATTTTGAATGGTTCGCCAAGGAGCAGATCAAATTTCAGCATTCTTGGTGCAATGATTAGATCACCCCTTCCTGTTATCAGTTTAAAGACCTCAGCCGCCTGTAAACACCCGGTAAGATTGGCTGCGGGCCCTATGACTGGCGGAGTTTCAGAGGATAGTTCTTTAAGCTCAGACTTAACATCCCCTGTAAGTTCAAGGCCCCTAGATGGTAGATTGAAAAGTTCCTCATAGGATGGAGAATCAGATGTGAAGACACTCACCTGGCCCATGGATCCATGTATCGCTCCATGTATGAAGGGGATGCCCTGGATTCTGCATCTTCTGGATGCCATGACCCTTGAGGTTATGTTATCAAGGGCATCCACCACGGCGTCACTCCCATCAATTATGGTTGAGGCATTTTTTTCGGTGAAACACTCATGAAATACCTCCACATCAGCGAAGGGATTCACGGTCCTGATGCGTTCTGCTGCAACTTCAACCTTGGGGAGTTTAAGGGCGCTAAAACTGCTCATGAGCTGTCTGTTGATGTTTGAGATGTCAAATACGTCGCTGTCTATTATCCTGATCCTGCCTATACCCATCCTTGCAAGCATCTCAACTGCAGCCCCACCTATCCCACCACATCCAATTACAGCAACAGTTGAATCCCTGAGCCTTAACTGTTCGGCCTTTGAAATGAGACCCATCTGCCGGCTGACCATCTCCCAGTACGCCATACCCTCATATCTTCTAGGCATTCCAACCCTCTTTAAATTCTGTCACAGTATAGGTATGTCACTGAATTATATTAATGATTTTTACAGGTTTTAACGGTCACCTCATGACCCGGCACTGCATTGAAGCGGTGGGATTCAGTATGGCTTGCCGCATAAGGATAGGGGATTAAGTGGATTCGATAAATGACTGGTGATGTGGCCCTGAGGGCACTGAATAGCATAATTAACTGGACTCTGTAAATGACTGGTGATATATTGCTACCATAAAGAGGTGATCATGCGCGTATAATAAAAAAAGTGGTTTCAAGATGCCGGGGGCGGGATTCGAACCCGCGACCTCACGGTATCCCAGGAAAAAGTCAGAGCACTGCTTAATACCCTATGAGCCGTGCGCTCTAACCAGCTGAGCCACCCCGGCGTAGCTTATAAAAAATCAGTTTTCATCTAATTTAAACTTTTCTGTTAAACACCTGGGATGCATGAAAGCCCACAAGATGCAACCATTATTACTGGGTGGCAACATAAGTACAATCAGTCACTTGCAGTGGGGGAGGGCCATGCAGATCAGGGATCTTGATATTTCAGAGGGTGCATGTGGTGCATGCCACCTCGTATTCAAGCATCTCTCAGAGGAGGGATTCATCGTTGAAACCTCAGAGTACCCTGAGGGAGTCAGGGCACGTATACTGGACCCATCGGGAGAGCTGGCTGGAGAGGGCTCGGATATAACATGGGCCCCGGCGGTTCTCGATGCACAGATAAACGCGGGTTTTATTGATGATGACCTTTCAGATGTCCTGAAACCATTTCTTACAGATAAAAGGGACCAGAAGCGTGTTGCAGAAATGGCAGGGTATGGAAGGGTTGTTAACACAGCATCCAGGGTCATCTCCAGGACGTGGTCGGAGGGGGGGTCCGTGGAGGTTAAAAGGGAGGGGGCAGGTATAAAGGTTGTTCTCTATTCTAAGAGTGGTGAAGAAATTATATCTGCGGCATCAGGGTTCTGCCCGGTCTGCGCAATCAACATAGCGGCTTCAAGGGTAGAGTCACTGAGAAAGGAAATTGCCTCAGAGAGATCCCGGAACACTGGAATGGAGAAATATGAGAGAGGGATCACCGGAAGACTTGAATGGAGGGGTAGGAGGGTTCACTCATACCTCATCGAGGGCGGAAGGGTTATCGGAAGGAACTGGGGGTGCTGCATAGCATATGCTACCATAAGGGCCGAAATCGATGCAGGATTTGGAAGCAGTAAGTGGAACAGGCTCTTCAGGAATTACTGTGACCTCTGCCCACTCAAACATTTCTGGCTTGACAGGTCCATGGGGGCCCTGGGCAATAGGATCCTCCACAGGATGGGCAGGGCGGGTGTAAGGGAAAATGTAAGAATGGAAGATTATATAACTGTGGATATCATATCTGGTGATGAGAGGGTTGCATGTGGTATAGGGACGCTATGCTCATTCAGTGCAACTGTAAATGCGCTTCTGAGGTCAGATGCTTCACTGATCCTGAAACCTGATCCTGCCGAAGGATTTCCATATCCCCAGCGTTGAGGTGTTCTCTGTGGGTGAACATGTAATAGAGGCCCTGGGCAAAACCCGGGTTACAGTGAGGGACGGTAAGGTGGTCCATGTATCAGAGCCACTGATCCACTACTGCCCCCTGTTCCATAAGTATCGCGGCATTGAAAAGATCACTTCTGAGGCGGTCCGCCAGAATATTGAATTTCGCATCAAGGATTTTGGCATGTGCACAGCCAACCGTGAATTAAGAATGAGGGATTTTCTATCATTTGGCATCTCAGAGATTATCTCAACACTCCTTGCTGAGGGGGAGGTGGACGCGGCCGTGATGGTCTGCGATGGGGCAGGAACCGTCATTGTAACAGAACCAGAACTTGCACAGGGTATAGGTGGAAGAATATCAGGTTTCATCAGCACATCCCCTGAAAAGGATGTTATAGAAAAAATTGGCCCCAAAAATGTCCTTGACCCTCAAAAGGCAACGATAGACCAGTTTAAGGGTGTTGAAAGGGCGCTTGAAATGGGTTACAGAAGGGTTGCAGTCACAGTCAAGGATCCGGATGAGGCAGAGCATTTAAGGAAAATCCAGGATGAAGAAATATACCTCTTTGCAGTTCACCTCACAGGAATAGATTACAGAGGCGCAGAGAGAATAATCAATACATGTGATGTTGTAACATCCTGCGCATCAAAGTACATAAGGCGAATAGCAGATAGAAGGGCGCTGCTGAAGGTGGGCTCCTCAATACCCATATATGCATGCACAAAAAAGGGTAAGAGGTTCATTGAACTCAGATTAAAGAGGATGGGGGCTTCGGGAAATAAAAATTCAGAAAGAAATCCACTGTCACCTGAACCCCTTGTATAGCTCTAAAGGTGGTCTGCAACAGCCTTTATGATGCAGCTCTGAGTTATAAGCCCCACGAGCATATCGTCTTTCACAACAGGCAACCTCTGATAACCCGTATCTGCCATTATCCTGCTTATCCTGCTTATTGGGGTATCCTCATGGACAACAACAAGGTCCTTGCTCATGATATCCTTCACCCGCAGTTTCAGGGCCTCACCACCTGCAAGCAGAATATCCCTGTGGGTTATGAGGCCAACAAGCCTGCCTTCCTCCACAACAGGAACTCCACCGACATTTGCACGGACCATCTTGAGGTTGGCAGCTGCCACAAGGTCTTCTGGATTAGCCACAATAACATCCCGCAGCATTATGTCCCTTGCACGGAGCTTTTTCATCATGAAATTATTTTTATTGATGTCCATATATTAAGATTGAGGGATCAAAGTGACTCAGATGGAAAATGCAAGAAAGGGCAATATAACCCCTGAAATGGAGGAGGTAGCCCGAAAGGAGAACATTGATATTCAGATTCTCATAAAAAGCATTGCAGATGGCAGGGCTGTCATACCATCCAATGTTAATAGAAGTTCATCACCATGCGGCATAGGGGATGGTCTTTCAACGAAAGTAAATGCAAATATTGGCTCATCCTCAAAGATGGAGGACATTGACCTTGAAGTTGAAAAGGCAATGGTGGCCGTGGAATATGGTGCAGATGCGGTCATGGACCTCAGCACGGGCCCAATGCTCCGTGAAGTTAGAAGGGCCGTACTTGAAGCCGTAGACGTACCCGTTGGAACAGTACCAATCTACGAGGCAGGTGTTGAGGCCTTCAGATCCAGCGGCTCGGTTGTGGAGATGGACGAGGATGACATGTTCAGGGCAATAGAGAACCAGGCCAGGGATGGCGTTGACTTCATGACAGTGCACTCCGGGATAACCCTTGAGACAGTTGAGAAGGTCCAGCGATCAGACAGGATAATGGGTATAGTGAGCAGGGGAGGAGCATTCCTGGCTGCATGGATAATTCACAACCAGGAGGAAAACCCCCTCTACAGCAACTATGACTACCTCCTTGAACTGGCATATGAGTATGATGTAACACTGAGCCTCGGGGATGGCCTGAGACCCGGCTGCCTTGCAGATGCATCGGATATACCCCAGATCCAGGAACTGCTCACACTCGCGGATCTTGTTGCAAGGGCCCGGGATTTAGATGTACAGTGCATGGTTGAGGGTCCCGGCCACATGCCACTCGACCAGATCGCAGCAAATATGAAGATACAGAAGTCTGTATGTGACGGCGCACCATTCTATGTCCTCGGCCCAATAGTCACCGACATGGCCCCCGGGTATGACCATATCAGCGCGGCCATAGGTGGTGCAGTCGCGGCAATGAACGGGGCCGACTTCCTCTGCTATGTAACACCCGCGGAACACCTCGCCATACCCGGTGTGGATGATGTTATTGAGGGGGTGGTGGCTTCCAGGATAGCTGCACAGGCCGCGGACGCCGCCAGCAAATTGCCAGGGGCATGGAAATCTGAACTTGAAATGGCAAATGCAAGGAAATCCTTTGACTGGAATAAACAGTTTGAAATGGCATTCGACTCAAGAAAACCCGCAGAATACAGGATGCAGTGCCCGATGGATGATTCAGAGATGTGCACCATGTGCGGGGAATACTGCGCTCTCAGGATCCTCAGAGGTGATTGAAGCACTTATGAATAGGGGCTCTGGAATGTCTGTGGCACCCCCGGTCTGAGGAGGGGACGGGAACAGTTGCATCTACTGTGCCGGTTCTATTCCCAACAGTTAATATGGTTCAGTAACAGAAATTACAGTGGTGGTCAAATGAAATTTGAACATGTCAACGGCACCGAAAAGGCAAAGATCCGGCTTTTTGCCCTGAGTACATGTGGATGGTGCAAAAAAACCCGTGAACTGCTGGAGGAACTAGGGGTGGCCTATGATTACATATACGTCGACCTCCTACAGGGAGATGAACGTGAAAAAGCCATCAATGAGCTCCGGAAGTGGAACCCATCCCTCTCATTCCCTACACTTGTGATAGACGATGGGGATGTTATTGTGGGGTTCGATGCACTCTCAATAAAGTCAGCCCTAAGGTAGGGATCATCATGGCTGATGAACTTGAAGCACTCTACAGAGAGATCAGGGAATCTGCAGAGAAATCAGGCTATAAAATCAACCCTGACAGGGAATTTGTTATGGAACTCCTGCAGGGGATTCTCACCAACCGTGAAAGGTATGGTTATGATTCCTGCCCCTGCCGTCTTGCATCCGGCAATCCAGAGGAGGACAGTGATATAGTATGCCCCTGTGATTACAGGGACGAGGATCTTGAGGAGTATGGTACATGCTACTGTGGCCTTTACGTCGCGGATGAGGATGTGGAATTTAAATCAATCCCTGAGAGAAGAAATATGGAGAAAATCCCTGGGGGTAAACTTGACCTTAAGATCCCGGTACTGCGGTGCCGTGTATGCGGTTATCTCTGCGCAAGGAAGGCACCACCCGAACCATGCCCCATATGTGGTGTCAGCGGAAAATTTGATGTTTTCCTTGAATAGAAGATGGTGAGGTGAATCCTTGCTGGAAGGCTACAGTGAAGTCAAAGAGGATCTCAGGTTCATTTTTGGCTCTGAGGTGAGACTGAAGGTCCTGCTTGCTCTCATGGATGGTCCCATGGAGCTATCGGAGATGAGGTCAGTTATAAGATCAAGTTCATCAACGATTCTACATGCCATATACCAGCTGGAAGAGAAGAGAATGGTCTCAAGGACCAACCGCAGGTATGAACTTTCAGCAACAGGGAGGATAATATCCCTCAAGGTGCAGGGTATCATAGGGTCACTTCTTGCTCTTGGAGATCTGTCGGAATTCTTCCTTGACCATGATCTATCATCAATACCAGATCACCTCCTATCCAGCATAGAAGACCTTGCAGGGGTCACTATTCTTGAATCAAAGCCTGAGAACCTCACAGAACCATATGAGGTGGTGGCAAAGAACGCCCTGAATTCAGAGAGGGTCTGGGTCCTATCAGGGGTATATCACCCCTTCTATGGTGACCTCCTGAGGTCAGGGGTGAAGGCTGAGATAATACTTTCAGAGGATCTTATAGCCTCTATTGAAGATGATTTGCCTCAGAATGCCGCTATTCACGCCATACCGGAAAAGCTTAAATTCAGCCTAATAATAACGGAGGGTTCGATGGCCCTATCTCTTTTCCTATCAGATGGCCTCTATGATCCATCAAGGTTCCTTTTTTCAAGGGATGATGAGGCAATTGAATGGGCATGGAGCCTCTTCAGACACTTTACAGATGATGGAGTTGGATAGATTGCTCTATATTGAACTTGCAGAGGTCTACAGAAAACTGGAATCAACAACAAAGCGCCTCGAAAAGACAGATATCCTTGCAGAGCTCTTCAGCAGCGTTGAAAGGGATCTTTTACCGGTGGTGACCCTCCTCATGCTTGGAAGGGTTTTCCCAATCTGGAGTGAGGAGGAACTCGGGGTTGGCATAAAACTTCTCATGAGAGCAATATCGACTGTCGTGGGGGTTTCGGTTGATGAAATAGAAGATGCAATGAGGGAGGAGGGGGATATAGGACTCGCAAGTGAGAAACTCTTCTCAAAGAAAACCCAGACAACCTTCTTTTCGCAACCACTCACTGTTGAATTTGTTTATGATAAACTGCGCTCACTGACATCTGTAACAGGTGAAAGGGCCCAGGCAAGGAAGATAGGAATACTCGTTGAGGTACTATCCCAGGCAAAGCCACTTGAGGCACGTTACATCACCAGGACGGTCCTTGAGGAACTCCGGGTGGGGGTTGCAGAGGGTATCATAAGGGATGCCATTTCCAGGGCCTCAGGAGCCGACCCTGCACTTGTTGAGAGGGCCCACATGCTCACCAATGACCTGGGTATGGTGGCTGCCGTTGCAATGGAGGAGGGTAATTCGGGTCTTGAAAGGCTGAATCTTGAACCTGGAAGGCCTGTAAAGCCAATGCTTGCACAGCTTGCTGAGAGCATAGAATCTGCGATAGAGGAACTTGGAAGGGCATTCTGTGAGACAAAATATGATGGGATAAGGGTCCAGATACACAGAAAGGGGGACGGGATATCCATTTTCACACGTAGACTTGAAAACATAACTGCGGCGGTCCCTGACATCCTTGAGGGCGTTGAAAGGGCGCTCCCGGATGATGACTACATAGTTGAGGGTGAGATCATCGTTACAATTGAGGGTAGACCCGCTTCATTCCAGTACATACTCCAGCGGGTCAGGAGAAAGTATGATATAGAACGATTGAGGAGGAAGGTTCCCCTATCCCTCTTCCTCTTCGACGTCCTATATTATGGAAGGCCCCTTATTGACGAACCACTTAGGGAGAGGAGAAGGGTCCTTGAATCAATCATTTCTGAGATTCCAGGGGAGATTGAGGCGAGCCGGATGGTTGATGTGGGTCCTGATAACATTGGTGAAGCCCTGTGGCTCTTCAGGGAATCAATAAGGGAGGGTCATGAGGGTATAATGATAAAGGACACAGAGTCACCATATATACCGGGTATAAGGGGTAAAAAGATGCTTAAATTCAAGGCTGAACCCGAAACACTGGACCTCATTGTGGTTGGCGGTACCTATGGCCGTGGAAAAAGGGCCCACCTCATTGGCTCATACCTTCTGGCTGCAAGGGATGATGATACAGGGGAACTTGTGACGGTGGCTCATGTTGCAACGGGACTGGATGATGAAACCCTCCAGGAACTCTCAGACAGGATGGAGAACCTTGCCATTGAGAGGAAGGGGAGGAAACTGAGGGTCAGACCGGAGATAATACTTGAGGTGGCCTACAGTGAAATAGTCCGCAGCCCTGAGTATGAAAGCGGTTACTCTCTTCGTTTTCCTGTTGTAAAACGCATAAGAGATGATCTGAGTCCTGAGGACATTGATACGGTTTCCCGTATAGAGTCAATGTTCAGGGCCTGATGCGGAACTCCAGTAATATTTAAATATTCACATATATTACATAATATCATGGGTTTCATACTGGATGACAGGGCACTAATCATGGTATCGGTTTTACTTGGAATCGCAGGGTTCATTGGAATGATAGTATCCTCAGCATCACTCACACCCCCCATCGTTAGGGTGTCAGATGTGGACAGGGCCATGATGGACAGGGAGATTACAGTTGAGGGTACAGTGGAGTCGGTTCATGAACTCGAATCTGGAACTTTACTTTTAAAAATAAATGATGGGACAGGGACAGTAACCGCTGTGGCATTTAAATCAGTCTCGAAGGGTATGGAAATGAGTCCTAGAATCTTAAGGGGAATGAGGATCCAGGTAACCGGAAGGGTTAAGGAGTACCGTGGATCACTGGAGATAGTTGTTGAGAAACCATCGGCCATCAGGCCAAAATCATCTGGGAGTTAGTTCATTCCTCATCGATGTGCAATGGTTTCAGTTCACCTGTGGCTATGTCAATTATAAGGCCATGGACCTTTACTGATTCAGGTATAAGTGGCGATGAACGCAGCCTCCTGATACCCTCAATAACGTTTTCCTCCTCATCGGCTATGGGGTTCAGTGTTCTGAGGCTGAAATTTTCAATGACATCCTCATCAACGCCAAGTTTCCTCATCTCTGAAACTATGCGGTCCCTATCAAGGCGTGTCATTCCACAGTCTGTGTGCCCCACTATGATTATCTCCCGCACACCAAGGGCGTATATGGCCACTGCAGCTGACCTCACAGCACCATCATCCACGATGTTACCTGCGTTCCTTATTATCTTTGCATCACCCCTGCCTATCCCGAGGGCATCCTCAAGGAATCCTGTGAGCCTTGAGTCCATGCAGGTTATGATGCAGAGACCCTTCGCTGGTTTTGCGTTCAGAAGGGTTCCTTCTTCCTTAACAAATTTTCTGTTTTCAGAGAGGATATCCTTAATAACCATGATAACCAACTCATTCTGTACCCATGAAAAGCATAGAAGGGATACCCATGGAGATTGTCAAGAGGAACGCCAGTGTAATATTGACACTTCTACCTCCACTCTTTGCCTTCCTCCTCGCACTCCTACCATCCCTGAAGTACAGCATACCACTTACATGGGATATCTACTACCATATACATAACTCTATGCTTTACATGGAGAAGGGCATCGTGTTCTGGGATCCACTTACATGTGCCCCTTATGGGAGACCCATCTGTTATCCACCCCTCTTTCATATAATGCTGACGCTCCTTGTTAAAATCACCGGTCTTGGCTTTTTAACTGTGGCAAGGTTTATACAGCCTGTGATGGCATTCCTGATTATCCTTTCATTTTCTTATATTGCAGGAAGGTTCTACGGATCTCTGGCAGGATTTTTGACCGGAATGCTTTCAATTTCAAGCCTGTTCTTCTTAAGAATAATCATGCCCATCCCAGAAGCCCTGGCCATGATATTCTTGCCCTTTTTTGTTTATGGTTATTGTATTTCCATGGAAAATGATTCTAAAATTTATCCAGTCTTCACCGGGCTAATTTTTGGCATTCTGATGTTAACACACCTCTTATCCGCCGCAATGGTCCTTGCAGTGGTTTTAATCTCAACTCTGGCTTCCAGAATCAGCAGGCACTCCATAAAACCTGGAAATCTCATGGTGATTATCCTAACAGGTTTCATACTGGCGATGATCTGGTATGCGCCTCTTCTACTTAAATATGGGTTTTTCTTCAGGCCACCACCAGCAGATCCGCTTTCCATTGGGGGGTATCTGAACCATTTAGGGGCGTTGCTCACAGTGCTTGCACTTACAGGGTTAATCTGTGCACTTAAAAGAAGGGAGAGGAGTGATATCCTGATGGCAAGCTGGTTCATATTTGTCCTGGCTCTGAGTGCCGGTTACACTGTGGGATTGAAGGTATTATCGGATAGAATACTTTACTTTGCACTCTTCCCTGCAGCAGCAATGGGGGCCAGCATATTCAATTCAATGAAGGTGGCTGATAGCAAGTGGCCTGTTTATGTTCTGGTTCTTTTCATCTCAGTTTACTCCCTGTGCAGCGGTTATGGAATTGCAAGCACCGTGAAGCCGGAGGTTTCTGAATCTGAATTGGAAGCAGCCCAGTGGTTCAAATATAATGGGGACCATAAAACCGTTGTCGTGTCTGATTACCATATTCAGCCGTTAATCGTTTCTATTGCAGGGCAACCGGTATCTGCAGGTGGCTATGCACCGGGATCTAGAGGCACGATTGATGCCAGGAAATACACCGTCACCCTTGAGTATACAGAGGATGACATCAGAATGGATATGGTAGGTTATATAATTCTTGACACTAAAAACAGAAAAACACCCCCGTATTCACGGAAGGTCTACAGAAATAGGGACTTTGTGGTGTATAGGGTGGAAGTTTAGAATATCTTGCAGTTTATGTGTGGAAGTCTATTGAGCTCCTTTGCGATCAATAATCATACATGAGGTTATAAAAATGAAAAGGCTTTTCGGTACATTTGGTGTTAGGAGACTTGCAAATGAAGTTTTAACACCTGAATTTGCATCTAAACTTGCAGCAGCATATGGTTCCATTGTAGATGGTAAAATCGCTGTTGGAGGGGATACAAGGACATCCACGGTCATGATAAAAAATGCAGTTATATCAGGCCTCCTATCAAGTGGATGCGATGTTGTTGATCTGGGAATACTGCCAACACCGGCGGTCCAGTATGCGGTGAGGAATTACTATGATGGGGGTGTTATCGTAACCGCTTCCCACAACCCTCCAGAGTACAATGGCATAAAATTCGTTGACGCTGACGGTATAGGGATCCCGGATTATATGGAGGAGGAAATAGAGGATATATTCTTCCAGAAAAAATTTAAGAGGGCTTCATGGAATGAGATAGGCCACCTGACAGTCAATCAGGGCATAATAAATGAGTACCAGGAGGAGGTTATAAGGAGGGTCGACGCAGAGGCCATCAGAAAGAGAAATTTCAGGGTGGTGGTTGACTGTGGCTGCGGTGCTGGATCCTACACAATGCCATACATCCTCAGGAAACTGGGCTGCAGTGTTGTGACCCTTAATTCCCAGCCTGATGGGTTTTTCCCTGGACGTGACCCTGAACCTGTCCCTGAGAACCTCTCTGAGCTCATGGATACTGTCAGGTCAACCGGGGCTGATCTGGGGATAGCCCATGATGGCGACGCCGATAGAACAATATGTATAGATGAGAAGGGCCAGTTCGTCCTCGGTGATAGGACCTTTGCCCTTGTTGAGAAGAGGATGCTCCAGGAGAACGGTGGCGGAATAATAGTTACGACAGTTGCGACATCCTCAGCAATATACGACGTGGCAGAGGAGAACAACGGTGAGGTGATTGCAACCGCTGTGGGGGACCTCCTTGTGGCCAGAAAGCTTAAAGAGACAGGGGGTCTCTTTGGAGGCGAGGAGAATGGTGGTCTGATATTCCCTGATTTTGTATATGGGAGGGACGCTGCCCTTACAGCCGCAAAAATCCTTGAGATAATGGCACATGAAGGAAGGCACCTCTCTGAACTTGTATCAGAGCTGCCATCATATTACTCTGAGAAAAAGAAGATAAAATGTCCCGATGAAATCAAGGGGGATGTCATGAAACTGGTGGCTGAAATGGTGAGCAGTGAACCGGGTGTGAGGGATATAGATACAACCGATGGTGTTAAAATCTTCAGGGACGATGGTTGGGTTATAATAAGGCCGTCAGGTACAGAACCAATATTCAGATGCTTTGCAGAGTCAGACACCCAGGAAAATGCCACTAAAATGGCTGAATGGGGAATATCCCTGGTGGAAGAGGCCATTGAGAAACTTGGGAAGGTCTAGAGGTTTTCAAGGCACTCCTCCAGGAGTATCTCAGCATCCTCATTTTCAGGGTTTAACTGGAGGGCCCTGCTGAATGAATCCAGGGCCTCTTCAAATCTTTCAAGTTCCAGCAGCGCAACACCTAGGTTGGTCCAGTAGACATCATTCTCTGGATCCATTTCAATGGCCCTTCTGTAGCATTCAACGGCCTCTTCAAATCTTTCAAGCTCAAGGAGGGCGTTGCCCTTACGGTTCCAGAGATGGGGGTCCTGTTCATCTTCAAGGGCCAGTTCAAGGGCATTGTTGTAGGATTCCAGGGCATCCTCCATCCTTCCAAGTTCCGAGAGAAGGTTTCCCCTTGCTGTCCATAATTCAGCATTCCGGGGGTCCCTTTCAATTGCCTTCTCATAGAATTCAAGGGCTTCAACCGGTTTTTCAGCCACCTCGAGCATAACACCCCTCCAGTAAAGCAGGGCAGGGTCCTGGGACCTTATCTTCAGGGCCCTTGAACTGGCCTCAAGTGCCTCATCCACTTCACCGGCGTTAAGGAGGGTTATGGCCATATTGTTCCATATATATGGATTTTCGGGATCTATTCTTATGGCTCTCCTGTAGTTTTCAAGTGCTTCATCGAATCTCCCAAGCCTTGTGAGATTGTCTGCCAGTCTGTTGAGCACGTAAACATCGTCAGGGTCAATGCGGAGGGCTGCAGTGTAGCACAGGCGGGATTTATTGAATTTTCCTGAATCAAAGAGTATGTCAGCCCTCCTGGTTATCATGGCCTTTTCATCGATCTTTTTGCCCTCCCATTCCTCCACTGGAAGCTTCCTGAACCTTATAACCTGGAATTCGGTTTCATCATCCACGTCGCCCTGGTACATCCTTTTGAATTCTTCCTCCAGTTCCCTGGCATCCCTGAAACCATCCTCCCTTGCCAGTTCATCGTTTTTCCTGAGCTCAGCGAACCTGACGGTTTCAACGTCTGTGACCACTGCCTCGAATACCTTCTCTCGGTCCTTGGAGACAAGGTTCCAGTAGCAGTGAAGGCGATCACCCACCCTGAGGGGTCTCTTCCATTTCCGGCGTATGGTCATGGTCCTTTTCCCGGTTACAAGGTCGATGTCCCTGCTGCTGAATGATAGTATGGGCAATTTGGTATCTCCCCCGATTATTGAATTTCTTCCTCTCCGAACTCCTCGGTACGTATCTTAACCTTCCTGAAATATTTTTTAATCTTGAGGGCAAGGTCCCTGAGCATGCGTGGTGATGGGGGCTCAAGGTCCTTCAGTTTTTCATCCAGGACCACCCTGTTTCTGAACTGCTGGATAACGTAGATGTCACAGTCTATGGACTCTGCGATAATCTTAAGGTCCTCCTCGTCCATGAGGTCCGGCACAAAGGTTGTCCGGCACTCAACCGTAACATCTGAGCCTCTAAGAAGACTGAGGCTCTCCCTCACACCATCACATCTGACGCCGGCAAGTTCCCTGTAACGGTGGAAGGGGGCCTTCACATCCACTGCAACATAATCAAGTAGGGGCAGCAACCTCCGGAGGGCCCCAGGGGAGTAACCATTGGTGTCAAGTTTTGTATGGAGCCCCAGGGAACGTGCGTGCCTTAGTACTACCTCAACATCATCCACCTGGAGGAGGGGCTCACCACCACTCACCACGACGGCATCAACAAAGTCGGCGTATTTTTCCATATCCTCCAGGATATCTGAGAGATCAGCCTCCACACCACCGTCTATGAGTTCAGGGTTATGGCAGTAGGGGCACCTGAAGTTACACCCTGCTGTGAATATCACAAGGGAGAGTTTACCTGGATATTCAAGGGTTGAAACTGCCATTGAACCTATTTTCATTTAAATCACGGAATGATCTCGGCGAGAACCTCAAGGAACCGTTTATCCTCCTCAAGGGTTCCAACACTCACCCTTATCCAGTACTCATCGAGACCTGAAAATGAGGTACAGTCCCTCACGATGATCCCCCTCCTGAGGAGCTCCTCTGCAAGTTCAGCGGCGGTTTTACCGGTACCCCTCACATCAAGTAGGATGTAGTTTGCATATGATTCAAATACCCTGAGGCTTTCAAAATTCTTAAGTTCCCCATAAAGGTATTCCCTGCTCCTTATGGAGTACTCTGCAGATTTTTCTATGTAATCCCTGTCATGGAGGGTTGCAAGGGCCGCTGCATGGGATAGCCTTGTGAGACTGAATACAGGTTTAACCCGGTGCATGTATTCTATAACACCGGGACTTCCAAGACCGTAGCCTATCCTCATGCCTGCAAGACCCATTACCTTGGAGAAGGTCCTCATTATAAAGATGTTCTCATGGTCAGATATGAGGTCCACGTTGCTGACACCTGCAAATTCAAAGTAGGCTTCGTCAACAACCACAAGGGCGTCTGTGGACTCTGCAACAGCCTTTATATCCTTCTTATCTATAAGACCCCCTGTGGGGTTGTTGGGTGTGCAGAGAAAGACCAGGCGGGCTGATTCATCAATGGCATCAAGGACCGATTCAAGGTCAAGGCGGTTCTCCTCAACATCCCACCGTGCATGAACAGGCCTTGCATCATGTGCCTGGAGGGTGTATTCATAGTACATGTATGATGGCATCGGCACAACGAAGGCGTCTCCCGGGTCAATGAATGTTCTACCCAGGACATCGATGATCTCATCTGCACCATCACCACCCACTATGACCTGATCCCCATCGACGCCCGCATAATCTGCTATGGCCTCATAAAGATCTTCAAGGTTTGATTCAGGGTACCTGTGGGCGGATTCGAGTTCCCCCGCCATAGCCTTAACCGCGGCTGGTGATGGACCCAGGGGGTTCTCATTGGACCCCAGCTTGATTATATCACTCTCTTTGAGGCCATAATTCTCTGCTATCTCCTTTATGGATCTTCCAGGTACATATGGCTCCATTTTATGAATTACTGGACGAACTCTGAACATAGAATCACTCTTCAGTTTATATTTACAGTTATAGGCCCTGTTTGGTTTCAGTCTTCATATTCCTGCGCCAGGTGGAAGTACCTCTCTGCATTCTCCCTTATGGACTCTATCTCCTCATCATTGAGCTCCCTGACAGCCCTTGCAGGAACACCCATGATGAGACTTCCGGGCGGGAAACTTTTACCTGAGGTAACAACCGCACCTGCACCTACAATTGAATTTTCAGCCACAAGGGCCCCGTTGAGGATGGTTGAGTTCATGCCCACCAGCACATTGTCCTGTATGGTGCATCCATGGAGAACCGCGGCGTGACCCACAGAGACGTAATCCCCCACCTTCACAGGGTAGCCGCTGCTTGCGTGAACAACACAGTTATCCTGGATATTTGAACGGCATCCTATCCTTATGGGTTCTATGTCACCCCTCAAAACAGCATTGTACCATACAGATGAGCCATCACCTATCTCAACATCCCCTATTATCATGGCGCCTTCAAATACACGGTAAGACACAGTAAAACCCCCATCAGTCCCTTATAATGTACTCCTGTTTGAGTATCACAAGTTTATCAGAGGGTACATCCTCGTATATGACGCAGCCGGCACCGATACGGGAACCCTTCCCAACCTTGACACCGGGATTGAAGCTTGAGTTTATACCGGTCTTCACACCATCCCCGAAAACTGCTCCAAGCTTCCTGCGGCCCGTGTCCACAGACTCCTCCTTAACCCTCATATGCACAGAACCATCATCAAAACGCAGATTGGCTATATTGGTACCTGCGGCTATGTTGCAGTCTGCACCTATGACAGAGTCGCCCACATAGCTGAGGTGGTTGACGTTGGTACCATCCATTATGATGGAATTCTTGATCTCAACAGCATTACCGATGCTCACTTTATCCCCTATACATGTATGGGCACGGAGGTAACAGTTGGGCCCTATATCACAGTCTTTACCGATGTAAACCGGGCCCTGGATGTAGGTACCTGACCTTATAATGCTTCCATCACCCACCACCACCGGCCCGTGGATGGTCACACCATCCTCCACTTCCCCATGAATGGACCTCTCAAGGCCATTCATGAGCTTTTCGCTGGCATCCAGGAGCTCCCATGGCCTTCCAACATCTATCCACTCCCTCTCTGATACTATGGCCCTTACTGGGAGGTCATCCCTCACCTGCATCATTATGGTATCTGTTATCTCGTACTCTCCCCGAGGGGAGAGGGGAGTCTGTTCTATGTAATCAAAGACCGCTGGACTGAACACATATATACCGGTATTTATGAGGTTCCCTGCATCAACATCAGGGGATGGTTTTTCGATTATCTCCCGCACCCGGTCACCCTCAAGCCTTACAGCCCCAAATGAACTCGGGTCGGGAACCTCACGGAGAACCATCAGGGTTTCGGGTTTCATATCACTGTAGGCAGATATCAGATCACTCACAAGCTGTGGGTCGGTTATTATGTCACCGTTCAGGACTATGAATTCGTCACTCACCATACTTGCAGCCTGGCCTATTGCATGGGCTGTTCCAAGGCGTTCATCCTGTTTCACGTAGCTTATGTTGACCCCAAATTCGGATCCGTCACCGAAGTGGGACCTCACCACATCCTCACGGTAACCGGTTATCATGATTATATCACTGACACCGTTATCCCTGAGGGAATCCACACTGTACTCCACCATGGGTTTGCCTGCAACCGGCAGCATGGTCTTGGGCCTTGTAAGTGTGAGTGGCCGCATTCTTGTACCCTCACCAGCAGTCAGGACAACAGCCTCCATATTGATCACCCTATCATATTTTCAAGGTAAGCACGGGTCTTCTGATGGATCTGACGGGCCTCCTCGTCGGTCTTACCCTCAAGGGTTATCCTTATATATGGCTCTGTCCCTGAGGGCCTCACAAGAACCCAGCTTCCATCCTCCATTGATATACGGACCCCATCTATAGTGTTGATCTCCGTAGCGCCGGCAAATTCACGGCTGAGTTCAGAGGCCACCCTCTCCATCACTGGTGCCTTCCTATCATCGGGGCATGGAACCTTATCCCTTATATTTGGGTAGGAGGGCACCTCATCCAGGAGCACCGAAAGGGGACCCTTCCGTGAGATGAGCTCGGCCACCCTGAGGGCTGAGAGTATTCCATCGGGGCACATGCAGAAGTCAGGGTGCAGCCAGGTCCCTGATGGTTCTCCTCCGAAATCAGCGCCCTCCTCTGCGATGGAGTTTGCCACATGGACATCACCCACCCGTGTCCTTATGACCTGGCCGCAGTCTCCAAGGCATTCATCCACACAGAGGGATGCATCCACGGTTGTGATGATCTTGCCCCCTATCTCCCTTGCCATGAGGGCAAGGAGTTTATCGAAACTTGCGAACCTTCCCCTGTCATCCACCGCGACCATCCTGTCGGCGTCACCATCATGGGCTATCCCCAGATCAGCCCCGGTTGACCTGACAGTATCCATGAGCTCAGAGAGGTTCTCAGGGACAGGTTCAGGGTCACGTCCAGGGAAAAACCCATCAGGCTGGGAATTAAGGGTCACAACACTGCATCCTGCCATCCTGAATATGAGCGGTGATAGGTGGGAGGCTGCACCGCAGCCACAGTCAATTACAACCTTGAGGGGTCTTTCAATCTGGACCATCCCAGCGACGGCATCTGCATAGTCATCCCTGAGGTCAGCTTCCCTCACTGATCCGATACCATCCCACCTCCTCCTATTAAATTCTCCCGAATGAATGATTGACTCTATGACGCGCTCCTGTGATGGACTGTAGGCCATTCCATCAGGGTTCCAGAGCTTTATGCCATTGTAGGGGGCGGGGTTGTGGGAAGCGGTTATCATCACACCTGCTTCAGCACCCAGCCTTGAAGTGGCGTAACCAACAAGGGGTGTTGGCACCATTCCAAGTCTGATGACGTCACAGCCACACTCGATTATCCCTGCAATCAGGGCACTTTCAAGGAGCTGGCTGGATGTTCTCGTGTCGTAGCCAACAACGACCTTCCCTTCTCCCAGGTGGGTTGCAAGGGCCCTTCCAACATCCACCGCAAGTTCAAGCGTCACCTTTTCCCCGAAGCGGCCCCTTATGCCAGATGTCCCGAATAATCTCTTTTTTTGCTTCATTTTAAGCCCCGAATTTTTCCTTTCTGTTCATGAGGTCAAGGAGTATGTCCATGACATCAGATCCCCTTATCCTGCAGAGGCCACCAGCAGATGCGGCCCTCTCACCGAATACACTCACATCATCAACCCTGACCTCTGGCCCGTTTATTGTGATGGGGACAGGGTCCCCTGTGTGGTCCATTACGGATACCGGTGTTGAATGATCCGCAGTGAGTATGAAGTAG
The DNA here is from genome assembly GCF_030055425.1 of Methanothermobacter sp. Classification (NCBI taxonomy): domain Archaea; kingdom Methanobacteriati; phylum Methanobacteriota; class Methanobacteria; order Methanobacteriales; family Methanobacteriaceae; genus Methanothermobacter; species Methanothermobacter sp. Next base: position 211,054 of record NZ_JASFYE010000002.1, read on the forward strand.
ATGTCATCGCGTATAAGGTCACCGAGGATGGAGTCAACCCTCTCTATGAACTCAACCTTACCCTCAAGGTCCCCATCATGACCAGCCTCGTCTGCACCATCTATGTTTATGAGCAGAAACTCGTATTCATCATCAAGGGCATCCTTTATCGCATTCTTTATACTCTCCAGGTCGGTGTCTGTACCACCGGTGGCCCCTTCAACATCAATCACATCCATTCCTGTGATGTGCCCTATACCCCTTATGAGGCCCGTTTCAGCGATACAGGCCGCTCTAAGACCGTAGCGTTTCTCAAATTTTTCAACGTCAGGAACAGCACCCGCACCCCGTGGCAGTATTATATTTGCAGGCGCCTCCCCTTTTTTGATTCTTTCGGTGTTCACTGGATGGTCCCTGAGGATTTCATAGGATTCCCTCACAAGACTGTTAAGTATATCGGCGGTTTTCTGTGATTCAGGGGATCCATCAAGGGCCTTCACCTTCTTTGGAGGCTTTCCTTCAGTCTTGGGGTCTGCATCTGATACGTTATCACCCAGCCCGGGACCCCTGAGGACCAGGACGGCCCTGTGGCCTGTTGACTCCCTGAAGATTATTTCAACGTCCTCAAATCCATCGAGGGTCATTGAGTTGATGGTCTCAGCTATCTGGGATGTCCCTGACCTTATTCTTCCTGCCCTCCTGTCGGTTATCACAAGGTCATCGTCTGCGGTTGCAAAGTTGCATCTGAACGCAATGTCCCCTGGCCTCACATCCAGCCCCACACCAGCGGCCTCGAATGGGCCCCGTCCGGTGTATACACTGTAGGGGTCATATCCCAGTATTGAGAGGTGTGATGTGTCGCTTCCTGCACGGACCCCTGGTCTTATGGGATCCATTATACCATTGATACCTGAACTGGCCAGCCTGTCCATATTAGGGGTTTCTGCGGCCTCAAGAGGTGTTTTATCCCCGAGGCTTTCAATGGGGCGGTCGGCCATTCCATCTATTATCATTATTACCCCTTTCATGATTCACCCACCTTCCTAGATTTATGGATCTCTATGCTAATAAAATTCCTATAACTGCCCCTGTTACCGTTGCAAGGAGGTTAACATGCTCATTGTTGAGGTACTTCCTTCTCTCAAGGACGGCCCCCAGGAGGCTGTCCATGAAGCAGCCCACAGTACCTGCAATCACGGCTATTTTCATTGATTTAAATGGATCTGGACATACGCCAAGCAGAAAAGCTGATAAACCAATTATACCGGCCCCTACTATCCCCGCGGCGGTTCCAGCAACGGATATACCCCCATCTGTCCCGGGTTCCACCCTCTGGAGTGTTGTTATGAGGCGCGGCGTCTGCAGAATACCGATTTCACTTGCCATGGTATCGGCGGTCGCGGTTGCAACGGATCCTATGAACCCTCCGAAGAATCCATCATAGTATCCAAAGGCAGCCATTACAAAGGGCACTATTCCGTTGGATATGACATTCTTGGCACTTCTTGTTCCCTCAAAAACTCCAATGTATTTCTTGTATTCATGCCTGTACTTTGTTGAGAGAAGGCCAAGGATCAGAAAAATAAAAATGAGGATCAACCAGTTAAAACCGGCAGATAATATTATGAGCAAGCCCATAAGGACCATGAAGAGGGATCCCCATACATCAAGCGCACCTCTCTGGTATGTTAAAAATCCAATGAATACGCACAGAAGCACGTATCCAATGTTAAGGTCTGTCATGGGGGTCCCGGTCCATTTTTCAGGCTGGTTCCTCTAGAACCCTTGTTTTTATTATCTCAACCCTCTTGAGGGGGTATATCTTCTTTGCCTGGTGGTATATCTCTGAGGCGATCTTTCCTGTTACAATCCCCTCAACGAATTCCTCGAAGGTCTTTTCAGAGGCTATCTCCTTCACGTGTTCCTCTATGCTCTGCCTCATGTATTTCTGCTGTGAGGACTTGGCCCTCCTGATTGTTATGGCCAGTGGATGGACCTTGAGTTTGTAACCATCCTTTGTTTCAACTATAACCGGGGCATCGACCCTGCTCGTACCCCTCCTTATCATGCTCCTGACGTAGTCTGTTGTGACCTGGTGGCCTATGAATTTGGTGGTCGCCTCACTTCCGGCAACGTTGTTTATCTGGAACTTCAGTTTGACGTACTGCTTTGAAAAGTCGCCTGTCAGTTCCCTCATTGTTGCCTCAACCCTCCTCTTGAGGAGGAAATCAGGGTCCCTTGATGGTGTTGTCCCTATATCGTTTTCTCCAAACATTTTAGGACTCTTTATCACATACCATTTCTTCTCTTTCCATGTATCACGTACTCTCCTTCTTCGAGCCTTTGCCATTATATCACCTTAAATTTAACACCGTAAAAACAGCTGGTTTAATATAATTCAAAAAATTCATCTTAACTGGTTAAACCATGATAGGAAGTTTCTACACCGCCAGTTATGAATAGTCTATAATTATGATGAGGCAGTATTTAAACCTTGACATCATGAGGGTATATGGTTCACCTTAAGCGGGGATTCACCTGCTGTGCGGGGTCCAATTTTGTGGAGTGCGTCAGGGATCTTCATATGGGGGAGTTCATGAATTCAAAGTGCCTCACCCACCTTTCCAGGACCTCACCAACCGGCCCCTCATCGGCCACAAATTTCAAACCAGCATCATCGATTCCCATCTTCCCTTTCAAGCCCACCTGGACCGCTATTACAACATCACAGTCCATTATGGAATCGAGAACCTTTCTCCACTGATGCTTATCACCTTCAGAGATATCAACCGTTCTCTCCTCCACGAATTCCATTTTTCCATCACTGTAATCATATATTAAAAGTTTTGATGCCCTTCCAAAGTGGAGGTCCACCTCCTCCCCGCTGGAGGAGGCGACTGCTACCCTCATATTACTCCCCGCTGTGAATCCTCTTTATGAGTTCGGCCACGTTTTCCCCGAAGCGCCTTATGGTTTCGATTCCCTCATCATCATCCTCAACCTCGCCTGGGGCCCATCCAAATACCATGTTCCAGTAGGTTGAACCGGGGACTATCATGTCATTTATGAAGTAGAACATGAGGAGTTCCTGTATCGTTGCTGTGTGGCCTCCCCTCCTTGCAACTGCGATGGGGCCCCCAACCTTCCAGCTCAGGAAGCCGTCTGATACCCTTGAAACCATTCCGATACGCTGCAGGGCTGACATGAGGTCACCCCTGGCTGTGCCAAAGTAGACAGGGGTTGCAACTATAAACCCATCGGCCTCCCTTATCCTGTCAATTATCCCGTTGAGGCCATCGTCGATCTTGCAGCGGTGCTTCTTTGCACAGCTGAGGCAGGCCCGGCAGGACTCTATATTCATCCCCCGGAGGGATACTATCTCACATTCAACACCACGACTCTCCACCGCATCCCTGCAGTGCTCAAGGACCATCATGGTGTTACTTTTCTTCCTTGGACTTGCAGATATCATTAAAACCTTCAAGGACATTCCTCCATATTTTCATTAACATCAGCGCCGCTGAGGGCACTCTGACAGCTACAGGTAGGCTCGCCGGGAAGCTTCAAAATTGCCCCCTCAAGCGTTTCTATGAGATCCTCCCTCCTCTCTTCCATAACCTCAAAAACCTCTGTGATGGTGAGCTTTGAGGGTGATATGGATGCAGCGTAGTTTGAGACCAGGCATATGCTTGCATAGCACATCTCGAGTTCCCTTGCAAGCACGGCTTCGGGGATTCCGGTCATCCCAACAACGGTGCCCCCGAGTGACTGGAACATCCTTATCTCGGCGGCTGTTTCAAACCGCGGCCCCTCGGTGCAGACGTATACTCCTCCATCAACGGCGTCTGATGAATTCACCAGAGCAGAGCGGAGGTCCCTGCAGTAGGGCTCCGTCATGTCCACGTGGACTGTCCTCTCATCATAGAATGTTGAGGGCCTGCTTTTTGTGAAGTCCAGGAAGTCGTCCGGGACGACAAATTCCCCGGGCCCTATGGATTCTTCAAGGGAACCCACAGCGTTTGTTGCTAGTATCTGCCTGACACCCAGCTTCTTCAGGCCCCAGATGTTTGCCCTGTAGTTGACCATGTGGGGTGGGCTCTCATGGCCCCGGGAGTGCCTAGGCATGAATGCCACATCCCTGTCATGAAGCCTGAAAACTGATATTTCAGGTGTTCTGCCGTATGGTGTCTCCAAGGATTCCCTTCCGATTATCCTTCCATGCTCCACTATCTCGTATACCCCTGTGCCTCCGATGAGCCCTATCATTGATTCACCGCCAGCCTATCCCTTTGCAACTCCCAGTGGAAGCATCCTTGCAACAAGCCTGGATATGCCGGTCTCATGGGCTGTCCTGACCACCAGGTCAACATCCTTGTAGGCACCGGGGGCCTCCTCTGCAACCACTGGCATGGATGTTGCCCTCACATAGATGCCCTCACTTTCAAGTTTCCTCTGAACCTCCTCTCCACGGTAGGTTTTCTTTGCACCGGCCCGGCTCATCTTTCTTCCTGCCCCGTGGGCGGTCGAACCGAAGGTTTCCTCCATTGCAACTTCTGTTCCATGGAGTAGATACGATGATGTCCCCATGGTACCTGGAATTATGACTGGCTGACCGATCTTTCTGTATTCGCCGGGAATCTCCTTTCTGCCTGGCCCAAAGGCCCTTGTGGCTCCCTTACGGTGGACGAAGAGCTCTGTATCACGTCCCTTTACAGTGTGAACCTCCCTCTTTGCTATGTTATGTGCAACGTCATAGACGATCTCCATCTCCATGTCCTCTGCACTCATCCCGAAGACACTTTCAAAGGACTCCCTCACCCAGTGGACGATCATCTGACGGTTGGCCCAGGCATAGTTGGCTGCGGCTGCCATGGCCTGGAAGTAATCCATGGCCTCATCAGAGTCCACCGGGGCGCAGGCAAGCTGCCTGTCAGGTATGTTTATCTTGTACCTCCTGTATGCCTTGTCCATGAGCCTCAGGTAGTCTGAGCATACCTGGTGGCCGCATCCCCTTGAACCTGAGTGTATCATAACGGCGACCTTGCCGGGGCTCACACCGTAGGCGGCGGCTGCCTCCTCGTCGAATATTTCATCTATCATCTGGACCTCCAGGAAGTGGTTACCTGATCCAAGGGATCCCAGTTGGGGTATGCCTCTCTTCTTGGCCTTATCGCTGACCTTATCTGCACTGGCATCATCCATTTTGCCGTTCTCCTCCAGGAATTTGAGGTCCTGATCCCATCCGTATCCATTTTCAACGGCCCATTCGGCCCCGTTTTCAAGAACCTCATCGATTTCACCGGGCCTGAGCCTTATCTTTCCCTTGCTCCCAACACCTGATGGTACGTTGGTGAAGAGGGTGTTTATGAGTTCCTTTATCTTTGGCCTCACATCCTCATGGTCCAGATTGGTCCTGACCATGCGGACACCACAGTTTATGTCGAATCCAACACCCCCGGGGCTTATGACTCCTGTGCGGGCGCTGAATGCACCCACACCCCCTATGCTGAACCCGTATCCGAAGTGTATATCTGGAAGTCCAATTGAGAACTTCTGGATCCCGGGGAGGCATGCAACGTTTGCCACCTGATCAACCGCCCCCTTCTCAAGGTCACTGAGGGCCTCATCCTTCAGGAATATTCTTCCAGGAACCCTCATTCCCTTTTTGTATGATGTTGGAACTTCCCAGACGGATTCTCTCACCTTAACCAGATCTTCCCTTATATCCATACGCATCATCTCTCTACTTATAAATCACAGGTCCAGAATAACTCTTGCCTTCATCAAGCCATTCTCTTCAAGGATATCCATCATGTGAAAGGTCACGGCCTTAACCTCATCACGCCTCTCATGGTGGTCCTTGATCACCTCTCCTGAGGCTTTACCACTGAGCCGCAGACCATCATCATCTTCAGTTATCTTAACTTTGAACTTACTGAATAAAATAAATTCAGTGTCATGTATAAAGAGGAGTTCATCAAGCCAGTCATAGAGTAGCGAAACCATATCCTCGGATTTTATTTCCACCCTCCTGCTTTCCTCTGCTTTGACAAGTGATGTGTCTGTCATTATCTCGAACATTGCAAGGGCGGCATTTTCAAACACCTCCTCGGGTGTACGGCCATAGGCCCAGTATCCTGCATCTGCAGTAACATCAAAGAATTCAAACCTTTTCATGGGGGACTCTCCATTTATCTGATTCAGAGGGCAATGATTATTTCATTCACTGGTTAGTTTTCAGATGCTCTCTATCTCTTTTTTTAAATAAATCTCCGGCGAAGATGATAGTGGAGTGATAGTATGCACAGTCTCAGGAAACCAAACAGTATCAGGAGAAGGTTCTGGCTGCTGACGGTGGCCGGTGTTGATGCAAGGTCATTCATCTTAATTTCAGTTGTGATCTCTGTCGTAGTGTGGGGCCTTCTCATGGTGGCGGCAGGGGCCAACTCCAACTGCCCAGCAGGGGTCTGATCAGTCCAGGCACCTCTTAAGTTCCTCTCTGCTGAATCTGGGGATCACAATCCTCGAATTACCACGAACACCCTTACCTGTCAGTCTCGTGTCAATGAGCCTCAGAAATTCCAGCTTCTCAATTGTCCTGTTGAATGACGAGTAACTAGCCCCTGTCCTCTCATGGAAGAGCTCATAGAGCCTGCCGGCGGTTATGTCGTCATCCTCTGCCTCAATTATACTGATGAGAAACTCCCTTTCCTGACTGTTGAGTGTCCTCACGGTGTGCATGAGGTTAACAGGCCCGGTGCTCCTCACAGCTCTTTCAAGGTGTTCCTCGGTTATTACAGGTGAGGCATCGGCCTCTGCAAGGTTGCCGCATACCCTCAGGAGGTCTATGCCATAGCGCAGGTCCCCGGTATCCACGGTGTGATCGGTTATTCTCTCTATGAGTTCATCTGAGATTACACCTGGATAGAAGCCCACCCTCACACGATCTCTGAGGATATTGAATATCTCCTCGCGGGTGTAGGGTGGGAATATGATCTCCTGGGGTATGAATATGGAGTTGACGTTTTTATCAAGGGCGTACCTGAATTCAATGTCAGATAAAACCGCGAATACACCGGTTCTTACACCCTCAAACACCTCATGGGCCCTCAGTATATCGTAAAGGACCTTGTTGGCGTTTTTACTGTAAAAGAGGTGGTTTATATCATCCAGGGCCACCACTAGTGCCCTGTTTTCACTGGCCAGGTGCTGCATTATCGCCTGGTAGATCCTGGAGAAAGGTACACCTGTTTCAGGGGGCTGGTGCCCGAATATTTTGCTGTAGATCTGTGAGAAGATGCCGAATCTTGTGGTGTGAAGCTGACAGTTTATATAGCAGCAGACAACGTTTTCTGATGTTGACTCAACCATTTCAAAGATCTTCTTTATGGCGGTGGTCTTACCTGTTGCACAGGACCCCAGTATGACGGCATTCACGGGCCTTCCATTCCTCAGCGCAGGCCTTATGCAGACTGCAAGGGCCTCCATCTGGGATTCCCTGTACCTGTAGTTCTCAGGGACATAGTCCGGGTCAAAGGCATTCACGTCCCTGAAGATGGTTTCATCGTGAAGCAGTATATCCCTTATATCCTTCATATCCTTCACAGCTTATTTTAAATGGGCATGTAGATTTTTTGCAGGAGCACATCAGGATCCTCAGAATGATTTATCTGGTAAGGACTTAATAAGGTTTTATCTGGATCAGCCAGTATAAGAAGATATGCTGGATCATTTAAAATCAATAATTAGACTCACCTTTATTGATTGAACTTGTTGTTACATGAACTGCAGGCCCTCACAGCAGCATGAATTCAGACCCTCATAAACGTATGATTTATAACCGTAAAGAATGCTGGCAGACATAGTATCTGGTCCTTTCTTTCGTATTTCAATTGACATGGGTACCTGTGTGGCTTCCATAAAGCAGCTACCATTTCTCTATCTGAATCCTTCCATTCCTTTCAATCCACCCTATCAGTCTCTCAGCATATTCAAGTTTGAGCCTCTTAACTGGATCAGCCCTTCCTGTTTCGGAACCCATGCCAGGCCTTGAGTACCTGGTTACAACCTCACCGAAATCCATACCGGCAAGTATCACGGTTTCTGCACCGAGGGCCTCTGCAAGGAAAACGGCCCGGTCACCATCCGTGAAGCCCCCAAAATTGTATATGCATCCATAGGGAACACTCTGGGTTGTCCCTATAAGGTTCTGGAGGCGTGGAAGATACTTCCTGAGCGCCTCAAGGTTGTTGCCGTGGGCATGAACCACCAGGGAGGCCCCCCTCCTGTTGGCCTCAATTATATCCTCCATTCTACCGTCAAGGTCCGTCACGATTATATGGGGAATTAGGCCCTCCTCAAGAAGTGCTGTTGTCGCGCCATCTGCCGCCACTATGGTGACATTCCCTCTGACCTCTTTGAATCTTTTAACGTGTTTCCTGAGTGATGGCCCAGCACCGAATACGATGAAGTCCAGTGAGGGAACCCTCAGGATTTCGGGTCCCGGGCAGCCATGCTCCCTCAGGAAGGATTCCAGGTAGGATGCAGACTCCTCATCGGCCTTCCTCCTGAATCCAAAGTCATCAAGTATTTTCCCATACCATTCGAGCCAGACTTCCATTTCCATGGGACAAATCTAGTGGGGGTGATATATGATTCTTTTGATCAGACTTTCTGGTTCCATCCAGTGGCAGAGCCCGGTGACCTCCATGTGGTCCTCCAACCTGAACCTCATGATATAATCACATGTGTAAATCTTTTTAAATGCACGGATTAAAAATAAGTACAGGTTACAGAATCCACTTGAATCTGGAGGTTTTTTGGAATGGATGAAACACTGCTTATGATCCCCGGGCCAACACGGGTGGCCCAGAGAGTCCTTAAGGCAATGTCAGAGAACATTGTTAACCACAGGAGCGCACTGTTTGGTAAAATACTCACTGAAACAACTGAGATGATGTCCGATGTCTTCAGGACAAACAATAAATCTTACCTGCTAACAGGGTCGGGGACGGCTGCCATGGAGGCGGCGGTTGCAAACATCATCGAACCCGGTGACAAAATCCTGAACGTTGTTGGAGGCAAATTCGGCCAGCGGTTTGCACAGATAGTTGAGGCTTTTGGCGGGGAATCAATCAGAATAGATGTGGAGTGGGGCAGCGCCGTCAACCCCGATGAGATAGGATATATGCTTGAGGAGAATGACGATATAAAGGCAGTCACCGTTGTTCACAATGAGACATCAACCGGTGTTGCAAACCCAATAAAGGAGATAGGTAAGATAATGGCGGATTACGACGCCCTCTACATAGTTGACACGGTCTCATCCCTTGGTGGGGACGAGGTTGATGTTGACGGCTACGGCATAGACATCTGCGTGACCGGCTCCCAGAAGTGCCTTGCAGCCCCTCCTGGCATGGCAGCCATAACACTCAGTGACGACGCCTGGAGCGCTGTCGAATCGGTGGATAACCCCAGGACATACTACCTGAACCTCAAGAAGTACAGGAAGAGCGGGGATGCCGAGCCACCTGAAACCCCCTACACACCTGCAGTCTCACTGATATACGCAATGCACGAGGCACTTCAGGTGATAATGGAGGAGGGACTCAGCAACAGGATAAAGAGGCATAAACTGGCAGCTGAGGCAACCAGGAATGCTGTAAAGGCCCTCAACCTTGAACTCTTCCCTGATGAATTGGTATCATCAACCACAGTGACGGCCGTTAATCTACCTGAGGGCGTCACAGATGGGGAACTCAGGGGGACAATGAGGAACAAGTACCACGTTGAACTCGCAGGGGGCCAGGACCACCTAAAGGGCAAGATATTCAGGATAGGCCACATGGGTAACATAACCCACAGGGAACTTATAACAACATTCTCAGCCCTGGAGATGACCCTAAGGGAGCTGGGCTTTGAAGTTGAAATGGGAGAGGCGGTGGCCGCGGTTGCCGACACCTACCTCCCAGAGGATGTCTGAACGGGATTATTTTTCCCAATTCTTTTTTTCAGGCCAAAAATTCCTTTTTTTCTCCAGTTAATGATCTACAGATCTGGAAGCGGTATGTTCTCCTCTTCAACCATTAACTCCACGAGATAGGGTTCTCCTGAATCAAGACCCCTTTCAACGGCCCCTGCAACGTCACCAATTTCATAGACCCTCTCTGCACCTATACCATAAGCACCTGCAAGTTTAACAAAATCAGGGTTCCTCATCTTAACAGAGTAGCTTGCACCGTATTTCATCTCCTGCCACTGCCTTATAACATCAAGCTGCCGGTTGTTCAGTATGCACATGGTGATTCCAAGGTCCAGTTCAGCCAAGGTTCCGAGTTCCTGCATGGTCATCTGGAAACCCCCGTCCCCTGCCACCAGCAGAACATCATCATCTGGCCTCGCAATTTTGGCACCCACTGCAGCAGGCAGGCCATATCCCATGGGCCCAAACCCCCCGGAGAAGAGGAGGCTGCGTTCCCTGAGAACCCTCCGGTGGAGGGTGACCCAGGTTGTGTGGCTTCCAGCGTCACTGACCACAACCGCATCCGGGGCTGCATCTAGGATGCTGCGGACGGCTGAGGAGGTTTTAAGGGTTTTCTCTTCGCCGAGAGGTAAATCATAGAGGGGGAGATTTTTTGCACTGAAGTCATGAAGTTCCCTTAACCATCTTAAGGGATGTTTCACATGAATACCATGCATCAGAAAGTCCCTTACATTCATATTTAGCCTGAAATCACCCCTCAGGACATTGGGGTCTGTATTAACGTGTATAATCCGGGGGTTACCCATCGCCGCTGAGGTCCTCTCTGAGAGCCTTGAGCCAAGCACCAGGAGAACATCACATTCCCTTGCAGCATAGTTTCCTGCAGGGGTCCCCCTTGTCCCTGTCATTCCAAGACAGAGTGGGTGGTCCTCTGGTAGAACACCCCTCCCACTGTAGGTAGTCACAACCGGGAGCTGATTTTCAGTGATAAATTTCCTGAACTCCTCAACGGCTCCTGCCCAGATTATGCCTGCGCCTGCCAGGACCAGGGGCTTTGCTGCTGACCTCAGAACTTCAATGGCATCACTAAGGTCTGGTGTTTTAAAGGGTGTGCTGGGGGGTTTTTCAATGGTCCCCACCCCCTCCTCAAGCACATCCTTGGGGAGGTTGATGTGCATCACCCCTGTGACTCCCCTCTCAAATGCATCGAGGGTCTCAAGGAGTGCAAGGGATGCATCCTCCCCATTAAGGGCGGTTCTACTTTTCTTCACAACTGGACTGAAGACACCCTCTATGTCTGCCTCCTGGAACCTGCCCCCACCTTCACCCCTGGGAAGGTCCCCTGTTAGGGCTATGAGGGGCACAGAATCGGTGTTTGCAGCGGCCACCCCCATCACAAGGTTCAGGGCCCCGGGGCCGCCGGTGGCCACGCATACACCTGGCCTTCCAGAGGCCCGGGCGTAGCCGTCTGCAGCATGTACAGCCCCCTGTTCGTGCCTCATGAGAACATGCTGGATCCCTGATTTTCTGAGGGCCTCATAGAGGGGGAGTATCTGTTCACCGGGATGCCCGAATATGTGGGTGAAACCTGCCTCCTCAAGTATCTCTGTGAGGACCTCTGCGCACACCTTCATGACTTCAAGTATATTCTGCCAACTATTTAAATCATGAAATAGAAAAATTACTGTAAGTGGGGGTTTATTATGAGCGGGCAGCTAGATTCTCTTCTTAAGGAGGAACGAATTTTCAATCCAGATGACGAAACAGTTAGAAACAGCAATATAAGGATCTGGATGGATCAACATGGCATAGGGGATTATGATGAGCTCCTTGAGAGGGCCAGGTCGGATCCTGAATGGTTCTGGGATGAAATGGCATCTGAACTTGAATGGTTCAGTCCATACGAGAGGGTCCTTGAATGGGAACCACCCCATGCCAGATGGTTCACAGGCGGAAGGTTCAATATAACCTACAATGCACTTGACAGGCACGTAGCGGGTCCTGAAAAGAACAGGGTCGCCTATATATGGGAGGGTGAGGATGGTAGCGTCAGAAAGCTCACCTACTATGACCTCTACCGTGAGGTTAACCGTCTTGCCAATGCACTGAAGGGTATGGGTGTCGGGAAGGGGGACCGTGTGAGCATCTACCTTCCCATGATACCTGAACTTCCGGTTGCGATGCTGGCATGCGCGAGGATAGGGGCCGTTCACAGCGTCGTATTCAGCGGTTTCTGGGCCAAAGCGTTCCGTGAGAGGGCTGCAGATGCAGAGGCAAAGGTTGCAATAACTGCAGATGCATTCTACCGGAGGGGTAAATTAATAAGGCTCAAGGAGACCCTGGACATGGTTGCAGATGACATTCCATCACTTGAGAGGGTCATAGTCGTTGACAGGCTCGGGGAGGAAGTGAACATGGTTGAGGGGCGGGATGTGCTCTGGGAGGATGCAGTTGATGGGATGAGTGATGAATGCCCCTGTGAGGAGCTCGACCCGGAGGACTCCCTCTTCATACTCTACACCTCGGGCACCACAGGAAAACCCAAGGGAGTGGTGCACACACACGGGGGCTACGCAGCTGGTGTGAGTTCCACATACCGGTTTGTCTTTGATGTAAAGGAAAGGGACATCTGGTGGTGCGCAGCGGATATAGGCTGGATAACAGGTCACAGCTACATAGTCTACGCCCCCCTCATTGAGGGCTCAACATCGGTTATGTATGAGGGGGCCCCTGATTACCCTGACCCTGGAAGGATATGGAGCATGATTGAAAGGTACGGTGTGACAATCTTCTACACTGCCCCCACAACCGTCAGGCTCTTCATGAAGTACGGGAACAAGTGGCCTGAAAAGTATGACCTCAGCACCCTCAGATTACTTGGATCTGTGGGTGAACCCATAAACCCTGAGGCATGGATGTGGTACTACAGGACTATTGGTGGTGGCAGATGCCCCATCATGGACACCTGGTGGCAGACAGAGACCGGGATGCACATGATAACACCCCTTCCTGTAACACCACTCAAGCCGGGGTCTGCAGGAAAGCCCTTTCCCACAGTGGTGGCTGATGTGGTTGATGATAACGGCGAGAGCATACGTGGAAGCGGGGGGCACCTGGTTATAAGGACGCCCTGGCCTGCAATGTTCAGGACACTTTTCAGGGAACCTGAGAGGTATGTGGAGGCATACTGGAGCACCTTCCCGGGGGTTTACCTCAGTGGAGATGTTGCAAGGATAGATGATGACGGCTACTTCTGGATACAGGGAAGGGAGGATGATGTCCTCAACGTCGCAGGTCACAGGATAAGCACAGCCGAGGTTGAATCGGCCCTTGTAAGCCACCCTGATGTTGTTGAGGCCGCGGTGGTCGGAAAACCGGATATACTGAAGGGTGAGGAGATAGCGGCATTCGTGACACTCCGGGACACCGTGAAGCCAGTACCACGCCTCAAGGGCGTTCTGAGGGAGCATGTCAGGAGGGAGATAGGGCCAATAGCAAGTCCGAGTTACATTGAATTCGTTGAGGACCTGCCAAAAACACGTTCAGGTAAGATAATGAGGAGGGTTATAAAGGCCCTTATAAGGGGTGAAGACACCGGTGATCTGAGCACACTCTCAAACCCCGAGTCTGTGAGGATGCTTGAGGAGAGGCTTCAGACAATTTAATCCGGTCAGTCCTCCTGGTAGCTTCCACTGTACCTCCCAGAACCCTTAACAGGGAATACAATTCCCTGAGCTATCCTTTCACCTCTCTTGATCCTGTACTGATATTCACCACAGTTCTGGACAAGGAACTGGAGCGTCCCCCTGAATCCAGGGTCCCCAACTGCGGTGTGGACCGATACAAAGGATCTCAGCAGAGTTGACCTTGGAAGGTAAAGCATGGCGTAACCCTCAGGTATCTCTATCCTCCTATCAACACTCACAAGATAGGATTTCCCTGGTTCCAGTGTGTATAAAGGGGGATCCAGCCTTTCAAGGGGCGGTAGATTCTTTTCATCGTCAATCAGTGAACCTGGACCTGCCTGCCGGTAAACCTCATCAACACGAAGGTCAATCCCAGCCGGCTGTACCAGTTCCTTGAAATCCGGAAAAAGTCTTATTAACTCCTTTTCTCCGATCATATCTCATTCCTCTCTGTTTGATAATGTAATATAAAGTCATCCAGTTTAAGACTTATTAGATGAGACTCCATAGTTATATCTGGTGGTACCATGCCTGTTATTCAGATAAGCTGCAATAAGCTGACAAGGGAAAAGAAGAGGGAACTTGTAAAACGCATAACGGAGGTCTCAAGTGAGGTGATGGGCCTTCCAGAGTCAACAATAACGGTACTCATAAGGGAGGTCCCACCGGAGGATGTTGGTGTTGGGGGGATACTCCTCTGTGACAGGGATTGAAAGATTTTTTATTCTCAGATGAGGGGATAGATAAGAAATTAAGATTTTTTAATTTTCAGCTGGAGAACGATCAATTAAAAATACCGTTACAGTGTCCCCTGAGGTTTTAACGGTTCTCAATTCCAGAAACTTCACAGAATCTCCGTTACGGTACTGAAGAAGTTCCCACCTGGAATCATCACCCCTCTCAGCTGCCCTGATTATCTCTTTTAAATCATCCTCATGGAGACCGCTGAGCACATCCTCAATGCTCTCACCACCGGCAGTCTCCAGGCCGGTTAAGATTGAGGCTGCTCTATTGAGTTCAGCAAGATGGATACCATCTCCAACCCTGAAGTTGAGTATGGCCAGAGGGGTTGATTCAAAAATTTCCCTCAACAACTCCTCATTTCTTTCAAGTTCACATATCCTTTTCTCCATTTCACCAAGGACACTTTCAGATTCAAGGCGGAAGGATATGTCAGCTGCAAGTTCAGCAAGGAGTTCCACCTCCTCAGGGTCGAATGAGTCCTTCTCTGAGGAGTAAACGGTTAGGGCCCCTATGTTTTCGTCCATGACCCTGATGGGAAGTCCCATAACAGACATGTATCCCCTGCCAATGGCCTCATCCCTCCATGGAGCGAATGATGGATCATTCTCTGTGTCCCTTATGATTACGGGTTTCCCCTCCTTTATGGATCTTCCTGTGGGTCCCTCACTGTATCTGCCCTCACCCCAGCTCACCCGTATGGAGTCAAGGTATCCCTCATGGAAACCATACTCTGCAACCGGCCGGACGGATCTGAATTCATCATCCTCCTTAAACCCTATCCAGGCCATTCTGTAGCCGCCCACATCAACCATGATTCTGCATATTTCCATTAAGAGTTCTTCTGTATCATTGATCCTGACTATGGCCTGGTTGCAGTCACTGAGCATCCTGAGGGAACGGTTGAGTTTTCTTATCTTCCTTTCGCTTCTGTGCCTCTGGATGGCCAGTTCTATTGTGAAAAAGAGTTCCTTCTCATCGAATGGCTTTATGAGGTAACCGTATGGTTGAACCTCCCTGGCACTCTCCATCGTGGATTCCTCGGAGTGTGCTGATAGAAAAACAACGGGTATATCAAGATCCTTTATCCTCTCTGCGGCTTCAACCCCACTCATGGGGCCCCTGAGGATTATGTCCATGAGAATAAGGTCTGGACGGAGTTTCTCTGCAAGTTCAACTGCGGCCTCCCCGCTGTGTGCGATTCCAGTCACATCGTAACCCTGGAATTCCAGTTTCCTCTGGAGGTCCATTGCAGTTATTGCCTCATCCTCAACCAGCAGTACCCTTGCAGTCATCTGGAAACCCCCTCCACGGAAATGGAGATCGCATTGTATAAAAATAGATAACATTGTATAAAAATTTTTGGATGATGTGAGGATAACTTGTAAACTGAGAATCAGGTCAGGTAAACAGCTGATCGGCCATCCATTCGGGCCGAAATTCCATGATGTCATCGTAGCCCTGCCCCGTACCTAGGAATATTATGGGCTTACGGATCATGTAACCGATGGATAGGGCTGCACCGCCACGGGCATCGGCATCAGCCTTGGTGAGTATAACGGCATCTATGCCCACGGCTTCATCAAATTTGGTGGCCTGTTCAATGGCATCGTTACCTGTGAGGGCATCACCAACAAATACGATGAGGTCAGGCTTCACAACCCTCTTTATCTTGGCCATCTCATCCATGAGGTTGACGTTTGTCTGCATTCGCCCCGCCGTGTCTATTAGGACAACATCCTTACCCTGGGCCTTCGCATGGGATACGGCATCGAAGGCCACTGCAGCAGGGTCAGCCCCCTTACGGTGGCTTATAATTTTAACACCAAGTTTATCTGCGTGTTCATGTATCTGCTCTATCGCCCCTGCACGGAATGTATCTGCTGCAGCCATAACAGGTTCAAGACCCATCCTCATGAAGTACCTGGCCACCTTGGCGATGGTGGTTGTCTTACCTGTACCGTTTATACCCACAAACATTATAACAAGGGGCTTCCTTTTTTCTGCAAGTTCTCTGATTTTAACTCCATCAACACTCAGAACATCCATGACGGCCTTTTTAAGGGCTTCCCTTGTGTAGTCTGAGATCTCAGTACTCCTCTTAACCTTCTTACCAACCAGCTCCTCCCTGAGTTCCTCAACGATCCTTTCAGCCACTTCAAGGGCCACGTCACTTTCAAGGAGGGCCATTTCCAGTTCCCAGAGGACGTCCTCAACGTCCTTCTCTGATATTTTCTTTTCCCTGAAAAATGAAAGGAAACCTGAGCCCTTTTCATCGCTCTGTTCTTCAGTTTCATCATCCTCTGATTCTGGAATGGGAGTCTCAGATTCTGTATTCTCGGTTTCGGCAGCTGCCACAGGCTCATGGCCGCCCTCTTCTGGGGAAACCTTCTCATCCTCAGATGGGGCTTCAGCACCTGAAGAGACCTTCTCGGTGATCTTCCCAACTGTCTCAGTGAATTTTTTCTTCAGAGATTCAAACACTTACTCCTCACTTCCCCTTACCCTTTTAAGGAGTTCCTCTGCCTGAGGAGATAGTTTGAGGATGATGTCGGTTATCTTACGGAGGTTTTCACCCATCTTCTGGAGTGTTGCCTCAAGTTCCTTCTTCTGTGACTCGATGGTTTTCATGGCGTCCTCAAAGTTCTTCTTTATGGCAACACCAGCACCGACACTCATTATGACCTCGCTTGTCTCCTTGAGTTCCGCCTTTATGAAGGAACCGGCACCAACAGGTACAAGGGTTTCAGAGCCTTCCTTTTCCTGGATGTCCTTCAGTGTGTTTTCAAGTATTTCCAGTTCACTGATCGTTGCCCGGACAGCCTCCATCTGCTGCTGGATGAGTTCTGCCTGGTTCTGGTAAATGTTGATCTGGTTCACTATCTCCTCAAGTTTCTGCTGGTCTTCCATGGGATCACCTCTGGACCAGCGCCCTGACCACCGGGTCCTCTACCTCCTCGGGTGATATCTCCTTTATCTCCTCAATCATAACCTTGCTTCTTGGAACCCTGTGTTTACTTCCGAATTCTGAGTAGAGTCTTTCGTAGATCTCCTCTTCCCTTATTGCCTTGAGTTCCTTTGTGAATGGCTGAAGTTTATCACCCATCTGGAACTTTCCTTTAACCCTAAATATCTTCGTTTTCATTTTTCATCCCTCAAGAAAACCTAAAGCTTCTTCTATCCTTGCAAGTTCGGGTCCTGTGGTTTCTTCACCCACAAGGACACCATTTGAGTTGGCTGCTGAGCAGGCACCTACCAGTGCTACCCCGTGGTTGACGGTGCCAACATCCGCCTCCACTCCCAACGCCCCCTCAATAAACCTCATCTCATCCTCTGAGGTGTGGGGGTGCAGGAGTGCTCCGCGGTTGGTCACAGCCCCCAGGGATCCTATGATGTTGAGGCCTGCAACTGTGGATACTTTAACATCAACCTCAAGAACATCCCCTATGACATTCAGGGCATCCTCTGATAGCAGCGGACTTGCGACAGCACCATTATCATTGGCCAGAACAAGGTTACCAACTGCTGTGAACCTGTCGGGGATGCGGGTAACCTCAAGACCTGCAGCCATAAGCGCCTCAACTTCACGATCCATTGCCTGATTTGAAACCACGAAACCGTTTGAATTTCCGGCTGAAAGCGCCCCGTTGAGGCTGCTGCCACTGAGGGATGTCCTCAGGACTTCAACTTCAAGGGCCTCCCTCAGTGCATCCTCAAATTTTGGGGATGCATTCACAGGTATGAGGGCCACACTGTCAGTTACAGAGATGTAGACTCCAAGGTTGGGGTTTCCGCTGAGGTTGATCCTTCTGATCATAATCCACCATTTTTTTTATTCTTCGAGAATGGCTTCCACCACGCCGTCCTCATCCTTGACGGCTCTGACCTTTATCCTGGGGGGAATCTTCTGGATACCCCTCTCCCAGATTTTTTCGTTGATGGATTCATCAATTTTAACAGTGTCTGTCTTCATGTGTTTCATGAGAAATTCCCTGACAATCTTAACAGCCTTAGGTGCTCTTATGGTTCTTGGAACTTCCTTTGCCTTCCTAAGGGGTATAACGTAAATTCTCTCCATGTTAAGATCCCTCCTACACCTTGAGTTTGGTCCTTCTCCAGTGCCTCATCTTTGGATGGCTTCTGACCCTGTAATTGGTTTTAACCATCACCCATGCGGGCACCCTTCTGTTCTGTCTGTTAGCCTTCGCCATTCTAAGTTTTCTGGCAACATGTTTGTTTCTACTCATTCAGCATCCTCCTTGCTGTGAATCTTTCCAGCCAGTCACCCTGGTCTGGAAGTGAACGGGGAAGAATGTCTCTGATCTGCAGCCCATCTTCTCCATGAGGATTCTAACCTCAACCTCATAGTCGGAGCTGTTTTCAGGATTACTCTTCTCCCTTTTAAGCGTGAATAACTCTGAAGAGAATCTGTTGATGGTCCTGTGACCAAAACCATCAAGGTTCACGTATTCAACATCCCTACGGTCTTCAAGGCTCTGTATTTCATTTCTTGTAAGCTTGGGGGTCCTGTCATCACGTCGCGTTCCATCAGCAACCAGATCGTACTCACCTGCAGCGGCCTCAACGGCGTTTCTGTGTATATACCTTATACCGTTATTGGGGAACCCATCATTTATTATCATTTCAGCGGCTTCCCTCAGCACATCCCCACTGAGTTCAAGGACCCTGTGTTTAAAGCCCAGTGCATCTGCCGCCATGAACGCGGGTCTCCAGGAATCATAGACACCAAAGTTCACAGTTACAAGTTCAGCCCGGATCCCCATCCTCTGGAGCATCACAGCCATCAGTGAGCTGTCCTTACCGCCACTGTAGAGTACACATGCATTCATTTTCTACTGATCTTTATCTCCCTTTTTTTGCCAGAAACTCTCTTGAGCAACTCCTTGAGCTGTTCGTCTGTTATCTTCGACCTCACACGACCCATCTGGGCCAGCTGTATCAGCTGGAGTTCTATCTGCTCAACAAATTCTGGCCTTGTAAGCCTCAGATTCGCAAGACGGCTGCGGGCTTCAGGGGTGAGTATCTGCATCATTATCTGTTTCTTCTGCATTTCAAGCTGCTGACGCATCTGCTCCTGGGCTTCAGTTTCCATTGCCTGCTGCTGTGCCCTCTGCTGGAGTTCCAGCATTTTTTTGCGACGTATTTCTTCGAGGTCTGTCAATTAGAAAACCTCCCAGGCCCCTTCAGGTTTTTCAGTAATTCTCAAGGCCTTCAACTTCTTTTTTTACTTCAGCAGCCGCTTTATCCAGGAATGAACGGCCTTCAGGTGTTATGACTCTCCCGCCATCCTCCTTTGTTATGAGGCCTGATTCCTCAAGCTGCTGGAGGGCTCTCCTTATTATTGCACCGCTTCCCCTTCTGAACCTTTCTGGCCGTGAACCCCTATCCTTTTTACCGCCGTAGTGGGTTCTGAGGCTGTTAACACCCACAGGCCCGTCGATGTAGACCCTCCTAAGAAGGGCAGCTGCCCTCACATACCACCAGTCAGGATTCTCGGGCCTTCTTTCCTTGTGGACACCTGTCTTGACAAAGTTAACCCACTCAGGGGATTTAACCTTACCATCCTTCTTAAGGTCCTCGGCAACCTTATTTATAAGCAGATCTGCTGGCACATCATAAACTGTAGTCATATTTATCCTCCTAAGATCTTTTTTTGAAAATTATTGCCACATTTCCTCTTAAATCTATGAGCTTAGAATTTGTTTTTTCAACTATCTCGGTAATATAGCTTTCTTTTTCTGAGGCCACTGTCCTGGCAAATCTTACCTTTATAAGTTCATTTGCCTTTAACTGCCTTCTGACCTCTTCAATGAGACTTTCAGTCACCCCGGCCTTTCCCACGTTTATTGTGAGCGCCGAAAGTGACCGGCTCATCAGTTCCTTTTTTGATGGTGTGAGACTCAATTTTATTTCTCCTTTTCTCCTTTTTTTCCTGAATGTAGGGGAATCTCATGATGTGACCGCACTCATGACACCTAAAATTAACCTTCCCACCGGATATCCTGACGGTGCAGTTTGAACCTGGTTTGAGGAAGCTGTAACACCTCCTGCAGAACCGCCTTCTCCACTCTCTGGGAATCCTTACACGGTACTTCATGGATATGTTTCTTGCAAGTTCGGTGTACCTGTGCGATCTCCCCGGGTTGGCTGCAAATTCACTGTCAGCCATTCTGAAGAGGATGTCTATTCTCTCACGGGCAATCTTCAGCATCCATCCGGGTCTCTTTCCTCTCCTCAAGGTTTAACCTCTCACAACGGAATAGAACATCCCTGATCTTGCACATTAAGATGGTGTTGTAACTTAAGCACAAGAAGAATATTATAAGTGGTTTGTGTTTCCATATTTAAAAAGCTTTTCCATCACCCAGGAGCCATCCTGAGAAGTCAACCCCACCTGGCTGGCACACCCGGGAACCACTTATAATATCCATGATGATACCTGCAACCTCCCTGGCTGATCTGCCGGTTGTGTCAACCTCATGGACCCTATCACCATGGATCTCAACCGACTCCACCAGGCAGACGTCAAGGGCCTCGGCCTCAAGGTTCTCAGCGATCTTCTCCTCAGGGTAACCCCTGGCCTCAAGGCGCCCCTCAAGGATTTGGGGGTGGAGCCTCAGCACTATCACCATGCTGCAGCAATCACAGAGATGGGAGAGGTGACCCTCGAGGATGGCATCGTCACCCCCAAGGCCCTTAACGTGGCTGCAGAGGGATTCAATGTCCACCTCAAGGTAACCACGGTCAGGGTCCCTTCCAAGGATGAAGCCCTCTTCCATTGCAAGTTCACCCACAGAGAGGACACTGAAACCGGAATCCCTGAGAATTTCAGCCACTGTACTCTTACCAACACCGGGGGTGCCTGTTATGCAGATGGGCCTCATTATCTCAGCTTTTCAATTATCATCTCTGCAACCCTTCGACCTGAGACCAGCATACCCCCGAATATGGGACCCATACGTGGGGCCCCGTAGACTGCGTTGCTCGCCATACCCGCCACATAGAGGTTGGGGTAGACCTCACGGGTGTTCTCTATGAGGGCGGCCTCACCCACATCAGCCCACATTGACCTCTCACCCTGTATCCTGCCATCGGGGGTGTTGAGTTTCGGGCCTATCTTCCGCTCCACCACCTTCACTATCTCACAGTCATGGCCGGTTGCATCTATAACAGCCCCTGCCCTCACGGTGAGGGGGTCAACGTGGAGTCCGGCCATCTCAACGGAGCTCCAGTTAAGCACAAGACCAGTTATGCCCTCATCACGGATCATAACGTCCTCTATGCTCATGAGGTTGAATATCTTGAGTCCCGCCTGGCATGCCCTTGAGCAGAGGGTTGATGTTGCCTCAACAGAGTCTGCAACGTGGTATCCTTCATCGTAGGGTCTTGACCTTACACCGAACTCATCCAGGATCTCCTTACCCTCATCCTGGACAACGATCTTGTTGAACATCATACCGCCGCCCCACATACCCCCACCTATGGAGAGTTTTCTCTCAAAGAGGGCAACCTTCAGGCCCGCCCTTGCAAGGTAGTAACCTGCTGTAAGTCCGGAGGGTCCTCCTCCACCAATCGCAACGTCCATGTCCATGTAGTCCAGGAGTTCCTCCATGTATCCTTCAACAATGGCTCTTGAAATTTTTATATCATCAAGTTTCATCTTCACACCT